>JANWZQ010000084.1 GCA_025054835.1 Chthonomonadaceae bacterium
TTCATCGGCGGTGTCGACCCGGTGTCGCTCTGCATCGGCGCGACCATGGACTTTCAGCTGATCCACGACCTGTTCACCCACCTGATCGAAGGGGCGCAGATCCTTGGCGTCGACCGGGACCTGCAGGCGCAGTGGCGCAAAATTCTGGAGCGCATCCCACCCTTGCAGATCGGCAGATACGGGCAGCTGCAGGAGTGGCTGGAGGACTACGAAGAGGCGGAACCGGGACACCGGCATTTTTCACACCTGTTTGCCCTTTACCCGGGTGACCAGATCACTCTGGAGGAGACACCGGAGCTGGCCAGAGCGGCGCGGGTTGCTCTGGAGCGCCGGCTGGCACATAACGGGGGGCACACGGGATGGAGCCGGTCGTGGGTGGTTTGTTTCTGGGCGCGCCTGCGCGAGGGAGATCATGCGGAAGAGCATCTGCGTCACCTGATCGCGGACTTCGCCACTATCAGCTTGCTCGACCTGCATCCCCCCCGGATCTTCCAGATCGATGGGAACTTCGGCGGTACTGCCGGGATCGCTGAGATGCTGTTGCAGAGCCACAGAGGGCGCTTGCGCCTCCTGCCCGCGTTACCGAAGGCCTGGCCCGAAGGCTCCTTTTCCGGGTTCAAAGCGCGGGGCAACGTGACTGTAGGACTGCAGTGGCGCGATGGCCGCGCGACTGCAGGCACCCTGTTCAGCCCGAAGGCCCGGGTGATCACTCTGGTACCCCCGACCGGTCAGAAGATACGCTCCGCACATGCCCGCGGGCGTTCTGTGCCCATGACAGCCGGTGCGGACAACACGATCATCCTGCGGTGCCCCGCCGGCCAGACCGTTTCGCTGGAGTTCGATTGAGATGGTACTCGAGGTGGTGCAACCGGGAGCAGGTCAGGGAATGTTTGCACGGTGATAGTCGCCGCTCTGCCCTCCCGACTTCTCGACCAGACAGATGTCGGAGATGACCGCCTCACGGTCTATCGCTTTGATCATATCGTACAGGGCGAGCGCGGCTACAGAGACCGCGGTCAATGCCTCCATTTCCACACCGGTTTTCCCGACCGTCGTTACCTCGGAGCGAATCTGCACGCCGTCGTCTTCTACGGTTAGCTCCACGTTGATGTGCGTTAGAGGCAACGGGTGGCACAGGGGGATCAGATCGGCTGTGCGCTTGGCCGCCAGCACCCCGGCGATGCGTGCAATCTCCAGCGCATTGCCCTTCGGCACGGTGCCTCCCCGCAGGAGCGCCACGGTGTCGGCTCGCAGGCGCACCCGCCCGTGTGCCAGGGCCTGTCGCGCCGTCTCCGCTTTATCAGAGACATCGACCATCCGGGCGCGTCCCCGATCGTCCAGATGCATGAGTTTCACGGAAAACGTCCTTCCTGTTGCAGGCTCCGAGTGGCCCGGGCATCTGCTGTCATGGATCAGCGGTATCCAGACCTTCGACCCAGCGCTCGTAGCGGTCGATTTCGGCCTCCAGCAGGCCCACCATCTCGCTGTCGGTCTGACGGGCCTCCGCGATAGCCCCGTACAGCAGGTCATACCCCTCAATGGGGCACCCCTCCGAGGCGAACTTGCGTGCCCGTGCCCCGATCTTGTAGGCAATCATCTGTTTGACCGAAACATTTGGCCTGCGCATGATCGCCCTGCCTTTCTCGTCCATCGTTCCGGGACGGATGACTCTACCCCGCAGAGATCCTCAGGAAGCAGAGCTTCCGTTCTCTTCACCACCCGGTGTCCCTTCTTCTCGTTGCGCCTCCTGACGACGGCGGCCCCGGCCACGCCCTCCACGTCGCCGCCGTCGGCGTCGGGGTGTGGTCGGATCGCTCCTGTCCAGAAGCCCCGCCAGCGCAGCAGGCGCTGGCGTTGTAGTGGGCACGTCGAGATAATCGAATTCCTCCGGAGGCTCCAGCTCCAACCCCTCATACGCGCTGATGTCCATGTTCAACACGGCTTCCAGTGTGGCCAGATCATCGGGCGTAGGTTGTGGGTGCTCCGGAGCCTCCTGTTCCGGAGGACTTGCCACTGCAGACAGGGGTTCCGCCCGGAGCGCGTCCTCTTCGACAGTCTGTTGCACACCGTTGAGCACAATCCGCGCTCTTCCCTCCCCCGGCAGGGTCAGGTTAGGCAATTCCCACCGCAGCATGCGCTCCAGGGGTGCGACACAGAACAGACGGGTCGTGCCGGCACGCATGAAGAAGCGGTGCTCACGCGCCTCATCGGCGATGAATTGCTGGCCCCCCAGATCGTACAGAGCGGTCGGCTCCGGCAGTTGCAGAACACGGTGCCCATCGCGCGTTGCATGCAGCATGACCCACCCGTCACCAATGGAGACCACATCGTCACCCTGCGGAGTCCAGACATGCACGCCTGCAAAACGGCAGATGCCCCGCAACAACTCCAGAGGTAGACAGGGGTCACCAACGAAGACGGATTGCCAGTCCCCCAGTGTTTTGACCGCCAGTGAAGTCAGACCAGACCCCTGATATTCGGCGATGGCAACGGCGTCCGGATCATCCACGAAAAACGAAGGATTCAACCGCTCCCGGATCCCGTATTCCCGCTGCGTCATGTATGCTGTCAGGGGATGGTCGGGCTTGAGAACCCGGGAACCCAGCTCCGAATTCCACTCCTGCTGGCGCAACGTGATGCCCACTGTTGCTGTCGCGGTCTCTTCCATCACGCCTCCGACGCCCGGCCGCTCCTCACAGGATCCCGGCGCGTACAGCCACACCAGTGTCTTGCCATCGCGCTGCAACTTCTCATGGATAGCCTGTCGTTGCTCCACGGTCAGGCGGTAAGGGGTCAGGAACAGGTAGAGCCGGGCGCCTGTTGGAAAGCGTGCCGACAGCAGGTCACTCTGCAGATAAACCCCGTAGGAGACCCCGGCGCGTTGCAACACGTCGCGTACCCCCTGCGTGACCCGCCGGAAGAACGGCTCGCCGCGCTGGATGTGCAGCAGGCTTTTCTCGTCAATCATCGCGATGACGTCCGGGCATCGAGGCCGCTCATGATGTCTGAGCACCTGCGCGTAACGGCGGGCGAATCCGCCGATCCGCTCCCACAGACTGTCCTCATCCAGCCATCCCTCGCCCCACAGGTCCATGAACCCGATCCCGATGTGGTGCGTCAGCGCATATCCCATGGCACGCAGCTGGGCCTGCTCGGTGAGGAAGCGATCTCCCAGACGGGGATTGAAGTCATCTGCCGGTTGACGGGCGGGCGCAAGGTAGGTTTTGGTGTCGTCTTCCGACATCCAGAGCTTGCCGTGTATGGGAGGCGAGTCGACCGGGGCGGGCAGGGAGGCGGCCCCACCCGCCTTGCGATCACGGTAGGAGGGCGGGCCACAGATCAGATTGATGGCATTGCAGGAGAGCAGCTGATTCAGTGCCAGATGCCCGCTGAACGGGTGCCCGAACTCGAAGGTGTAGCCGTAGCAGACCGAGACCAGCGCCTGGTTCTGAGTCGCCTTCTTAACGGCGCGGGCGAGCGCGATTAACCGGCGGGCCGTTGTTTCCGACGTGAACTCGTTGAAATCGATGTAGCGCCGTTCCCGGCGCGTCTCATAGAAGGCGCGATTCTGATCGGGCTTGAGGATCAGCGGCGGGATCTCGGCGGTGTGGAACTGCACATCGCCATCGTACCACGCGGCGCGCAGCGCGACCAGGTTGTTATGATATCGCTCACGCAGCCAGTCGCGAAAAGCGTCCCGATTGGCAATGCTGCGATCGTAGCCCAGATCTGCTGGCTGGAACCATTCGCCCCGTTCCAGATGGTAGCCAAAAACCCGTCGCCCCCACTCCTGCCGCAGGATGTGCGCGATCAGCGTGGTGAGGGAGTGCTCAGCCTCCAGCCAGAAGCGCTCACTGGTGACCGAAGGATCGCCGGTCGTGCCGTCGGCGTAGGTGCTGATATCGGTCGGATACTCCCGTTTCCAGCCACGAGCCGGCACAAAAATGATGCGCGGCATCACGTAGCCCTCCGGATCGGCATCCAGCACGGCACGCAGGCGGCGATCGATCTCGTCCAGCGCGGCACTGTCTTCTGTGATCGGGCAGGGCAGCTCGATCAACGTGGAGTGCAGGTGCACCCCGTGTCGAGCCGCGCGACGGATCTGTGAAATCACCCGGGACCGGCTCTTCTCATCCTCCATATTGCCGAAGAAGAGCACCGGCGGATAGGGCACGCCATGGATATGGATCTCCGGGATACCCTGCCGGGTGACCAGATGGGCTCCAACGGTGCGGTCTGTAGTTTCCTCTTCCTCCGTGGCGGGAGGGGACGTGACAGTGTCCGGAGCTTCTACACGCCTGTTACGGTCGCGCGCACGCTCGCGCACACGGCGCCTCCGACCGGTGGCCGGCGCTTCCGGCGTTTCCCTGCCCTTCCCATCGCGCTCTGCAGGCACGCCGGGGAGTTCTACCTGTGCGTCGAGAACAGGCAGGGCCAGAGGATCCTGCGCATCTGTAACGGGCGCGAGTCCCGCGGGCTCCTGCGAGGTAACTATCTGTTCCGGTGCGTCTGTCCGGGCCTCGGGTGCCGGCGCGATCTCCTGTGTTGGGGCCGGTTGCACAGGGACGTCCTGCGTGGGAGAGGTGGCCTCTGCAACTTTACGGCGTCTCCGTCGTGGTGTCGTCGGGGGCGACGCTGCACTCTCTGTCGTCGGCATCGGAACGTCGGGCACCGGTTCTGCCGGAGCCGGCGCGTCGGCTGGTACGGTCTTGCGCGATCGCCGACGCGGTGTTTTCGGCTCAGGCGCCGGGGCCACTTCTGCAGCTCCAGACACCAGTGTGCCTTCCGATACCTCTGTCGGAGCCCCGGTGTCGGCCGGTACCACAGCACTGGTTTCGATTTTCTTGCGCGAGGACGTGGTGCGGCGGCGTGTTTTCGGCGGCGCAGGGGAAGCGTCTTCCACGACAGTGGAAGGATCGGACGGGGGCGTTTCAGGCAGTCCGGAGTGCGTTGCATCCGGTTCCAGAGGTGCGGCCGGCACCACAGCGCTTTTGCGGCGACTGCGTGAACGTACCGGCACAACGGCAAGTGGATCGGGCCCTTCAGAGGCGGATGCTGCGGCAGTCCCTGCATCGTCGGCGCCGGATCCGGGCGACGGATCTGCAGGCGGCGCATCCGCAACAGACGTTTCCGCAGGGAGCGTGTTGCGCGCCAGATCATCCGTTGCTGGCGCCTGCGCACCCGACGGAAACTCGTCGTAACTCATGCGCGGTTCTCCTGTATGCTCCTATGCCGGAAGAACAACCGTCCTGCAATAAACAGAAAACGCCAGAAAAATGTCACTGACGCGGGACGGATCGCTTCCATTATACTCTATCCCTGTGCAATGCACTATGACTGCCCGGTTGTTTTTCTGGTGGTTCCGGGGTGGCACCGGCACAGGGATCAGGGCTGGTTGCTGGCGAAGATCCGGCGCTGGATGAAGTCGGTAGTCAGTTCGCCCCGCCGGTAGTACGCGTTGGAAACGATCTTGCGGCAGAAGGCAATGTTGGTCTTGATGCCCCGGATTTCCATTTCCTGCAGACAGCGTTGCATGCGTGTGATCGCCGCGGGGCGATCTTTCTCCCAGACGATCACCTTGGCCAGCAGGGGGTCGTAGTATGGTGGGACCATGTAGCCAGCATGGATATGCGTGTCCACACGAACGCCGGGGCCTCCGGGCAGCACCAGATGCTCGATACACCCGGCGCTGGGCATGAATTCGCGCTCGGGTTCTTCGGCGTTGATGCGGCACTCGATGGCATGTCCATGGAACGTGATCTGCTTCTGACTGAAGGGGAGGCGCTCACCGGCGGCGATACGGATCTGCTGTTGCACCAGATCGATCCCGGTGATCATCTCCGTCACGCAGTGCTCCACCTGCAACCGCTTGTTCATCTCCATGAAATAGAAGTTGTCGTGCGCGTCTACGAGGAACTCGATGGTGCCTGCGTTGACGTACCCGATCGCTCTGGCCGCTCGCACCGCAGCCTCGCCCATGCGTCGGCGCAGATCCGGCGAGATCCCGACGGCCAGTGCCTCCTCGATGATCTTCTGGCGCCGCGGGGACTGGATGGAGCACTCGCGCTCGCCCAGATGTACCACGTTGCCGTGCGCGTCCGCCAGCACCTGCACCTCCACGTGACGCGGCTCCTCGATAAGCTTCTCCAGGTAGACCTCGGCCCGGCCAAACGCGGCAGCTGCCTCCGCACGGGCCATCTCCAGAGCGCGTGGCAACTCGTCTTCGTTCTGCACCAGACGAATGCCCCGCCCTCCACCACCGAATGCGGCTTTGACCAGCAGGGGATAGCCGTACTTCTGGGCAAACGCGAGCGCCTCCTGATCGTTGTTCAACGCGGGCGTACCCGGGACCACTGGAACACCTGCCTTCTGCATGGTAGCGCGCGCGGTCGCCTTGTCGCCCATCGCTTCCATGGCCTCGGCGGGAGGTCCGATGAACTTGACGTGGCACATCTCGCAGGCCTCGGCGAAGCTGGGGCGCTCCGACAGGAATCCGATGCCGGGATGGATCGCCTCGGCGCCGGTGATGTGCGCGGCACTGATGATGTTATGCGCGTGCAGGTAACTGTCTTTGGGGGGAGGTGGACCGATGCAGATGGCTTCATCTGCCAGCCGCACCGGCAGAGAGTCGGCATCCGCAGTGGAGTAGGCCACCACGGTACGGATCTTCATCTCCCGGCAGGCCCGGAGGATCCGCAGGGCGATTTCGCCACGATTTGCAATCAGGATCTTCTTGAACATTCAGAAATTCTCATGTCCTGGATGGACACAGCGCACCGCGCCGGTCTCTGGTTCATACTGGTAGGGCTCCCCGCCCACGGCGCAGGTGAGGAGCTCTGCAGGCAATCGCAGCTCCTGCAGGGATCGGGGCAGTGTCTCTTCCGGGTCGCCAGCGCGGAACACGTTCACTGCCTGACGCACCTGCCCGAGGTTGCTCTGACACACGGTGTCTTTTGCCACGGTGATCGGGGTGCGCGCCCGCGTGCCGTCGGGCTTCTCGCGTCCGCCGCGTCCCAGATAGAAGTAGGCCAGCCCGCCACCAATCAGCACGAGCAGAGCCACCACCAGCAGCACTTCGATCAGGGAGAAACCGGCGTGACGCAGCGCGCGCGCACCGGATCTATGGCTGCACATCACGCTACTCCTCCGGGCTCACTCGCAGGGCAGACCTGTAATGCAAAGAGCCGTTGTCCGTACTCCACAGCGACTCCGTCCTCGATCATCACGTCGGTCACCACCCCCCCTTCGCTCGCCTGCACCTCATGTGCCAGGTTCATCGACTCGATTACCCCCACGACCTGTCCGGCTTTCACGGTAGCTCCCAGCCCGACCACCGGATTGACGTGGCGAAACACTCCGACCAGAGGCGCGGTCACAAAGAAGATCTGTTCCTCTCGTGCATCTTCTGTGTCTTCCAGAAGCGTCTCTTGCAGATCTTCTATGGCCTCAGCGTCTGGATCCTCGCTGGCGAGGAGTATCGAGGGCTCTCCCGCAGAGACCGACTTGCGCAGAGTGATCCGGGCGTCTCCCTGACGCAACGTCAGTTCACGAATATTGGCCTTCTGCACCATGGCGGCCAGCCGTTCCAGCTCTTCCAGATCCATGCTCTTCTGGTTTCCTCACTCTTCAGTTCAATTAACGGCTCTGCGTTGCCGCCCGGGTGCCAGCACCCCCTCTGACAGCGCAAGCAGACATAGCCCGGGGAAGAACATCACACTTTCAGGCGAAACACCAGATACTCGAGGAAGCGTAGCGCCCACGTCATCAACACCAGTGTGAAGCTCACTATCAGGATGACTTCCACGGGCAGAGATCCGGTAACGTTGCGGGTGAGATCGGAAGCACCTGTGTTGGAGAAAGTCAGACGCCCGATCACCGTATCCAGCGTGCGGAGCAGGGTGGCGATCAGTCCGCGCAGATTCTCAAATTGCCAGAACACCAGCACCGGCACCGCCAGAGTGACCACGGGCGACAGCAACTGGTATTTCAGTCGTTGGTGTTCGTTGTAGATGATGCAGTTCTGACATCGCATCCGCTTCTGCGCTTCGGTCAGATGCGGATTGGTCGGGATGCGCACTCCACGGGGCCCCGGACGCGTCGGGATCTTTTTGCGCTCCTCCTGCTCGCTTTTGGCGATCAGGTCCCCGATGGGCACAAAGCCGGACTGCTTGCTCATGTCCGCAGGCGGTTCGGTGCCCTCATCGCCGCCCATGGCCAGACGGATGACATTCTCTTCGCACATGCACCCGATGCGCTCTTTCCAGCACCTTGTGCGCGCGTGATAGATCGGACACTTCTTGCGCAGACTCTCCCGACAGAAGGGCAGCTGCCAGCACTTGGCAAACGCACCGATCAGTGCGGAGGGTTGACCGGCCTCCTGCTTCGCGTCTTTCCCGTAAGTGACCGCAGTCAGATCCTCCTGCCTGCCGGAGAAGATCCGTACTGCCATGCTGCGCAGCACCAGCAGAATGCCCGGCGCGCCAATCAATATGGCAGCCAGATGGATCTCACGCAGAGTCGCCTCGGACACTCTGCCGGACATCAGGCGCGCTTTGTCCGATGTGAACAGGAAGTCCATGAGGAACTGCAGACCGAACGCCAGAAACGCCCCGAGCAGCACCAGTGCCCAGCCCAGAGAGTCCTCATCGTAGTAGAGAAAGATCGCGCTGATCAGGGTCAGGACCAGACTGATGTTCAACGCCAGCGAGAGGGTCCCGATCGTCTGCAGAGCCTGCTGTACTTCCGCGGGCGACTGGTTCGCCACATCGGCCAGCTTGCCTGTGAAAAGCCCCCAGAGCAGATAGAGCATCAGCGCTCCGCTGACGACCACTCCCAGCTGAAACACCTTCATTGCAATGTCGCTGAGAGAGTCATAGAGAGAGCCAGAATGGCCGCCCCCGGCGCGTTGCACGTTAGACACTGCGGTTCCCCTGCTTCCCTGTGGCCAGCTACTACGGACAGAAGAACTACTTGACCCGTTCCAGATAGGTGTCAGTGCGCGTGTCCACCTTCACCCGATCTCCGATGTTCACGAAGAAGGGCACGTTGATGACCGCCCCGGTCTCCAGAGTTGCCGGCTTGGAGCCTCCAGCCGCCGTGTCGCCCCGCACACCGGGTTCCGTATCGGTTACGGTTAGCTCGACGAAGAAGGGCACCTCCGCACCGAGGATCTTGCCGTTGTACTCGATGACGTTGACCTCCATGCCGTCCTTGAGATACTTGATGGACTCGCCGAAGGTGCTACCGCTGACGCTCACCTGCTCGTAGGTCTCGGGATGCATCAGCACGTACTCGTCATCCTGTTTATACAGGTACTGCATGGGGTAGCGTTCCAGGATCGCCTGCTCGAACCGCTCGCCCGCGTTGAAGGTCCGATCGATCACGGCGCCCGTGCGGAGGTTCTTGAGCTTGGTGCGCATCACAGCACCGCCCTTGCCAGGCTTGTGGTGCTGGAACCAGACGATGGTGTAGATCTCACCGTCCAGGATGATGGAAACGCCATTTTTGAAGTCGGCGGTATCAATTTTTGGCACCGTCGTATCTCCTGAATGAGCCCTGCGTCCTCCGGATCCCGAAGGAGCGCGCTTCTCAAAAGCTCCGTATAGCAGGTGATTATAGCATACCCGACCCGGAACCCGCAAGCAAGCGCCCGTGATGCCGGGGCGCGTACAGATCCCCCGGGCAGCAGGGTACAATGGTTCCCGGCTGTTCCTGTAGGACTCGCATCACACCATGCAGAGGAGAAACCGCATGTCTGGCAAGTTTCGCGGTTGGAGCGTCCTGCTGGGCCTTCTGCTGTGCGTCCTGCCCCTCACGGTTCGCGCACAACTGCGTATCGTCACATGGAACATCAGCAAGTACAACGGCGGTAAGCAGAGCGATATTCAGACTGCCGTGTACGCCACGTTCAACGGGCGTTCGCTGGCACCGGACATCATCATCTGTCAGGAGTTCATGTCCAGTACGGCAGTCAACGACTTCCGTGTCGCGCTGAACACAGCACCGGGTAGCCCCGGGGACTGGGCCGCTGCGGCCTTCGTCAACGGACCGGACACCGACAGCGCTTTCTTTTACCGCACCTCAAAAGTACGCCTGCTCCAGCAGTGGGTGGTCTCGGCAGGCTCCTCCTCCAGTTCGGGCCATCCGCGTCATCTCATGCGTTACGACATCGAACTGAAGGGCTACATCAACGCGCCACCGCGCATCGCCTGCTACAGCACGCATATGAAGGCAGGCAGCACGAGCACCGATCAGATGCGCCGCCGCATCGAGGCAGAACGGATCCGTGCCAATGCCGAGACCCTGCCACCCGACTACAGTTTCATCGTTGCCGGGGACTTCAACATTCCCGGTGCCAGCGAGGCCGCCTATGTGGAGCTGGTCAGCTCCCGGTCCAACAACCGTGGGCGCTGCTTTGACCCGGTCAACTCGCCCGGCAACTGGAACAACAACTTCAGCTTCCGTTTCCTGCACACGCAGGACCCGGCCATTCAGATGGATGATCGTTTCGATCAGATCCTAGTCTCCGCGGACCTGATTGATGGCAACGGTCTGGACTACATCGGCAACCCGAACTTCCCGTTCAGCACGTTCACCTGGAATGACCCGAACCACTCCTACCGCACCTGGGGCAACGACGGGGGGAGCTACAACACGGTCCTGCGCACCACCGGAAACACCATGGTGGGACCGGCGATTGCGCAGGCACTCATCAACCTGGCGGACGGAAGCGGCCACCTGCCCGTATACCTCGAGCTCCGCCTGCCCCACCCGCTGGTCGTCATTGCGGGATCGATCAACCTGCCCGGCAGTGCCTCACTCGCCCAGCCGCTCACCTTCGAGTTCCGTCCGACCTCCGGCGCGCCCCCGTTCACGCGCAACGTCACACTGTCCCCCTCAGGAGCGTTCACGTTCGCGGACATCCCTGTGGGCGATTACACACTGGCGGTTAAAGGAGCCCGATGGCTGCGGCAGACGGTGCCGGTGCACGCAACGCAGAACAATGTCACCGGGATCACGCTCACACTGCCCGCCGGAGACGCCAATAACGATAACGCGGTCGATGTGCTGGATCTGGACATTCTGATCGGGGCTTTTGACTCCGCCGAAGGCGATCCGACATGGAGTTCGGGAGCCGATTTCAACTGCGACGGGAGCATCGATGTGCTGGATCTGGATCTGCTCGTGCAGTTCTTCGATCAACTGGGCGAGAGCTAGATCCGTCTGTAGCGAACATCTGGAAAGGATATCCCCATGTATAGCGCGTTAAGTCCCGGCGCCATTGGCGTGCGGGTCGCCAGTCTGGAAGAGGCCATCGCCGCGGCCCGGAAGGCCGGGTTTGCCGGCGTGGAGTTCTCCCCGGGAGAGGTTGCAGACCGGGTGGAGACGCAGGGAGTGGATGCGATCCGCCGTATCTTTGAGGAAGCGGGGATACGGCCAGCGGGGTTCGGACTGCCGGTGGACTGGCGGGGCGATGAGGCCGCATGGCAACGCGATCTGGCTCTGCTGCCCCGACTTGCGCAGGCAGCGGCAGCCATCGGTGGTGGTCGCACCATGACCTGGATCATGCCCTGTTCCAACACCCTGCCTTTTCCGGAGAACCGGGCGTTTCACGTGAAACGCTTCCAGCCTATCGCGCAGGTGCTGGCAGAACACGGGTGCCGCCTCGGTCTGGAATTCATCGGGACAAAGACCCTGCGCGATAGCCAGCAGTACCCGTTCATCTATCGCATGGAAGAGATGCTGGCGATGGCCGCGGATATCGGCCCCAATGTCGGGATATTGCTGGATACGTGGCACTGGTACACATCCGGAGGTACGCTGGAGGATCTGCGCGCGTTGCGCCCGGAGCAGGTGGTCTATGTGCATGTGAACGATGCGCCGGCGGATGTTCCTGTAGAAGCACAGATCGACAACGTGCGCGCACTGCCCGGGGAGACCGGCGTGATCGACATTGCAGGATTTCTGCAGGCCCTGCGGGACATCGGTTATAACGGCCCGGTGACCCCGGAGCCTTTCAGTGAGAAGCTGCGCGCGCTCCCTTCCGACGACGACCGTCTGCGCCTGATCGGCGAATCGATGCGGCGGATCGGCCTCTGAGCGCCATACGGCCTGTATGGCTCCCACAGGCACTATCTGAACCGGCCCTTACGTAAGGGTAATAAAGCGCGGGGCACGCTGCTACCCCGGCGGGCGCTGCTTTCGCTCCTGTCTGCTCCCTGTGCGCCTCGCCTTCCGAACGGGCCCGCAGGACGCCCACTGTCTTCAGGAGCGCACCGGAGGGAGGACCATGATCGCCTTCATCAACAGCACCAACGACCTGATTTTCGTGGCACTGATCCTGTTGATATTCTTCGGTGCCAATCGCATTCCAGAGATAATGCGGGGTCTGGGCCGGGGCGTCCGGGAGTTGAAGAAAGGGTTGAGTGAAGATCCTGCGGAGCTCCCTGCCCGGGACCGTACCACGAGCGCGCCAGGTCGTAACGATCCCGGGGTCTCATGAGATCGCCCCTGCGCCACTCGACGCACACACGCCACTGCGCGCACTGTGGCCGCCCGAAGCCTCCACTCTCCTCTGTCTGCCCGCATTGCGGGTGGACTCCCGATCGCCCGGTGCCCATCCTGAGCTGCCTGATGGTCCTGATCGCGCTACTCCTGCTGGCAGGAGCCGGTCTCTGGCTGGTGGAATATCTGCGCAGTACTCCGTGAGGACGGCTCGTCTTGAGTGATCACACCTTCCTCGTCAACATGGGGATCACGCTGGTTGCGGCGATGATCGGAGGAACCGTAGCGCGTCTGCTGCGTCTCCCGGTACTGACGGGCTACCTGGCCGCCGGGATCGTTATTGGCCCTCACACTCCCGGTATTGTGGCCCACAGCGACACGGTGAACATGGTGGCCGAGCTAGGCGTTGCGCTGCTGATGTTTGCGGTCGGGGTGCACTTTTCGCTGGAGGAGTTGCGGGCAGTGCAGCGTACCGCCGTTCTGGGGGGCGCCATTCAGATCTTCGGGACCGTATTGCTGGGGTGGTTGCTCGGCCTGCAGCTGGGCTGGAGCTCCTACGGCAGCCTTTTCCTGGGTTGCGCGCTCTCGCTCTCCTCCACCGCCGTGATGATGAAAGTGCTGGAAGAGCGCGGGGAGATCGGCACGGCGCACGGCAAGGTGATGCTGGGCATCCTGATCGTGCAGGATCTTTCCCTGATCGTTATGATCTCGCTGCTACCGGCCTTTGCCAGCGTCGCCACACAGGGGTGGAGCGCGTTACAGAGCGTCGGGATCGCAGCAGCGAAGGCCGGGGCTTTCATCGGAGTGATTGTGATGCTGGCCACGCGCACGGTACCCTACCTGATCCACCGCGTGGTGCAGTTCGGGTCTTCCGAACTGTTTCTGCTCACTGTGTTCTGCATCTGCCTGCTCACTGCCCTGGCAGCGGACCTGGCGGGCCTGGGGTTGGAGCTGGGCGCGTTCATGGCCGGGATCGTCATCTCCGAGTCCGACTACGCGCATGAGGTGTTCTCGCAGATCCGCCCCCTGCGCGATGTGTTCGCATCCATCTTCTTCGTCTCGGTCGGCATGCTGCTGGTGCCCGGGTTCCTGCTGACGCACTGGCAGGCGATCCTGAAGGTCGTGTTGCTGATCGTAGTCGGCAAATCCCTGCTCTCATTCTTCGCGGTCTATCTGCTGGGGTGGCATGGGCGCACTGCTGTGCTGGCGGGTCTGGGGCTGGCACAGATCGGGGAGTTCTCTTTTGTTCTGGCAACAGTTGGAAGCAACCGGGGCCTGATCCCCGAGGAGATCGCCAGCGTGATCCTTTCCGCGGCCCTGCTCACGCTGTTCACCGCGCCCTTCGTCTTCCAGAGCGCGGTGCCCCTGTACCGCTGGCTCAACGGCGTTCCCGCGATCTCCGCTCTTCTGAACCGCCAGAAGGGCCTTGCGGAGAACCCGGAATGGGCAGCCGACTCCGGTTGCCGCGTGCTGGTGCTGGGATACGGTCGCATCGGGCGCTATGTCTCTCAGGCCCTGCGCTCCAGGAAGGTACCCCACCTGATTGTAGACTACAACGCCAGCGTCCTGCGGGGCCTGAACGATCCCTGTGTGCAGACCCTGTACGGCGATGCCTCCTCCCCGGTTGTTCTGCAGAAAACCCGGCCTCAGGAGATGACACTGGCCATTGTGGCCCTGCCAGAAGCGGAAGTAGTGGAGATGACTGTCCGCGCCCTGAAACGGATGGCGCCCGACCTGCCCGTGATCGCCCGGGTGCACCGGGGGATCGACATCCCGCGCATGCGGCGCGCCGGAGCCGACTCGGTCATCCATGCCGAATTCGAGGCGGGCACCGAGATGATCCGTCAGTGCCTCGATCGGCTCGGCTTCCCCGCATATGAGGTCGAGGCCTACATCCACGCGGTGCGGCAGCACCGCTACCGCAACGAGGACGCGCGTGAGGCTCCTGCCTGACTGCTGACACCCGTCAGGGGATCAGGACCTCGACCTTCTCGGTATGGCGTGTGCCGGCTGCGTTGAACACTGCGATTTCGATGACCTGTTTCCCCGAAGGTAACGGGCCGGTTACAACAGCAAACGCCTCGCGCGGGCTATCGAAAAGGCCGTCCTTCGCGATAGCCGCCTGCCAGTTGCCGGAATTGACTCGATACTGTACAGCCGTGATGGCGATCAGGTTCTGCCGGGCGCGCCCCTCCAGCATCACACTCCGTTCTACCACCGCAGGGCGTTCCAGAGCTATCTCCGGTGCGGCGTTGGCAATGAGGAACGGCTCGGAGATCGCCTCCGCTGTCAGAGCATCGGTCGGGTTGCTCACCGCATCGGATGCAATGACCTTGAGCAAGTACGTGCCGTCTGGCAGGGTCTGCGTGTCCAGCGAGCGCGAGGTCTCACGCAACGCTTCGCCCGTTGCGGCGGCGAGGCGCAACCGGTAGCTCTCCAGATACGCTCGCTTCTGCGCCTCCGGCATGCCGGTGGAGTCCAGTTGCCGCTGGACCTGCTCCAGAGAGGGCAGGCCCGATCCGGCCTCCGGCTTCTGCGCATCGGGATTACCGGCCGGGAGCGAATGCCATGTAGCCCCCATGTCGCTGGAGTAAAAGAGCTGATAGGTCAGCGTGTCGCCGTCCGGGTCCGTCGCGTTCCATCGCAGGGTCTGTGAGCGCGCCCATCGCTCTCCCCCGGCAGGCGACTGGAACGTGACGCGCGGAGCCTGATTGCGCGGCAGGTAGGTGAAACTGATCTCGCGCAACGCGGGCTCTGCCTGACCGTTGCCGGCTTTCAGGACGACCCGATACTGCAAGAAACGTCCGGGGGGACTGACCACGGTGCCCTGCAGGGGATCACTGCTGTCGCGCTGAACCTCCATCCATGGGCTCCACGTCCCGTCCGGTTCAGAAACGTTCCCGGTGCGCGTCTCGATCCGGAGTTGCGCATCGTCTGGAGCGAGCGCACTCCACCGTACCGTTCCCCATCGGCTGATCAGGCCGGCGTCGCGCACCACCGACTCATAGGTCCCCTGTCGTACTGCACCCTCTGGATGCTCGGTCCGGGAAGTCCAGATCTCCCCGACGTTGCCGGTACCAACCGCCACGTGACCGTCAGCCAGCACAGCCAGCGACAGGAAGTCAACCTCCTTCGGGTTGGCCAGCGGGCAGACCGTGGTAGCAGCTGGATTGGCGGCCGGCCGGATGTGATAGACCGCGTTGACGGTAGAGGCGTAGAGTGTGCCGTCCGGAGCCGGGCGAATGGCAGTGAAGAAGGCGGTCGCCCGGTCGAACAGCATGGTCGCTTTGCCGTCGGGCGTGATGTGGTAGAGAAGCCCCCGGGGCCCGGTGCCGGCGTAGATGTTGCCCTGGGCATCCACCGCCAGTGCCGTGATCGCGTTCTCTCGAGCCGAGAACAGCACGGTGCTCTTGCCATCCGGCGTCACCCGGTACAGGATGCCCTCGTTGCCCGCGCCGGCATACAGGTTGTCCTGCGCGTCCACTGCCAGCGCGAGAATGTAGTCTGCCGACGTTTTCAGGAAGGGAGTGAGCGCCCGTACGGTCTGTCCCGCTCGCTCTTCCCGGCTCAGGCGATATACGTTGCCGCCCGCAGGGCCTATGTACAGGTTCCCCTTGCTGTCCTCCGCCAGCGACATGATGTATTTTTCTGGCAGGGCACACATCAGGCCGAACGTGCCGTCGGGCATCACGCGATACAGGTGCCCCTTGACTCCGCTCCCTGCCCAGAGCGTGCCGTCGGCGGAGCGGAGCAGGCTCTGAATGGTGATCACGGGGAGTGTGGCCAGCACAGTGGTCCTGCCGTCGGGGGTGATCTTCAGGATCCGGCCCCCGGTTCCGGTTCCGGCGTACAGGTTGCCCTCTGGATCAGGAGCAAGCGACCAGACATAGGTCTCGGGAGTCGAGACCAGTTTTCTCAGCGCGGGCGTGAGACGCAGTTCACCGTTGGAGGCGATGCCAGTACCGTGGAAGCTTCCCGGAACGAGGTCGTTGCGGGCCGTCTGCCGCCAGACCCTGAGCGACCTGCCGACGGGCTTCTCGTCCGCAGGATTGGATGCCGCCGCAGGCTTCTCGCTCGGGCTGGTGCTCTGCGGGGTGTTCGCAGTGTTTCCCTGGAGGGTTCCTGTAGACCGGCTCTGCGGGGCCTCCTGCTCCGGGGCGTTACTGCTCCGCGCTCGTGTTCTCTCGTCGCTCGCAGGCCCAATGTGCCCGGAAAGCGCTGCAATCCAGCGCCGTGTGACTGCATCGTAGTCGGCAGCGAACTCCGCTGGCCCCTGCGCGGATTGCGCCAGATCCTCGGTTGTGTCGTCGAATGCCTGCGTGCGCACGTTGCCGTTGGAGGGCGAGGCCAGACCTCCACCGGGCGCGTTCAACGGTGGCGGTGTCGCGCCTCCCGCTCCACCCGTCGGTTCCTGCGTGTTCTTCCGCACGATGGTAACCTGCAGTTGTTGCACGCCACTGACCACGTATCCGGCAGGCAGCACAACCCGGACCTCATCCCGCTCCAATCGCACTCCGGAGTTGCGTTCGGAACGCATGAGCGCCGAGAGATTGGGAGGCAGCTGGGTGAGACGTTCGCCCTCCAGGGCCGGGGCCACCGTGTTCAGCACCAGCCGGGCCACGAGATCCGTGTTCAGAGGCTGCGCTCTGAATCGGGCCACCATCTGCTTCACACTGACAGGAGGGGGTTGCGGTTCCTGCGGCATGCTGGAGATCACCAGGGAACCGACGCGGGTGACCACCGGGGCGCCCCCGCGCACGATCAGCTGGTAACGCCCCGAGGGCGTGTTGCCCGGGATGCGCAGGGTCAGCGTACGGTAGACGGGCTCCCGGCGGTATGGTTTGAGCACCACCCCAACCTCCAGATTGTCGCCCGGCTCGTAACGGCCCTGCTTGAGAAAGATGCGCTCAATGGTGGCCGTGTTGTGGCCCGCGGTGATCTCCACGGTCATGCTGCCCCCACGGATCGGCAGAGGATAGAACGGGTTACTGCTCACGATCGCGTTGATTTCTGCCAGATCCTGCACGGCAGCGGAAGCGATCGCTTCGGCGTCAAAAACCGTGTTGGTCCGTGAGATGCGCCCGACTTCAGCGGCGTCGATCGTGGTAGTCACCCGGGCCATCACGTCGCCCGGCACGTTATGCGCCTGCCGGATCGCCTGCTGCGCCACAAGACGCATCAGCAGAGGGGTTAGCTCCGGATGCTGGAACAGGTAGGTGCGGAACGTCTGACTGCGTCGGTGCGTGTGATTGTGTACGGTGACGAAGAAGGGGATCAGAGCAGGCTTGCGATCCAGCTCCGCGCTCACAGAGAAATCGCGGTCCTGATTCAGGGTGCCCACGACGGGCCCGGCCAGCGCGATATGATGGGAGACGTCATTGCGGGCCAGAATATCGATCACGTATGCAGAGGTGACCGCCGCCTCGGTAGCCCCCAGTCCGAACAGAGGGTGTCCGAACCCGAGCAGCCGGTTGCCCCGCCGATAGGTCACGGTGCCGGTCGCCCCGACCTGGATGTCTCCGGTGGCCAGGAACGTGCCGAACGCGGCTCCCGGCTTCAACGGGGCACCTTCGAACTTCCCGGTGCCGATCCCCGGCCCCTGGCTGACCGTCACGGCGTACCCCAGACGGTCCAGCTCTTTCTGAAACCACGTGCGCAAGGGTTCGCGCAGGCCGGTTACGCTCAGGTAGGTGGTGGCGCGATGCATCACCGCGGTATCCTGCGACGAGCGTTGCGATGTCTCCAGGGGCGCGTTCAGCACAAGGCGCGTGATACGCCGCCCTCCTGTCTCGATGGGCCGATCCAGCGTGATGACGCGGGTCCGGTAGTCTGGCCTCCACACCCGCGCACGCACATCGCGGCGCTCGCGCGGATCCGGTCGGGTGCGTGCCCGATCTTCTTCGGAAGCTGGCGTGCGATCGGCGGGGAGGAAGTAGGCAGGCTTTTGCGGGATGTTGGGATCCCACGCATCCAGCATGTCCTCGATGGGGGTCACCAGGTTGAGGGGCTCCTTCATGTTGGCCTCGCCCTGCGAGAGAGCGCCAATGAGCCGCCCCTGCACATAGATCGGGCTTCCGCTCATGCCCTGCACCAGGTTGGCCCCCCGGCGCACCACCGGGCCACTGGTGATGCGGATCATGATCAGGTCCCTACCGTTGTTCACCTTCTTGATGACCCCGACCACCTCGACGTCAAAACGGGAGATGGTCGTGCCACGGAACGTGGACAGGCCGTACCCTTTCATCCCGGGCCGCACCTGACGCAGGGGCATCATGTCGGGAGTGAGCATGGTCCCTGCGTGTGCCTGTGCAGACAGAAAGAGGGCCATAATGCCAGGCACCCCGACGATGCTCCGGCTTCGTCGGGGGCGCAACCAACCACTGGCAACCAGCATAAGTAGCGATTCCTTCCTGATCCCGGTTCCGTCCTCCGGGAATGCGTATCCACCCAGCGAGCGTTTCTTCAGTAAGGGTCTACGAGAGGCGTGCCAATCACATGCAACGCCTCCCCGTTCTCGACAATCTGTCGGAAGAAGCAGGAACGGTACCCTTCGTGGCAGGCCGCTCCCACCTGCTCCACCCGCACCAGCAGACAGTCCTGATCGCAGTCCACGTAGATTCCCTTTACGGTCTGCGTGAAGCCAGAGGTTTCCCCCTTCACCCAGAACTTCTGACGCGACCGGCTCCAGAACGTGACGCGCCCGGTAGCGATGGTGCGCTCCACTGCCTCGCGGTTCATGTAGCCGACCATCAGCACGTCCCCGTTCGTTGCGTCCTGTATCACAGCCGGGATCAGGCCGTCGGCATTGTACTTCAGTTCTTCCGGTACCCGCAACGGGAGTCTCCTCATATTATCGGTATGTTAACGCACACAGACACCATGTGCCCTCAAGTAGTCTTTGATCTCCGCGATAGTGTAGTGCCCGTCATGGACGATGGACGCGACGAGCGCCGCATCGGCTTTCCCGACGGTGAGGGCTTCCAGACAGTGATGCGGTGTTCCTGCTCCTCCGGAGGCGATCACTGGAATGGAGACCCGCTCGGCCACGGCCCGCGTGAGCTCCAGATCGTACCCGGCCTGTGTGCCATCCCGATCCATGCTGGTCAGCAGGATCTCCCCGGCCCCGAGAGCTTCTGCCTGCTGCGCCCACTCCAGCGCATCTCGACCGGTGGGGGTACGTCCTCCGTGTATGAAGACCTCCCAGCGGGGCGAGCCGTCGGCGTGCTGCCCCACTCTTCTGGGATCGATGGCCACGACCACGCACTGGCTCCCGAACTGCTGCGCGGCCTCCCGGAGGATGTCCGGGCGTTGCACGGCGGCTGTGTTGACCGCGACCTTGTCAGCTCCGGCGCGCAGGATCCTGCGGAAGTCCTCCACGCTACGGATCCCGCCGCCCACAGTGAACGGGATGAACACCTGCTCGGCAACACGCGCCGCAACCTCCACGATCAGGTCGCGGCGCTCATGGCTGGCGGTGATGTCCAGAAAGACCAGTTCGTCCGCGCCCATTGCATCGTAGCGCGCCGCCAGCTCCACCGGATCGCCCGCGTCGCGCAGGTTCACAAAGCGGACGCCCTTGACAACCCGGCCCTCTTTCACGTCCAGACAGGGAATGATCCTCCGGGCCAGCATGATAGGCAACATTATAACATAACCGGTTCCGCGTTGACAAACGCGCCTGCAAAAGCGTAGAATGCCAGAGGAATTTTCGGGAAGAGGCACCGGCCTCGTCCTGATTTTCTTGTGGGAGTAGCACAGGCCTATGCGTCCAGTTCTCGCGCTTGTTGCGCTGATTGCGGTCGGCATCGGGGTTGCAGCCCTGACCTCGCGCTTCCATGACGGAAACCCGCCCCTCTACGAGACCAATCAGGCGGATATGCCGGAGCCGGAAAAGAAAAACACATCGATCTCACCTGCGGAACGGGAGAAGGCGTTTGATCAGGTGAAAGAGGGGGCTATCCGGGCGACACTGGAGATCGAGGGCAAGGGTGTCATGACGCTGGAGCTCTACCCGAAGGCCGCACCGGAAACAGTCAAGCATGTGGTGGAACTGGCCCGAAAGGGGTTCTACAACGGCATTCTGTTCCACCGCGTGGTGCCCGATTTCGTGGCTCAGGCAGGCGACCCGGTCTCCAAGAAGTATAAACCCGAGGATTTTCGCTGGATGACCCCCGAGGAAGTCGGGGCCAGGTACCAGGTGGGTATGGGAGGTTCCGGGAAGACGGTGCCTCTGGAGGCGAAGTTGCCCCATCTGCCCAACACGATCGGACTGGCCCGCGCCGACGCCCCGGACACCGGAGACAGCCAGTTCTACATCAATCTCAAGGACAACGCGTCGTTAGACAATCAGTACTGTGTCTTCGGCCGCGTGATCGCAGGAACCGATATTCCTGCGAAGATCGCCATGGGCGATCGGATCAAGCGTTTCACCGTTCCCTGATCGTTCCGGAGTGTTCGCAATGTCTTCTCTGAGAATCGTTCTGCGTCGGATCCTGCTGGCTCTGTGCGTGCTCGGTTCGAGCAGCACGGCCATGGTAGCCAGCGCGCAGAGTAACCCCCGTGTGGAAATGGTCATCGAAAAACGTGGCACGCTGGTGATTGAGTTGTACCCGAAGGCCGCACCGAAGACCGTGGCGCACTTCCTCGCATTGACGCAGAAGAAGTTCTACGATGGGATCCTGTTCCACCGCGTGGTGCCCAACTTCGTGGCCCAGGCGGGCGATCCGGCTTCCAGAAAGTACAAACCCTCGGACCTGAACAGATTGAGCGCCGAGGAGATCGGCGCGAAGTATCAACTGGGTACGGGGGGATCTGGCAAGACCGTGCCTCTGGAAGCTTCCCTGCCGCATGACCGGGGCACGCTGGGCCTGGCCCGCGCGCAGGACCCGAACAGCGGCGACAGTCAGTTCTTCCTGAACCTGGTCCCCAATCACAGTCTGGATGGCAACTACTGCGTGTTTGGCAAGGTGATCAGGGGACTGGACGTGATGGACCGGATCCAGAACGGGGACCGTATCAAGTCGGTACGCGTGCTCAAAAACAGGTCGGGAAAGTAGGCAGGGGCGTGCGCTCGACTGGCTCACGTGGCATGCCCCGCCCGGATACCTCTCAGGAGCCTGATCTTCATGCTCAGCCGTCTCTGGCGACTGATGATCGGCAAGCCGTTGCGCACAGAACACGCCATGCACGAACGCTTGCCGATAGTCCTCGCCCTGCCCATATTCGCTTCTGACGCCCTCTCCTCCGTCGCTTACGCTACCGAGACGATCCTCCGCCAGTTCGAAAGCATGCACATCCGTGCAACCGACTGGGCGATCGCCCTGCCCATCAGCATCGGCATTGTAACGCTGATTATCATGGTGGTGGTCTCCTACTGGCAGGTGATTTTCGCCTATGAGAAGGGCGGCGGGTCGTACATGGTAGCACGGGAGAATCTGGGACTGTTCATGGGGCTGGTTGCTGCCTCGGCCCTGCTGGTGGATTACGTGCTGACCGTTGCTGTTAGCATTGCGGACTGCGTGGCACAGTCGGACTCGGCGCTCAATCAGGTCGGGGGACCGTGGGACGCGCTATTCGACAACAAACCTCTCTCCGCCTGCATGCTGGTACTGGTCATCCTGCTGGCAAACCTGCGTGGTGTGCGGGAGTCGGGAACCCTGTTCGCCGGGCCCTCTTACGGATTTATCACCGTGCTGGCGATCATGATCCTGGCCGGCACCTTCCGGGTCCTGAGCGGTACCCCACTGGCAGAGGACGTGACCATGCCCCCGGACACCGGGGGAGACACTCCGATCAACGGGTTGCTCCTGCTGCGGGCCTTCGCCTCCGGGTGCGCCGCTCTGACCGGCATTGAGGCTGTATCCAACGGCGTGCAGGCGTTCCGGAAGCCCGAGGCCCGAAACGCCGCCACCACGCTGGCCATACTGGGTGGGATCCTGGCGTTCCTGTTCATCGGCATCACGTATCTGGCCGTTCAGTACCGGATCGCGCCCAGCGAGCAGGAGACCGTTGTCTCGCAGATCGCACGCGCCACTTTCGGCAAGACCGGCCCCGGTGCGGTGCTGTACTACGCGGTGCAGTTCTTCACAGCGTTGATCCTCTTTCTGGCAGCCAACACCGCCTTCTCTGGCTTCCCCCGTCTGGGTGCCATCCTTGCGGAGGACGGCTTCCTACCCCGCCAGCTAACCTCGCTGGGCGAGCGCCTCGCGTACAATAATGGGATCTGGACGCTGGGGATCCTCGCGATCCTGTTCCTGCTGGTTTTCCACGGTGAGGCGCACGCATTGCTGCCGCTCTACACCGTGGGCGTTTTCATTGCCTTCTCCACCGCACAGCTGGGCATGGTGCGCCGCTCCCTGCGCCAGCGCCCCATCCCCTACCCCGGACTGACGATCAATCTGATTGGCGGGGTCGTCACCACCATTGTTCTGTTCGTGATTGCGGCGAGCAAGTTCATTGCCCGGGATCAACCCCCTCTGTTTGGCATCCCATGGCTGTATGAGGGCGCATGGATGGCTCTGCTGCTGATGGGGCTCGTGGTGGCCATGTTCTATGCGATCCACCGGCACTATGAGCTGACCGATCGGCAGCTGGCTCATATTCCCCCGGACTATGATCGCCCTGTGCATCACACCGTGATTGTGCTCGTACCCTCCCGGGTGCATCGAGGTGTGCTGGAGGCGCTCAAGTATGCGCGCTCTCTGTCTCCGGATGCACTGGCAGTACACATCTCCTACGAGCAGGAGAAAGAGCAACGGTTGCGCGAGGCATGGAATCGCTACGGTGGCGATACCCCGCTACTGGTACTCAACTCGCCATACCGATCGCTTATCGAGCCGTTGATGCGCTACATCGAGGAAGCGGAGAAGTTGCGCGACGATGACGTGGTGACCATCGTTCTGCCGGAATTCGTGCCGGCCAAGTGGTGGCACACTTTCCTGCACAACGCTTCCGGTCTGATCATTCGCTGGCATCTGGCGCGCCGCCGAGGGATTGTGCTGGTTAACGTGCGTTACTATCTGGATGAGTGAGCGTTCACTCGACTTCCTTGCCCAGAGCTGCAGGGGGCACCGCGCGCCCGACCACGCTGACCAGCGCGGCCAGTGTCATCAGGTAGGGCAGGCAGTCCAGCAGGAACGGGCTTGTCCACTCCACGCCCAGCCAGTGCACCTGCACACCGCTGATCTGCAACTGCGTCTGCACCGCATAGAAGAATCCAAAGAAGAGCGCGCCCAGCGACGCGCCCAGCGGGTGCCACTTTCCGAAGATCACCGCAGCAAGCGCGATGTAGCCCTTACCCGCAGACATGTTGGAGGAGAACGTGTGCGCGTCTGACATGGAGAGGTAGGCCCCGGCCAGCGCGGCCAGCACTCCGGATAACGTCACTGCAAGGTAACGCAATGGAACAGGCGCAACTCCTGCCATGCGTGCGCTCTCCGGGTTTTCCCCGACAGCACGCAGGCGTACCCCGAAGCGCGTTCGATGGAGCACCAACAGGGTGACGAACGGCAGGATCAGTGCCAGCCCCAGAAAGAGCCCGCCGGGCAATCCGTCGATCCGGAACCCCTGCTCGAACCAGCGCAGGGCCAGATAGCGCGTGACGCCGGAAGCCAGCAGGGTGATCCCCAGCCCGCTCACCACAGGGTTCATCCGCAGGGTCTGCGTTAGAAAAGCGTGCAACAGGCCGATTAACGCGCCGGCCAGCACCGCTCCTGCAAGCCCCATGATCGGTGCGCTCTGACCGGCCCAGGCGCCCACAAACGCGCCGGCCAGTATGAGCCCTTCCAGCGCGATGTTGATCACGCCGGCCCGTTCAGAAAGCACACCCCCCAGCGCGGCCAGCACCAGAGGCGTTGCACTGTAAAGTGTCGCCACCATCAGGGAGAGGGCCCATGTCTCCCCGCTACCGACCGGCATGCTCCTCCTCCAGCAGATCTTCGTCAGAGTCCTGCACCGCGGCCACCACCTGCCGGGCAAGGGAACGTCGCGCCAGACGCACCCCGACACACAGGATGACTATCGCCTGCACAATCACTGCGAGCGCTCGCGGCACGTTCGTCTCCAGCTCCATGAACTCGGCACCGTTGGAGAGTGCCCCGAAGAACAATGCGCTCAACGTCACGCCCATGCCGTTCAATCCGCCCAGCAGCGCCACTGCGATCCCATCGAAACCATACGTTCCGGCCAGCCCCTGCACGTAGCGATGATGCACGCCCATCACCTCGATCGCTCCGGCTACCCCGGCCAGTGCTCCGGCCAGCGCCATGGCGCGCACCATCACCCCGGGCACGGAGATGCCCGCGGCGCGCGCCGCCTCCAGACCCTGCCCCACGGCCCGTATCTGGAAGCCCGCCGATGTGCGCCGCACCAGACAGGCTACTCCCATGGCAGCGACCAGCGCCAGCAGCAGCCCCGCAGTCAGGTTGCTTCCGGCAACCCAGGGATGCAGATGCGCTGTCGGAGCGATTGCCGCCGTCTGCGGCGCCATTTTCCGGGGATCCGGATCCTTCAACCCGTGCGTCACCAGATAGGTGGCGAGATTGGTGGCCAGGTAGTTGAACAGGATGGTGGAGATCACCTCATGAACGCCCCGTGTTGCACGCAGGATCCCTGGCACGGCCCCCCAGGCGGCGCCGGCCAGCGCTCCGGCGCACAGCACCAGCAGCAAGTGCACCGGCCCCGGAAGCGTCCCACCGCCCGCTCCCCCGATGACGGCTGCAGCCAGCGCTCCGGCAATCATCTGCCCCTGCGCCCCGATGTTGAACAGGCCGGCACGCAACCCCAGAGCGACCGAGAGACCGGTGAAGAGTAGAGGAGTGGACCGGGCCAGCGACTGTGCCAGATTGTAAACGTCCAGATGTCCGGTGAAGGGCCCGGCTCCGAAGGCGATCTGCCCATCAGCCTGCGGAGGGCCAGCGCGAAGGCCCGTAGCCCCTGCCCAGAGCGCCGCGAGACCCGACAGGGCATCGTATCCCGACAGGTGCATGATCACTGCAGCCACAACCAGTGCGATCCCCACGCTGAGCAGGGCACGCGCCAGCCCGCTTCCCGGCGTAACTGCCCCGGTCACGACGCTCCCTCCATCGCCTCTGCGCTACCGGTCATCAACGCCCCGATCCGCTCTGCGCTGGCTGTGTCGCGGGGTAGCAGGCCCACAATCCGCCCGTTGAACATGACCGCCACTCGATCCGAGAGATACAGGAGCTCATCCAGATCCAGTGAGAAGAGCAGCACACCGGCTCCTCGCTCCCGAGCCTGTAGCAGCGTGCGATACACGAAGCGTGTGGCTTCCACGTCCAGCCCCCGGGTCGGCTGGCAGGCCACCACAAAGCGAGGCCGGCTCTCCATGGCCCGGGCGAAGACGACTTTCTGCTGGTTACCCCCGGAGAGATCGCGCACCGGCGTCGGGACTCCCCGGAAGCCGGTGCGCACATCATAGCGTTGCACCATCTCCGCGGCCCGGCGGAACATGACAGCCGGCTTCAGCACCCATCCTCCTCCCCAGTCCTCACAGTCCTCGTGCCCGAGCAGGTAGTTTTCCGCGATATCAAAGTCCAGCACCAGGCCGGAGCGATGCCGGTCCTCCGGGATGTATGCAATGCCCTGCCGCTGTCGTGCCCGCACACGCATCCGGGTGAGTTCCACCCCGGCCAGGAAGAGCCGCCCGGTCTCCATGGGGCGCAACCCGATGATCGCCTCGGCCAGCTCCTGTTGCCCGCTCCCGTCCACGCCAGCCACCCCGACGATCTCCCCCATACCCACTTCCAGACTGACGTCCTGCACGGCCCGGGCTCCCCGCAGGTTGCGCACCGTCGCGTGCTCGATCTGGAACAGCGGGCTGCCCGAGAGCGGCCGTATCGGACGAAACACCGCAGCTTCCATTCCCGGCACAGGAAGCGCTGGATCCGGCTCCAGCTCCCCGGTCAGTGGTACGCGAAACGCCACCCCCGATCCAGAACGCGCGCCCATCATACACTGCAGCAGCGTCCGTTCGTCCGTTTCCCGGGTGACGAAATCGCCGGCGTTGCGTCCGGCACGCAACACGCTCACCGCATCGGAATGCGCCATCACCTCCCGCAGCTTGTGTGTGACGAAGACGACCGTGGTACCCCGCTGGACCAGCCCCCTCAACAGGGCAAAGAGCGCCTCGGCCTCCTGAGGCGCGAGGGTCGCGGTGGGCTCGTCCAGCAGCAGGATCCTCGCCCCCCGGTACAACGCCTTCAGGATCTCCACTTTCTGCTGCGCCGCTACCGAGAGCCGTTCGGCACGCTGACTCAGATCGAGCGTGCCCAGCCCCAGCTGCTTCGCCAGTGACTGGATGCGCGCCGCAGCCCGCCGCCAGTCCAGCACCCCGCCGGGCAACACGGGCTCGCTTCCCAGCACAACATTCTCCAGCAGCGACAGCGCCGGGATCAACGCGTGGTGCTGGCTCACCAGACCAATCCCGTGCCGGATCGCATCGATCGGTCCACGCAACTCCTGCGTCACTTCCTCGCCATGAAGGAAGATACGCCCCGCGTCGGGTCGGTAGCGCCCGTACAGAATGTTGAGCAATGTGGACTTGCCAGCACCGTTCTCACCGATCACCGCATGGAAGGTCCCGGCGCGTACCTGCAGGTGCACGCCCCGATTCGCTACAACGCCGGGGAAGCGCTTCGTGATGTTTTCCATGCGAACCGCAGGAGGTGGATCGGGCAGGAGTTCGGCAACAGTGGGAGCAGACATCGATATCCTGTAGCAACTGCAGATAACACTGGCATCGTTGTGGCGAACCCGGAGGCAGTCGGGAGCACAGTCCTGCTTTACAACGCGTGATTATACCCGAAACCACCTCGCTCCGACTGCGCCCGCGCACATCAGAACTATCCGGGCAAGAACTTCGTCAATTATAGAGGCGCCTCCAGGAGTTCGCTCCGTATACCGACATATAGACTGATCTGCACAGCTGGCGCATCACCACAGACGCCGAGGCGCACCGTCCGGTCTCGGCCCCACAACAGGAGGGAGCCGTATGTCGCTTACCGAGAAGAGAAGGAGCCGTACCGATGGAGAGGCGTCAGGGCGCCCGTTCGCGCTTTCAAACCGAACCATTGTGCTGGAAGTGAACGCAGCATACAACCGGGATGATCTCCCTCTTCCTGCTCCCAATGGTCCTAACGGACGCCGGGTTCTGAATCTGGAAATGTTGATGAACCATGCGTTCTACTGGGACTGGGTCAATGAGCGGGAAACAGAAGAGATCCTGATGCAACTTTACATCACGCGCACGCGGCGTATGCAGTAGGCCTGACGCACACGCGCAGCGAGGGGCCGGCAGGACAGCTCGCCGGCCTCTTTCTCTTTCCGTTCCCATACGCCCAATTTGGGGTATCCTTTTGCCGGAAAGGTGGTCAAACAGAAACGATGAAGCTCCATGCGACAACAATTGTGGCGGTTCGACGCCATGATGAGATCGCGCTTGCCGGCGATGGGCAGGTGACCCTGGGCGATACGATCCTGAAGCATTCGGCACGCAAGGTGCGCCGGCTCTACCAGAATCGGGTGCTGGCAGGCTTCGCGGGCTCCGTTGCCGACGCGCAGTCACTGGCTGACAAATTCGAGAGCAAGCTGGAAAGCACCGGTGGGAACCTGATGCGCGCGGCCGTAGAGTTCGCCCGGGAGTGGCGTACCGACCGGATGCTCCGCCGTCTGGAGGCTATGATGATCGTCACGGACGGCAACCGCCTGTACATTCTGTCGGGTGATGGCAACGTGATTGAGCCCGATGACGGTGTCGCGGCGATCGGTTCCGGGGGCGCCATTGCCGCCGCCGCTGCCCGGGCACTGGTGCGCCACTCCGACCTGAGCGCCCGCCAGATTGTTGAAGAGGCAATGCGGATCGCTTCGGAGATGTGTGTCTACACCAACGCGCAGTTTGTCATCGACGTCCTGCCCGACCGCGACGGAGCCCGCTAGCCCCGGCGGTTTGATGTCGTTCACAGAAAGGCTCGATCCCGGAGACGCCCATGCACTGCCAGCGATTTCATCGTCCTCTCACACGCCGCGAGATGCTCGCTACCTGCGCCAACGGGTTTGGCGCAGTCGCACTGGCCGCCCTGCTCACCGAGCAAGCACAGGCAGAGGCACGTCGTTCCCGGAGCCCGCTGGCTCCCCGTCCGCCGCACTATCCGGCCAGGGCCCGTAGCGTCATCTTCCTGTTCATGGATGGCGGCCCCTCGCAGGTCGACACCTTCGACCCGAAGCCCCGACTCGCCCGGGAGCATAGTCAGCCGATCAAAATGAAAGTGCCGGCCACGCAGTTTGACAACGTGGGCAACGTGCTGAAGTCGCCGTGGGAGTTCCGGCAGTACGGGCAGAGCGGGATCCCGGTCAGTGACCTGTTCCCGCACGTCGCGCAGTGCGTGGATGATATGGCGATCATCCGCTCCATGACCTCGGATTTCTCGGAGCACACCAACGCCAACTACTTCCTGCACTCGGGGAGCGGCATTCAGGGGCGGCCAAGCATGGGCGCATGGGCTACCTATGGCCTGGGCAGTGAGGCGCAGGACCTGCCCGGTTTCATTGTGCTCAGCAGCGGCATGATCCCCCCGGGAGGCATGGACTGTTTCACCAACGGGTTTCTCTCTGCTGCCCATCAGGGGTCCCTCTTCCGCAGTGGCAGCACCCCGGTCGCCGACCTGAAGCCGGCGGACGGTAACGTGCGCGCACAGCGGGCCCGATACGAATTGATGCGCAGACTGGACCGGTATCATCTGCAACAGCACGGCACGCATGACGCGCTCGAGTCCGCCATTATCAACTACGAGCTCGCCTTCAAGATGCAAACAGCGGTGCCGGACCTGATGGACCTGCGCGGGGAGACCGAGGCTACCCGCCGGCTCTACGGACTGGACGATCCGGCGACGCAGCTGTTCGGGCAGCAGTGCCTGATCGCCCGCCGACTGGTGGAACGTGGGGTGCGCTTCATTGAACTGCTCTGCCCCAACCTCGGACACGACCGGTGGGACCAGCACAGCAACCTGCTACAGGGGCACGCCGACAACGCGCGCGCCGTGGACAAGCCCATTGCAGGACTCCTCAAAGACCTCAAGTCCCGCGGGCTTCTGGACAGCACGCTGGTCATCTGGGGTGGGGAGTTCGGCCGTACGCCAATGGCACAGGGAACCGATGGGCGGGATCATAATCCGTTCGGATTTTCCATGTGGCTGGCCGGAGGGGGTATCCGGGGAGGCACGATCTATGGCGCTACGGACGAGTACGGCTACTTCGCGGTCGAAAACAAAGTCACCGTGCACGACCTGCACGCCACCATGCTCCACCTGCTCGGGCTGGACCACAAGCGCCTCACCTTCCGCTATGGCGGGCGCGATATGCGGCTCACCGACGTTTACGGTGAGATCATCCGGCCCATTCTGGCCTGAACGCCGCTTCAGAGATCGCGTTCCACAATGTAGCGGGCAATGGCGCGCAACGGCTCGGCGCTGCTGCTGAAGTGCTCCAGTGCACGCAGGGCGGCCTCTACCTCCGCGTGCGCTCTGCGGCGTGACTCCTCCAGGCCAAAGAGCTTGGGGTAAGTGAGCTTGTCCCGGCGCTGATCGCTGCCGACCGGCTTGCCCAGCTTCTTCTCGTCCCCGGTCACGTCCAGAATATCATCGGCGATCTGAAACGCCAGTCCGATGTGCTCTCCGTAGGCGCGCAACGCCGCAACCTGAGCCTCGCTTCCACCGGAGAGCATGGCCCCGGCCATTGCCGAGGCAGTCAGGAGCGCGCCGGTCTTGTGCGCATGGATGTAGTGCAGGGTCTCCGCAGAGACTTCCGCTCTGCCCTGCGACTCCATATCCACCACCTGCCCACCGACCATGCCCCACGTGCCGGACGCCCTGGCAATCAGGCGCAGCACGGGAAGCACGCGCTCCGGGGGCACCGTGGCCGCGTTCTCCGCGATCAGCTGAAACGCCAGCGCGAGCAGCGCGTCGCCGGCCAGCAACGCCATCGCCTCGCCGTACACCCTGTGATTGGTCAGACGTCCCCGGCGATAGTCGTCATTGTCCATGCAGGGCAGATCGTCATGGATGAGGCTGAATACATGGATGCACTCCAGCGCGCAGGCCGTCGGCAACACGGCCGCGCTATTGCCCCCGACCGCTTCCGCGGACGCCAGCACCAGAATGGGCCGCAGGCGCTTGCCCGGAGCCAGCACACTGTAGCGAATGGCCTCATGCAATCGCTGCGGGCAGGCATCCACACCGGGGAGGTACCGGTCCAGAGCTTCCTGGATCCATTGCTGCTGCGTGCAGAGGTAGGTTGCCAGATCAAAAGTCACGGTCGTTGTCCTGTGCGTTGATCAGTGTGTGCAGAACGGCGCGCAACGCCGCAACCTGCCGGGCAAAGGGGAAACAGGAGGCGGTCGTCACCCCCGGGCGGAACGTCTGCTCGTCGGCTGGCACGTGCAGGAACCCGGCGCGAGCAGGATATCCGCGCGTCTGCAGATAATGCAGAGTCAGGTAGAGCACATAGTTGCACAGGTAGTCCCCGGCATTCTGTGAAGCGACCGCCGGCAGTCCTGCGTATTCAATTGCGGCCGTCATGCGCTCGACGGGCAGGGTACAGGGCAACAGAGGTGGCCCATCGGCCACAATGGGTCCCGCTGGAGGCACATACCCGGTCACATCCGGCAGCAGGCCCACCTGGTTGCGCCCCCATTGCTCCACGCGCCAGCAACGGCTACCCTGTGCAACGCCCAGCAGGAGCACCCGATCGAACGGGCGACCTTCGCGCCCGCCAACCTCGAGATCCGCCAGCAGGATCTGACCGGCCTCCCGAAACGCGACCGGCAACACGCGCAGAGTCAGGTCATGCCCGGGAACTGGCTCTGAGCGAAAATGGCCGATCAGTCGTTCGGTCGGGTTGCTCACAACGGAACGGAATGGGCCAAATCCGGTTAGAAGGATCTGCAAGCGGTTCGCAGCCACGGTCTGTTCGCCGTCAAAGTCCCGGACTACCTCGCCACCAATCGGGCTCTCAGGGGCACGCGTCGTACATTATCATGATACCATACAGCGGCCGGGATACCCTGCCTGCACAACCCGATCAACCGGAGGCGCGCAAGGCACAGCACGAGCGCTCTGTGCCCTTATGCCCTGCCAGAAGGTGATAATCCACGCATGTCTGTTGCCTCTGTTTCCAATCTGACGGTGCGCTACGGGACGCGCACGGCACTCACGGAACTGTCGGTGGAGATCCCGGAAGGCTGTGTTGGCCTGCTCGGCCCCAACGGCGCTGGCAAATCCACCCTGATCAAGACCCTGCTGGGCTTCGTCCGACCGGCGTCCGGTACCGGCGAGGTGTTCGGTTACGACGTGATGCGGGAGCCCCTGCGCGTGCGCCAGCAGATCGGCCTCATGCCTGAACAGGACTGTCACATCCCTGGCATGAACGCGGTCACGTTCGTCGCCTACGCCGGTGAGCTGGCAGGCATGAGCGCAAAGGACGCCCTGCGCCGCGCGCATGAGGTGCTGGAATACGCCGGTCTGGGCGAGGCCCGCTATCGCAACGTGGAGACCTATTCGACAGGCATGAAACAGCGGATCAAGCTGGCGCAGGCACTGGTGCATGGCCCCCGGCTCCTGTTTCTGGACGAGCCGACCAATGGCCTGGACCCGGCCGGGCGCGAGGAGATGCTGCACCTGATCCGGGATATCTCGCACGCCAAAGGGGTCAACGTGGTGGTCTCTTCACACCTCCTGCCTGACATCGAACGTACCTGCGATCAGGTTATCGTGATGCGCGCCGGCCGGGTCGTGCAGCATGGCGCAATCGCCACTCTGCGCCAGACGCGTGGCACGCAGATCGACGTGGAACTGCGCGTGGCCTCGGAGCCCTTCCTGGAGGCCATCCGGGTGCGCGGGGGCACCGTTCTGTATCAGACCGGCAGTCGCTGCCGGCTGCTGTTCTCCGATCCATTGCCGGATCCCGGCCGTCTGCTGTTTGAAGCGGCCGCTGCATCCGGAGCACAGTTGCGGGGCTTTCGCCCCTCAGCACGCACACTGGAGGATATCTTTCTGGAGGCGATGGAAGAACCATGAGCCCCGACCCGAACCTGCCACTGGAACCGACTCCCTCACAGCCTATTGCCGATCTGAGCTACCGTCATTTCGATGGACCGCTGCATAACCGTACCCTGCGCTGGTGGACCATTACCCTGGCCATGATCCGTCTGACGCTGCGCAAACCGGGCTTCTGGATCCTCGTTGCGCTGGCCATGCTGCCACATCTCATCCGGGGGTTCCAGATCTATCTGCAGTCGCAGGTCCCACAGGCTGCCCCGGACCTGACCGGCGCGAGCGGGTCACGGTTCGCCCCTCTGTTTTTTCAGGCATTCGACGGCCAGAAGTTCTTCTTCTTCCTGATTGCGTTGCAGGCTGGCGCAGGCACCATTGCCGCTGATAACCGGGCCAACGCCCTGCTGGTCTACCTGTCGAAACCGATCACCAAAGGGGACTACCTGCTTGGCAAGTGGATGTCCGTTTTCCTGACGCTGACGGCAGTGGCGCTCGTGCCAGCCCTGCTCCTCTACCTCTACTGCCTGCTGAGTTATTCCAGCAACGGTTTTCTGCATCGGGAGCCATGGTTACTTGTGCAGCTCATCGGCGCCAGTCTGGTTCCGGGCATCCTCCATAGTAGCCTGATCGTGGGCCTCTCGGCATGGTCGAAATCCCCGCGGATGGCGGGGGCCGCTTATGCGGGCCTGTATCTGGTTAGCAGCATCGTGGCCGTGACGGTCTGGGGGATCCGCTACCGGGGCGACCTGGCGCGCGGGGTTCTGGAGCGGCATCTATCTATCGACGGCGTGATCGGCGGGCTGGCGCAGAACTGCTATCAGGTCACCCTGAAGGTGCCGCAGTTCAGTCGGAGAAGCATGGAGTTCCAGCTCACGGAGATCGCTATACCGGACCTGTGGCCCCTGTTGTTGCTCGGCGCCACACTCACGGTCCTCGGGCTTGCCGCGGCCCGGGCACGCATCCACGCCGTGGAGGTCGTACGGGGATGATCCTTCTGGAACGCGCCTCGCGATGGTACGGGCAGATCATTGGCATCAACGACGTGTCGTGTCAGATCGGGGCCGGCGTCACGGCACTACTCGGTCCCAATGGCGCGGGCAAATCCACCCTGATGAAACTGATCACCGGACAACTGCGCCCAACAACCGGCCGGGTGCAGGTGCTCGGTAGAAACCCGTTTGCCAATCCCCATGTGTTCCGCCGAATGGGCTACTGCCCGGAACACGAGAACAGCTACGAGGATCTGACCGGGCGCGAGTTCGTCACCATGCTCGCCGCCATGGCAGGCCTCACCGGTTCTCTCCTGCACGCCCGCGTGCGCGAGGTGATCGAAGCTGTCGGCATGACCGCCAGCGCCGACCGCAAAATTGGCGGCTACTCCAAAGGCATGCGCCAGCGGATCAAGATCGCACAGGGCATCGTGCACGACCCGGAGGTACTGATCCTGGATGAACCGCTCAACGGGCTCGACCCGGTCGGGCGGCGCGAGATGACCGAACTGCTGCAACGCCTCGGTCAGCAGGGCAAGTGCGTCGTCGTGTCCAGCCACATCCTGTATGAGGTCGAGCAGATGACGCAGAACATCCTGCTGATGCATCGGGGGCGCCTGCTGGCACAGGGGAATATCTACACCATCCGCGCACTGATCGATCGGCATCCGCACCGCATCCAGCTCGCCACACCGGATGGACGCGCTCTGGCCCGACGTTTGCTGGACCTGCCCTGCGTGCTCAGCGTACGTCTGAACGACGCCGGGGCCAGTGAGATCGAAATCGAAACCAGAGATCCGGAGAGCTTCTATGCGCAACTGCCCGCTCTGGTGCTTCAGGAAGGATTTGTTATCTCGCGATTTGAGTCGCCGGATAACAATCTGGAGGCTGTGTTCCGCTATCTGGTAGGAGAAAAAGCATGAGCGATCTGTACATCTTTCGGAACACGCTCCGGGAACTGAACCGACCCGGCAGGCTCTGGGTCAACCTGTTGCTGGTGCTGCTGCCTGCAGCACTGGCGCTGGCGGCGCGCGCGGCCGCCGGGAGCCGCTTCCGCCCGGAAACTGTGTACGGAAACGTGGCATCCTCGCTCATCTTCGGTTTTCTGCTGGTGATCCTGGCCGTGGTCAACGGCACGGGCGTTCTCTCCCAGGAGATCGAGCAGAAAACCATCACCTACCTGCTCACCCGCCCCGTGCCCCGATGGCGTCTGCTACTCCTGAAGTTTCTGGCCGCCTTCCTGATGGTCACGGTGACCGTGTGCGCCTCCTGTCTGCTGGTAGCCCTTACCCTGTTCGGCGTCGGCCGGCTGTCCGGGGCACCGATAGGGCGCGATCTGCTGATCCTGCCCGTAGGCGCGCTGGCCTACGGTGCCCTGTTTGTGCTCATGGCGACCCTGCTCCAGCGCCCTCTGATGTATGGCCTGCTGTTCGCATTCGGCTGGGAGAGCTGGGTGCCGAACCTGCCCGGCTACTTCCGCCGTGTCTCACTCATGACCTATCTGCGCGTCCTCGCGCCCCACTCCCGCGAAGAGCCGGAAACGCTGGATATCGCGCAGGTGGCCACCACCCTGCCGGGCACGCAGGACGGGATCCCCCACCAGATGGCCTGGAACGTGCTGATCGGCTTCAGCGTGCTCGCGCTGATGCTGGCCCTGTACACCTTCTCCGTGCGGGAATACGTGCCCCGGGATGAAACGGGATAAACCTGGCGCACCGCGCGTGGCGCACGGTCACTGTTGCTCCGGAACCCGGTACACTGCTACCTCAAAACGCACCAGTGACGGGAATAATCGGATCCGGTTGGCCGGCGTGAGGATCTCCGGGTAGCGCTCACGCCACCACGCCACGTTCTTCGCGCCGTTCAGGATCACCAGGGCGCGTGGCGCAAAACGCTCCACCGGTGCGGTGTCGTTGCATAACCCGGGCAGAACCGGAACAGCATGCAGACGGTTGTTCATGCAGAGACCCGGCGCCGCGTCACCGAGTACCACACTGCCCGCTGGCAGCACTGTCGCCAGCCAGCGGTCCGCGTCCCGTTGTGTGTAGCGCAGGTGGCCCAGCCAGTCTGCGATCCACAGAGTGTTGATTACGGCCCATGTGCCCAGCAATATCCTTCCTGCCCGCAGGGGCCTCGTACCGGCAGCACCCGCGCAGGCCACTCGTTCCCATCCCAGCGCGGCCAGCGCAGCCAGCGCCGGATAGAACAGCACATAGTACCGGCTGGGCGCGTAGCTCGCCATCGCGAGAAGGACCAGAGGTAGCCCCAGCCACACATGCAGAAAGGTCACACAGGCGCGCCTCTCAGGATCACGGCCTTCCCTCAGACAGAACCAGATGGCCAGCCCCACCAGCACCGGAGAGTGACCGAGCAGATAGGGAAACAAACCGGGGCGCAGGCCGAACAGCGCCGTACCGAGATTGTTGCGCAGGTCCGTCAGGCTGTGCGGCAGGAGTTGCGCGTGCAGGTAGTAGCGGCCCATACGCTCGATCTCCACCCGATTCGGCCAGTAACAGCACATCCCGTACACCAGCAAACCAGCTCCCATTCCCAGAGAAGCCATCAGGAGCGCACGCCATGCGCGTAGCCGCCACAGGACGTAGAGCGGGATCGGCAGGGCGAACAGAGTCAGTGTGCGCGTTGCATACGCCGCACAGAGCAGCAGTCCGCAGAGGAAAAACGCGCTTGAGGAAGAAACAGCCTCCGGGCCGGATGGTGTTCGCCGAAAGCCGCAGACGAAGGCTGAGAAGGCTGCAATCAGCAGCAGAGAGGCCGGCGTGTCCATCAATGCCATACGGTTGTACAGCAGATAGACGTGATCCAGTCCCAGAAACAATGCGCCCACACCGGCCACGCGCGGCCCGAACGCTCGACGCAACGCGCCGTAGAACAGGCCCACAGCCAGGAGACTGGCCACCACGGAGATCATGCGCGCGGGCACAGCGCCCACACCGAACGCCCGGAACACGCCCACCTGTACCGCGTGCAGAAGGGGCATCAACAACGCGTTGTGGAAATCGTCGGTACGCTCCACGCCGTAGAGCACGCGGCTGCGCGCGTTGTGAATGTAGAACCCCTCGTCGGTCAGCAGGCCGCTGCTCCACGAGAGCCGGGGATAGGCGTCGCTGTCCAGTGCAACCAGACGAAGGCCGGCTATGGCCCCGACTGCACACAGCATGGCCCCTGTGCGCACCCATGCGCGTGCAGGGTCGGAGCGCACCTACTCCCCCCGGGCCGGAGCACGCTTCAGGCCGGAACGGCCATGATACAGCACAGCAATGTACTTGCCCAGAATGTTCTCGCGCCGTACAGCGCCCCAGAAACGGCTGTCATCGCTGTTCTGGCGGTTGTCACCCAGCACAAAGTACGCGTTCGGTGGAACCCGGTAGGGCTCTCCTTCAGCGTAAGGGAAGGGTCCCACGTCGCCCGGCGTGAACGGCTCGATCGCGTACTCCTCGTTCAACTTCTGCCCGTTGATCATCACGTCGTTGCCCACCAGCTGCACGGTCTCCCCGGGCAGGCCTACAATCCGCTTGATGAGCACCTCGGGCACCACATCGCCCTCCATCGCTTCCCCGCTATCGGCGGCGTAGCGCGCAGCCTGTTCCGCCTGCTCCTTCGTGAGACGAAAGAGAATGATGTCTCCACGTTGCGGTTTCCGCCCGAACGCGTAGGCCAGCCAGGAACGCATGGTCACGATATTATCGCCCGGTAGCAGGTTCGGCTCCATGGACTCGGAGGGAATGTAGGCCACGCTGAACCCGGTCGCCATGAACAGCAGCGTCAGCAGAAAAGGCAGCGTCACCCACAGACGAAACTTGCGGCGAAAACGCTCGACCCGTTCACGCCGTCCCTGCGCATCCTCGCGAACTGTACCTGTCATTGCCACCGTGCCTGAAATTCCCGCGCCGCTGTGGAACGGGCTCTATCGGCGCGCACGTTCCATGTTCTGAACGAACTTCGAGAAGAAGTAGCGACTGTCTGTCGGACCCGGAGAGGCCTCCGGGTGGTACTGAATGGTGAAGATGGGCAGTTCCCGGTGCTGCAACCCCTCCACAGTGCCGTCGTTCAGGTTGATGTGCGCTACCTCCATACCATCGCGCAACCCGTCGGGATCTACCGCGTAACCATGGTTCTGAGAAGTGATGTAGACTCGCCCGGTCTCCAGATCCTTCACCGGGTGATTGCTCCCCCGGTGCCCGAACTTGAGTTTGTAGGTGCGAGCGCCAAAAGCGTAGCCAACGATCTGATTGCCCAGACAGACCCCCATGATCGGCTTGTGCCCGACCAGCCGACGCACCGTGTCCACCACATAGCCCAGTTGCGACGGGTCACCCGGGCCGGGCGAGAGCATCACGCCATCCGGGTTATCCCGCAGGATTTCTGCCGCACTCACCGTGCAGGGATAAACCGTGGTCTCACATCCCAGAGCAGCCAGATTACGCAGGATGTTGTACTTGACGCCACAGTCGATCAACGCGACGCGGAAGCGCACATCCGGCGATCGGGGCACATCCTCCTGCTCCCCGACCGGGATCGGGGCACGGGCTCCGGGCACCCACCGGTAGGGCGCTTCGGTCGTCACCCGGCGGGCAAAATCGATCCCCTCGTACCCCGGTAGAGTCCTCAGACGCGCCAGAGCCTGCTCCGGGGTCTCCTCTGTGGAGATCGTTCCCATCATCACGCCACGCACACGCAACCGGCGCGTCAGAGCCCGCGTGTCCACCCCCTTGATTCCCACGACCTGACGCTCCTTGAGGAACTGATGCAGGCTCTGCAGGGCCCTCCAGTTGCTCGGCACATCGGCCGCCTCGCGCACAATGAACCCCTCCACCTGCACGCGGCAGGACTCAAAGTCGTCCGCGTTGATCCCGTAGTTGCCGACCAACGGGTAGGTGAGCGTGACAATCTGCCCGGCGTAGGACGGATCGGTCAGGATCTCCTGATAGCCGGTCATGCCGGTATTGAAAACCACTTCACCGCAGGCGTGGCCCGGCGCTCCCAGAGACTCCCCCTCAAAGACCGTTCCGTCTTCCAGTACCAGAATGGCTCTCATTGGTTCTCCGTCGTCTACCCTTCCAGTTTCTCCGCACCGTACAGGCACGCTCCCCCCACAAAAGTCGCCTCCACCTGCAGGCGCTCCCACTCCTCCAGAGGGGTGGTGAGCGGATCGGCAGAGAGCAGCACGCAATCGGCCCATTTCCCGGGAGCGAGCGTGCCCCGATCCCGCTCCACACGGGAAGCAAACGCCGGCGCCGCCGTGTACGCGTAGAGCGCAGCCTCCGCCGACAGTCGCTCCGACGGGTTCAGCACACGCCCTGCGAGAGTCCGGCGCTCCATGGCAGCACGCAAACCATCCAGAGGTGCGCCGGGCACCACCGGGTTGTCCGAGCTGAAAGCCTGTGCCACTCCCCGCGCATCCAGTGTGGCGTAGGGTGAAAGACGATCGGCACGCTCCTCTCCCAGTGCCGTCACGTAGGCGTCGCCCAGACGCGCAAGGAATTCCGGTTGCCCGATAGCCCAGACGTTCTGACGACGCAGGCGCGCAATCAGGTCCGGATCCAGCAACATGCAGTGCTCGATGCGATGATCCGGTCGCTGGCGGGCATGTCGGCGCTGTGCCTCCGCGTAGCAATCGAGCACCAGGCGGATAGCCGCATCCCCGATGGCGTGTGTGGCGATCTGCCACCCTGCCTCATGCGCCAGAACAATGAGATGAAGCAACTCCTCCGGCGGATGCAGCAGAATGCCACGGTGATCGCCCGGCGGATCGTGAAACGGTTCCTTCAGATAGCAGGTGCGCGTGGTGATCGCCCCGTCGGCAAACAGCTTGGCCTGTCCCACATGCAGGCGATGTCCGTTGACCCCGTAGGTCTTCGGCTGCATCTCCTCCGGCCGGGGAGAGGCGCCCTCACCGGCCTGATGAACCACCGTGGCCCAGTGGACCATCAGGTTGGTCCGCACCTGCAGCACGTTGCGCGCAACCGCCTGCGCGTACCACTCGATCTCCCCGGGCTCCGTGCAGGCGTCCGTTGCACTGGTAATGCCCCGCTCCAGCAGATACCGGCTGGCCCGCCCCAACGCTTCGACCACCTCTTCTCGCGTGGGCTCCGGAACGATCCGCTCCAGGCGCTCCCAGCTGGCTGCCTCCAGCAGGAGACCGGTCGGCTCGCCCTGCGCATCCCGCACGATCTGCCCCCCGACCGGGTCCGGCGTGTCGCGCGTGTAGCCCAGCATCTGCAACGCCCGGGTGTTGACCACCGCCGCATGCCCCGAGGTGTGCACTACCCGCACGGGCAACACAGTAGACACCCGGTCCAGATCATAGCGCGTCAGGTGCTGCCCGTCCGGCAGACGGTTCTGATCATAGCCCGTGCCCTGAATGCAGGGTATTCCCGGTTGCTCTTCCAGCCGACGGCGCAACCGCTGGATGATCTCCTCCCGATCTCTCACCACCGACGGCGAGAGGTCCACATGCCCCAGGTTCACCCCGAGCCAGCGCAGGTGCATGTGGCAATCGAAGAAGCCCGGCAGCAACGTACGTCCGCGCAGAGCCACCCGGCACGTGCCGGCGGTCGCCAGATGACGGACCTCATCGTCACTGCCAGCTGCCAGCACACGGCCCTCCCTGCTGACGGCAATGGCCTGCACCTGCGGGCGCTCCGCATCCATCGTCAGCACGTTGCCCCCGGTGAGTATCAGCGCCGCGCTCTCCATGCTCCCTTCGCCACTGGCCCCCACAGCTCTCACATCCGGTGTCCTGCCCTCTACTCTGGCCTCTCAACAGGCACTACCTGTCCGCCAAGCAGGGTGCATACCACCCTCCCCTGCAACTCCATCCCGTGAAAAGGCGTGTTCTTCGAACGGGATACCATCCGGTCTCGATCCACCTGCCAGACGGCGTCCAGATCCAGCACCGTGATGTCCGCCAGAGCCCCCGGCCGAAGCGTTCCAGCACCATCAGGCAGGCGCAACACGCGTGCGGGCGCCACGGTCATTCGTGCAATCGCCTCTGGAAGGGTCAGCAAGCCGGGCCGTACCAGCGTGGTGTACACCAGCGCAAAGGACGTCTCCAGACCGATGATCCCGAAGGGCGCGGCGTCAAATTCCACGCGCTTCTCGTGCTCCGCGTGCGGCGCATGATCCGTCACGATGCAATCGATCGTACCATCAGCCAGCCCCTCCCGGATCGCCTGACAGTCCTCGGGAGTACGCAACGGCGGGTTCATCTTGGCGTCGGTGTTGTACCCCTGACAGGCCTCTTCGGTCAGTACCCAGTGATGCGGACAGGCCTCCCCGGTCACAGGAAGCCCTTGCTGTTTGGCCTGACGCAACAGCGCCACCGTGCCCGCCGTGGAGATGTGCAACAGATGCAAACGGCAACCGGTGCACCCGGCCATCAGGATGTTACGCGCGGCTGCAATGTCTTCCGCGACGCGTGGCATGCCCGGCACGCCCATCACCGTTGCCGTGTACCCCTCATTCATCGCGCCCCGATGCGTGAGCGCTCTGTCTTCATTGTGCGTAAGCAGGGGCAGATCCAGCATGGCGCAGTACTCCATCACCCGGCGGAGCGTCTCGGCATTCTGTAATGGAAACGCATCATCCGAGATCGCAACCACACCCGCTGCTTTCAGTTCCGCCATCTCGGTCAGCACGTCGCCCTGCATGTCCCGCGTTGCCGCACCGATGGGATGCACACGCGCCGCGCCCACCTGTGCGGCCCGCTCCAGCACAAAGCGTACGGTGGCTGCGGTGTCAATCGCCGGACGGGTGTTGGGCATGCAGCAAACCCGGGTGAACCCGCCCGACGCCGCGGCGCGCGTGCCACTCTCAATGTCCTCCTTGTACTCGAACCCCGGCTCACGCAGGTGCACATGCATGTCGATCAGGCCCGGAGTCACCACCTTACCCCGCACGTCGATCCGCGCCGCATCACCGACCGCTTCGCCCGGCGCCACGATCCCTGCGATCCGGTCCCCCTCGATCACCACGTCCGCCGCACGATCCAGGTCCTGCGACGGATCAATCACCCGTCCCCCGGTCAAAACTTTTCTCATGGTTCCTCGCAACGTGTCTGCAGGCAACACTCCGGGCAACGGCACACGCTCAGTCCTGCCCGCTCATGCCCCCGCCACCCATCAGCAGATAGAGCACCGCCATACGCACCGCCACCCCGTTGGTCACCTGCTCCTCCACCGCGCTGCGCACCCCGCAGGCCCCATCGGCCACCTCATCACTGATCTCTACCCCCCGGTTCATCGGACCCGGGTGCAGTACCAGCACATCCGGACGAGCTACCCGCAGGCTCTGTACCGAGATCCCGAACAATCGCGAATACTCCCGCAGGCTCGGCAACAACCCTTTCTCCATCCGCTCGGTCTGCAGGCGCAACACGTTCACCACGTCCACACCCTCCAGACCGGAACGCAGATCCGTGTACACCTGCACCGGCAGACGATCCACGTCGGCAGGCAACAACGTGCGCGGCCCGACCAGCCGCACCCGGGCTCCCATGCGCGTCAACCCCCAGATGTTGGAACGCGCCACCCGACTGTGCGCGATGTCGCCCACAATCGCCACCTCCAGCCCCTGCAACTCCCCCTTGATCTGCCGGATGGTGAACAGATCCAGCAACCCCTGCGTCGGATGCTCATGCCGCCCGTCACCGGCATTGACCACCGGAATGCGCACCTGACTGGCAATGAAATGCGCCGCCCCCGAACTGGGATGACGCACCACCAGACAGTCCGCCTGCAACGCCTGCAGCGTGCGCACCGTGTCCTTGAGACTCTCCCCCTTGGCAACCGAGGACTGCGCCACCGCGATGTTGATCGCCTCGGCGCTCATGATCTTCGCCGCCATCTCGAAAGAAGTCCGCGTGCGCGTGGAATTCTCGTAGAAGCAGGTGACCATAGCGCGCCCCCGCAACGTCGGCACTTTCTTGACCGGACGTTGCAGGATCTCTTTCAACGCCGTCGCCGTGTCAAGAAGAAAACGAATGTCGCTTTCTGAGGTTTCACGCAACGTTAACAGGTGTCTCATGGCCACCTCGAAGCCCCAGCACCGCGCCCCCGCACTGCACCGGACTACCCGGACGGCTTGCGCAACACCACCCGATCCTCGCCATCCACCTCCTGCAACAGCACGCGCACATGCTCCTGCCGGGCCGTCGGCACGTTCTTCCCCACGTAGTCCGGCCGGATTGGCAGCTCCCGGTGCCCGCGATCGATCAACGTCGCCAGCTGAATGGAGGCCGGCCGCCCGATGTCCAGCAGAGCCGAGAGCGCAGCGCGCACCGTGCGCCCCGTGAACAGCACATCGTCGGTCAGAATGATCTGCTTGCCCGTAACATCAAAGGGAATGGCGCTGGGCGCGATAGGCACGGTTGGACGGTGCGCATAGTCGTCCCGGTACAGGCCGATGTCCAGACGCCCCACAGCAACCGGCGTGCTCTCAATCCGCTGGATCGTCTGCGCCAGACGCTCCGCAATCGGCACCCCTCGCGTCAGGATCCCGACGAGCGCTATGTTCCCGGCCCCGTGATTCCGCTCCAGGATCTCATGTGCGATCCGGGTGAGCGCCCGACGCACGTCCTCCGCGTCCATCAACGCAACTTCTCCCGGTTGCTCCGTTCCCATACCCAGACCCTTCCCCGGGGCACCGAAAACGCCTCCCCGGAAATCTCCGTGAGAGGCGTGCAGCGGCGAGTGAGATCAGAACAGGGCCCATTGTGTTTCTGGCCCACCTTCCGTTGTCTCGCCCCTTTCAGCCTCACAGGACCGCTTTAAAAGGGCGCACCCGATTTCCTCCGCGCAGTCTAACACATTTCCGCCGCCAATGTCAACGGCCCGCTTCCTCCGCCGGCGTATCGAGCGCATGCCGCTTCAACGCCTCCAGATCAATCCACTCCAGCGTAATCTCATGCGTCGCCTCCAGCACCACCGGTGGCGCCACACCGGCCTCGTACGCTTCCCTCCAGCGCAACGCGCACAGACACCAGCGATCCCCCGGACGCAAACCCGGGAAGTCATACTCCGGACGCGGCGTGATCAGATCGTTGCCCCGCTCCCTGGTGAACTGCAGAAACGCCTCGGTCATCTCCGCGCACACCACATGCACCCCGTAATCCCCGGCCCCCGTGTCACAGCACCCGTTCCGATAGAACCCGGTCATGGGCGCACGCGAACAGGTCTTCAAAGGACCACCCAGAACATTCCTTGCCTTCGACATCCGTTCTACTCCTCCACATCCATTGGAATGCACAACACCTGCATCTACCGTGATTACGCCTGCAGAATGCCCGCCAGGTTCACAGTACCGCCAGCAAACGCAATAGCGTGCCGACCTCCGCTTGCTGTTCCAGATGCCAGCACCGATCCAGAACCTCCGCGATCCGCTCGGGAGGCAGGACCCCATCCGCCATGGCGCGGAACTTGTCCTCAACCTCGGCATCGGTCATCGGGTTGCGCGCATGCCCCCGGGGATAGGTCACCTCCTTCTCCCGAACCGTCCCATCCTTCAGGTGCACACGCAACCGGTTCGGAATGCCCTCCGGGTACCGCCGATTGAGCGCATCATCCGCGCGCACCTCGATCCTCTGGATCAGTGCCATCAACGCCTCATTGCCCAGATGCGCCGCATCGAAAGAATCGAGCGTCACCCGGCCGTCCATCAACGCTACCGCGATGCAGTATGGCAAACTGTGATCGGCCGTCTCCCGGGTCGTTGGACGCCACTTCTCCGGCTCATGCCCGATGATCTCTACCGCCGCATGGAACGTCTCCACTGTGATCCGTTCGATGGCCGCGACATCCGGCAGCTCCGCGCGCAATTGCAACGCGGCGTCGATCGCACTCTGCGAATGGTACTCCGCGGGCCAGAACTTGATGCAGGTCTGATGGATCATGAAGGGAACACCGTTCCCCCCGAGCATCGGCAGGTCGAAAGGCCCGGAAACCTGCTTCCAGAAGCCCATCTGCCCCTCGAACACATCGGAAGGCCCGGTCATGCCGTACGACGCCAGCAGGGCCGCAAACACCCCGTTGCGACTGGCGTTGGCGAACGCGCACCCCTTCCAGTGCGAGAGCATCCCTACCCGGGTCTGCCGCAGGGCATTATTCGGCACACCGGCCAGCCCCAGCGCGTGCGTCAACTGCGTCGCATCCAGCCCCAGCAACTTCCCCGCAGCCAGCGCCGTGGAGAACGAGCCGTAGGTTACATGATCCCACCCCCGCGCACGAATGCTGGCCGCATCGCACAGCCGGCACTGCACCTCATAGGCCAGCACGGTTGCCGTCAGCACCTCACGCCCGCTGGCCCCCCGCGGCTCCGCGATTGCCAGCACCGCCGCCAGATTGTCACTGGGATGCGCCGGCTCCTTCGAAAGATAGGTGTCGTTGTAGTCCAGATAGCGAAACAGCACACCATTGGCAAAAGCGGCAGTCTCAGGAGGCGCCTGATGCGTCGTGCCGATCACCGTCGCCCCGGGCGTACCTTGCTGCGTCAGCGCCAGACGCCGGGAGATCTGTGCGGGTTCGCTGTGCAACGCGCCCAGTGCGCACCCCAGCGTGTCGATCCAGCGGCGCTTCGCCTCATGCACCGTCTCCGAAGGCAGGTCCTCAAACCGCAACCCTGCGGCATAAGCACTCAATCGTTGCGCCAGATTCATGGCCATCCGCTCCCTTCCCGCATGCTCCGGCCCCGGCAGATCAGAAAGAGGGTTGCAGGGTCCTTCGCGACCGTGCATGACGCCGGGCGTTCTTCAACCCGAAATGCGTGGGCCGGTACTCCCCCCGCCCGTACAGACGCATCTGATCCGCATAATGCGGGCTCGCCGGATCCTGCGCGTTGCCGTAGGGCAGAATCGACCAGGAGCGCACCCCGGAAGGATCCAGCTCCACGATCATACGGAAGCTGGACCCGCCGGTCGCCCGGATAACGCCATCCCGATAGCTCCCCCAGGTAGGCATCACCGCAACAATATCGCCCGGACCGTTGAACCCGGCCACCGGAGCCGTAACATCACCTCGTTGCGCCCGTTGCACCCGCCCCCATGGCACACGCAGAGAACCATGATCCCGCCGCACCGCCTCCGCAGCCTGCCGCAAGGCGACCAGCGCGGCCTCCTGCTCCTCCGGCGTCCAGTCACCCCCCTGTAGCGCCTTCCGCGCCAGATCCAGAGCGGGCCTGCCCGTGCGGAGCCATGCGGCATACAGAGGCGCGCCAGCAGATCCGACATCAGCGCGCCCGTTCCACCGCCTCAGAACCGCCAGCGCCTCCTGCAACCCCGATGCCCGATCCTTCCAGCGGATCGCGGCCTGCTGCAAACGGGCAACCGTCGCCAGAGCACCCGGGATCAACGTATCCGTGGCATAGCGCTTTGCCTCGGCCACGCTCACTTTCGGATCGGCGCTCAGCAGTTCCGCCAGGCGCGTATAGCGCGACGTGCGCCCGTGCGAGGTCACGTACGTCGGCCACCCCTCGGCACGGATCCCTGCCCCGACCGGCGTCAACCACGGAGCCGAATTCGCGTTCACCAGCAACCCGGACGGCGGATCCACGATATGCGGCAGATCCTCCAGCGCCCACAGGTCACCCCACTGCGTCTTCGCAGTATCCCCGGGCACCGGGCGCTGCCAGTCCACATCCGGATCCCGACGGGGCAGATGCGCGTTGTACTGGTACCCGATCCGGCCGGTCACATCCGCATAGACGATGTTCCACATAGAGAGCCCACGCCGCTGCAGCGCAGCCCGGAACTGTCCCACGTCCCGCGCCCGCATCATCTCCAGCGTCTGCTCCAGCATGTCCCACGTGCCCAGAGACGCGATCCGTAAAGCCTGCAGACGGAAGGGCAGCAGAGGCCCCCACGCCGTCCGCCGCACCCTCTGCACCTGCGTCCGCATCTGGCCGTTCTCACGCCAGCGTAACTCCTGCGTGACCTCCTCGAAATCTCGCCACACCCCATGGTAGCTGTACTGCTTCGGGTTATCCGGGTTCACGCGAACAGTAAACAGATCATAAAGATCCGGATCGTTGTTGGTCATACACCACGCCACCCGGTCGTTATGCCCCATCACCCCCAGGGGCGCGCCCGGCACCGTGATCCCACGAAAAACCAGCTCCGGCGTGTACAGCGCAAACTCATACCAGAGGAACGGCTCACTCCACGGCAGGTGCGGATCCATCGACAGGATCGCGTGCCCGGAAGCAGAACGCCGGCTCGCCACAGCAAACTGATTGGAGCCCGCACCCGGCAGCAGGTTCCCGGCGATATCGTACAGAGGAAAAGCGATGTTGATCAGCTGCGCATTCGCCAGCACATCCACCAGCGTGAAGGGCTCCACCCAGTCCGGAAGGCGCGCCCTCTGCTCCTCGAGTGCCCGATTGGCCCCCGCACAGAACGCTGTGAGCAGCTCCGCCAGCGGCCCGGACAGAGTCCGCGCCCTCTGCTCCGCAAGCGCCTCAATCCCCAGCGAGCGGATCAGGCCATCCTGCAACAGAAGCCGGCGCCCGTCCACCTCGGCCAGACGCCCGCGAGCCAGCCTGTAATTGCGCGCCATCTGCACCGCGCAGTCCTGCGCCATCACATAGCCCAGACCGTAGAGCGCAGACCGGAGTGACGGGGCCTCGATCGAGGGCACCCCGAAGGCGTCCCGATAGATTGTCACCTGCGCCGGGCACGCCATCGACCGCGGCAGACAGACCCACAACCAGATCCACAGCCAGATCCTGACGCGCACAACATCCTCCCGGAACGGAATACCCGCCCGCTCGTTCGACGCCGGCCCGCCCGATCCCTGCGCGACTACCCGGGACGCACCACGCCGCGCATGCGTGGCACATACCCCGGAAAGACCTCCTGCAGAGCCGGGTTCTTCAGCCGATACCGGACAACCTCGGCCAGAACATCCCGGTAGTCGGTCGTTACGCGCAGGTCGCCGCCATCCTCCAGCCGATCCTTCGCCAGCGTAGGCCATTCCGCATGTACCCTGCCCCCCACCACGTGCGCGCCCAGCAACAGCATCACGCTGGCCCGTCCGTGATCGGTGCCCAGACTGTAGTTCTCATAGGCCCGCCGGCCGAACTCCGTCATCACCAGGAGCGTGGTGTGCTGCGCCCGGGGCCCCAGATCCGTGAGGAATGCGGCCAGCGTATCCCCGAGGATCTGCAGGAGCCGGGGTTGCAGTCCGGTGTCACGCCCCTGCCCGAAGTGCGTGTCCCACCCCCCCATGTCCAGGCAGGCCACCTCGAGCCCCGCATCGGCCTTGATCAGACAGGCCACCTGCTGGAACGCCCGGCCCAGCACATCGTCCGGGTACTGCGCGCCCGGCGCCGGCCGGTAATTCGCAGGATCAATCTGCCGCACAGCCTCCATGGCTGCCAGCGACTCACGCCCACCGCGCACCACCGGATCCTCCGGAGCGCCGCCCGCCCCGCGGTACAGCGCGCGCAACGTCTGCGTCAACGCATCGGTCCGATCCTGATGATCCCGGGCGTGCGCCTCCTCCGGTAGCTCTGTTCGGGGTGCAACCAGACGGAACTCACTCAGATGTTGCAACGCCGTCACCGTTGTGGCGCCGCGCAACGAGTCAGGCAGCGTGTCGCTGATCGCCACGGCCCGCAGGGGCGACTCCACCTCCCGGGCCGTGGCCGCCAGATGCCTGCCCAGCCAGCCACTGGCCACACCGGTTCCCGCGTGCAACCCGCGCTCCATCGTGGCCATCGCCTCGAAGTGCGAGCGCGTGTGATCCCCCGAACCAACCGCATGCACCACAGCCATCCACCCATCCCGATAGTACGGCAGCAGCGCGCCCAGCGCCGGGTGCAATCCAAAAAACCCGTCCAGATCGAGCGCCCGCGCACCGACCGGTTGCGTGCGATCCCCCGGCGGAGCAATTGCCAGTGTGGGCCGCAACCGGTAGTAGTCGTCCTCCCCGAAGGGAACCACCATGTTCAAACCGTCTGCCCCCCCGCGTAGAAAGAGACAGACCAGCGTGTCCGCCCCGCGCTGCCCCGGCCCCGGACCGAACACTGCGCTGGCCCATGCGCTCCCCGACCGGTGGGTGCCGGCCACCACACACCCGGTCGCGGCCAGTGCCGCTCCCGACAGTATCTGTCTGCGTGTCCATCGACGCTTCATGTGCTCCACTCCTGCTCCTGTGCCCTGACACTCCTTCCGACTGCCGCCCTCATCCCCTGTCTATCACAGCACGGTCCCCGATGGAGCATGGCAGCACCCCATCGCAATCAGAGCCGCAGACCTCCCGTCAGGCGCGCCACTGAAACACCGGCGACGCCAGCAACAGGCCTGCCACCTCCGCCATGACCCTGCTGGAAGCAAGGCCGGATCCCCGTGCCCGCTTCACATGCTCTCGCACTCGCTCACGAACGAGTTGTACATCCCCATCCTCCGGATCCCGGTTCAACGTGACCTGAATCAGTGCATCCACAGCGTCCGGATCCGTGCGCGCACCCAGCGCTCGCAACGCCTGCTGCAGATCCACCCGCGTGCCCGCAATGGCGTTGGCCGCAAGCGCCAGCGCAAAGTTCCACCGGGGCAACAACGTGCCGGTCCACGCGGCCGTCCGATCCGGGTAGCCGTCCGGCAGCGGCCACTGGTAGAGCGGCTGCCCCATGGCCTGCAGGTGCTGCTGTACGCCCGCCCCTCCGTCTGTATCAGCCGCAAGGGCGCGCAGTGCCGAGACCAGATAGTCCAGCGGCCGCTTGATCAGGGGCCGCACAGGCTCCTGCGCCACAAGTCCGTCCAGCAGAATGGGTCGGAGCATGGCCCGGATGTCCGTATCGTGGCGCAGGTAGGCCCTTGCAGCCCTCTCCACAATCCCGGCAGGCTCACTCCCCAGAAAACGGCGGCAGAGCTTGCGGCTCAGGAAACGCGCCGTAGCAGGATGCACCGCCAGCCGCTCCAGAATAGCCTCGGCATCGCGCTTCCCTCCCCCGGGCGCGATCCGCAGGTTCAGGAACGGAATGAACTTCTCACCCGAATCATGCAACTCTGGCCGGAACACAAACTGCCCCCGCTCAAAACCCTCCCGGATCGTCCACCCGGTGAAACAGCGCGCCACCTGCTGAATGTCCTCCAGCGTGTAGCCGCTCTCCACGCCCACGGTGTGCAGCTCCAGCAGCTCACGCGCGTAGTTCTCATTGGCGATCCCCTTGCGGTTCTGCTCGTTGTCCAGATAAGCGAGCATGGCCGGGCTGTGCGCGGAGCGGAACAGCAGGTCCCGAAAACGGCCCATCGCATGCGGGCGGATCACCTGCTCGGCGTCCATCGGGATCAGAACGCGCCCGTCCTTCTTGATCGCATAGATGTTGAAGTGGTTCGTCCAGAAATCGCAGAGCGCCTCGCGCAGCTGCCGGCGACTGTACACCGCGCGCAGGAGCATCGCCTGCTGTATCTCGGTCAGCAGCTGGCCGTCTGGATAGCTGAACAGCATGTCCGGCGCCTCCGACTGCCACTGCAGCACGTCCAGACCGTCCACACGCCAGCGGACCGCGGGATCTTCCTCCACACGATCGGCCAGCTGCTCCTCCAGATAGTTCCGCGGGCCCATGGCGACTACCCGCGCAATGTCCCCCGGTCGGGGTCCAAAACCGGCGCGTTGTAGCACGAGCCGGGCCTCCGCTACCGCCCGACGATCACCCGGCAACGGAGCGAACATGGCCGGCAGCGGCCCGGTAACCCGACGTACCTGCTCCCGGACCATGGCGCACCCGGTAAGGCCCGCGGCCACAGCGCCAGCTCCCGCAACCGCACCCACCCGGTGTACGGACGCCCGGCGTCTCGCCCCCTCCATGCAGGAACCCTCCACGGGAGCGCACTCCGGCGCGTTCCTGCTCCTCTCGTGCACTTCGCTTTGCATGTGCCGGTACTCCCGCATGTTCAGGACTGCTCACAGGTCGGTACCGGCGCAGTCGCCGGCAGCACGCGTGGGCGCCACGGCCACACCGCGCGGAACCCTGCCCCCGCCGCAAAGATCATGGACACGGGCGCAAAGATCATCCACCCGATCCACGGGAAACCGAGGGCCAGACTGTACGCGATGCTCCCGCGCACCAGCGCACCGAAGGAAGTGCGTGCCCCGGTCATCTCACTCATCCGGCGGCCCATCAGCGCCGCCACGCCGGCCGCACCTACCGTCATCACCGCCAGCAACACCGACATCAACAGGAAGCCCAGCAGCTTCGCCAGGGGCTGCGGCGCTCCCGCCAGAAACAGGCCCACGAAGAACAGCAGGGCCAGGCCTACCCCGCGCAGCAGGCACCGCTTCGGGTTCGTCTCTAGCTCATACTCGGCGCGCCCCGTCTGCTGGGGCAGGAGCAACGCGACGGAGACCAGCAGTCCCGCCCACGTGGCTACCAGTGCCGTCACAATCGCCACAGAAATCTGCACCTGTGCCAGTGTCATCGCTTGTTTCCTCTCTGTTTTCTGCACATGATGCTCTGTGCAGCGCCCGGCTGCCAGAACTCACAACTAACATACCCTGCCGTTGTAACCTGCGTTTCGCCGGTTTCGGCTGGTTCCGTGCAACATGCGGACGTTGTGGCGCGTAAAAAATTTTGAAGTTAAGTATCTTAGCTTCAAATTAAATATCTTGATTCCAAAATAATTGGGTGCGAGGTCACACAGGATGCCCGCTTCCATGGAAACCGAACGCGCTCTGCACCTGTTCCGTGTGCTGGCCCGTTGCGCCCGGAGCGTGATGGAACACGCACGACAGGACATTGTGGCGCAGGGGATGAAGCCGACCGAGTTTGCCGTGATGGAGCTGCTCTATCACAGAGGGCCGACACCACTGGGCGACATCGCCCGGCGGATCCTGCTGACGACCGGAGGCGTGACCCATGTGATCGATCAGCTGGAGAAACGGCAGTGGATCCGCCGGGTGCCCTGCGAGAAGGATCGGCGGGTTCTGTTCGCCGAGCTGACCGAGGCAGGGCGCCAGAAGATGGATGCGCTTTTCCCCGCGCACGCGGAACGGATCGTCCGGGCGGTCAGTGCGCTGGACCCGACGGAGCAGCTGATGGCAATCCAGCTGCTGCGTAAGCTCGGGCTCGGTGCGCAGGCGTTGCTGGAGCAGGAAGGGGGAACGCGGGATCGGTCACAGGACCTCGCCTGAAAGGGATGAATGACCATGAGCGACGTCAACGTTCTGATCGTTTTCTACTCCCGTAACGGGAACACGGCGCAGCTGGCCGAGGCGATCGCTGAGGGAGCCCGGGAGGAGGGCGCCCACGTGATCCTGCGGCGCGCACGGGATATTGTTGCGGAGGAGATCATTGCCAGTGTGCCCGGCTGGAAGGAGAACCGGGAGCGCATGGAGGCCCGGTATGCCGCTCCTACTCCGGAGGATGCAGCGAACGCGGACGCCATCATTTTTGGCACGCCCACGCGCTTCGGCAATATCTCTGCCGAGCTGAAGGCCTATGTGGATTCTCTCGGGGGCCTCTGGGCCCGCGGGGCGTTGAACGGGAAGGCCGGGAGTGTTTTCGTCTCCACCTCCTCCACACACGGGGGCAATGAGAGCACGTTGCTGAGCATGTACCACTTTCTGGCGCATCTGGGCATGGTGATTGTACCGACGGGATATACGGATCCTGCGCTCTTTGCGGCCGGCACGCCCTACGGGGCCAGCTCGGTTTCGGGGGCTGGCGGGGATCAGGCGCCCACGCCCGAGGATCTGAGCGTGGCGCGTCATCAGGGGAGGCTGGTCACGCGGGTTGCCCGGGCTTTGAAGCAGGGTATGCGTGCGAACGGATAAACGCCAGAGGCGGGAACATCGGACATCGGGTGGTCGGGAGAAGCGTTGCGGGTGTTTCTGATGCGCTGGCGCTTCCACGCCACATGGGATACAGGGGCCGGCTTCCGTGCACAAGGGCAGTGTGAGCCGGCCTCTGGAGCGCCTATTTGCCTTCCCGGGCGATGCGCAGGAGCTCCTCACAGGCCCGCACCTGTGTCTGCAGTTCCGTTCGAGCCCACTCCCAGTCGGCTTCGGTGAACTGCAGGCGTTCGGCCACTTTTGGCGCGAGCTGCGGGGGCTGCGTGTGCTCCGAGGGTGTGAACCCTGCCTGCCAGGCCAGCCAGTCGGCAGCATGGACGATGCCGACCAGATCGAAGAATTCTTTCTGGCTCTCCGGGTTGTGGTGGCCACTCATCATCGCAGTGACATGGGCCGGGAAGTTCCAGAACTCGGCGATCCGGCGGCCCACGGTCACGTGATCGATGCCCAGCACCATCGTTTCGGCCTCGCACGCAGTCTTTTGCTCCCGTGCGGCGAAGGCCATGGCGACGGCATACTGTACGGGGAAGTAGCTGTCCAGAAACAGTGCGCCCAGGTCATGCAGCAACCCGCCGATGAACGCCTCCTCGGGCAGGTTGCGGTTTCCTCCCGGGCGTTTGCGCGCGATGAGGCTTCCGGCGACGGCAGCGGCGACGGCGTGCTCCCAGAACTGTACCCGGTTCAGCCCGTAGGGCATGCTCTTCTGTGTGAGCAGGCCGAACGCGGAGACTCCCAGCACCAGATTGCGTACCGTGTTGAACCCCAGAATGATCACGGCCTGTGTGATGGTGCTGATCTTTTTGGGGAAACCGTAGTAGGCCGAGTTGACGATGCGCAGGATCTTGGAGGCCAGTCCCTGATCCATTACGATCAGTCGGTTCAACTCTTCGGCCGAGGTATCCGGGTCGTTGAGCTCCTCCATGATCCGGGTGACCACCGCCGGCAGGGGCGGCAGGTCAGCCAGTTTCTTCTCCAGAGTTTGCTGGAAGACGGCGCGGTCTATGCGAATGGATTTGACGTCAGGCGGCATGAGCTTTTCCTTTCTCCGCGGCAGCACAGGCGACGACCCCGTTGATGTCCATGATCAGGGCCACACGGCCGTCGCCCAGGATGGTGGCGCCAGAGATCCCCGGGATCTCGCCGAGGAACTTGCCCAGCGTCTTGATGACGACTTCCTGTTCGCCGATCAAGGTGTCCACCATCAGGCCGTAGTGCTTTCCGGCATGTCCCACGATGACCACGTAGCGCACGGCATCCGATGCTGTGACGCGCTCCTGGACCACAGCCACGTTCGGGGACTCCAGTTCGGCAGTCCGGGTCGTTTTGCGCGTTGCGACGGAGCGCGTGCCCCGTTGTGGAGCTCGGACGCTGTTCCGGCGGGACCGTTTTGTCGGCGTTCCGGCGGGCAGTTCCGGATCTGTTGCCGGTTCTACAGGTGCTGGCTCTGTCCGGTACAGTGTGCGCTCTGCCGGGGTAGTGCCCTGATCCAGCTGGAACACTTCGCGCAGGCGAATAATCGGCAGGACCCGGCCGCGCTGCATGATGACCTCCTGATGATTGACCAGATGGATGTCGCGTTCCGCGATCCGTATGGTCTCTACCACGGAGGCCAGAGGCATGGCGTAGACGCCTCCTGCAACGTTGACCAGCAGTCCGCGAATGATCGCCAGAGTCAGCGGCATCTTGATGGTGAAGCGCGATCCCATGCCGGGGCGGCTTTCGATGTCGATCTGGGCTCCGAGCTTCTGCAGGTTGCTCCGCACGATGTCCATGCCGACGCCACGCCCGGAGACGTCCGAGACTACTTTTGCCGTGGAGAAGCCGGGCATGAAAATGATGTTGAGTGCCTCGCGATCGGAGAGGCGTGCTGCCGCCTCCTCGGTGAGTAGTCCTTTCTTGACCGCGCTGGCGCGCAGTTTTTCCGGGTCCATTCCGCGGCCATCGTCTTCGATGGTGATGACGATGTGGTTTTCGGCATGGCAGGCGGCCAGGCGTACGGTTCCGACGCGGGGTTTGCCGGCCTGTTCGCGCTCTTCAGGTAGCTCAATGCCGTGGTCCACGCTGTTGCGCAGCATGTGGAT
>JANWZQ010000090.1 GCA_025054835.1 Chthonomonadaceae bacterium
ACCGGCGCAAGGAGATTTTTGACTGGTTGCACGCCAGGAAGGAGGGCGGGCACTGTAGTGTGCGTCTGGAGGACACGGATCGGACACCGTGGCGGTACGTGCCGGAGGGGATTGCTGAGATTGAAGCGAGCATGCGGTTTCTGGGGATTGTTCCTGATGAGTGGTGGGTGGGGGGCGGGCCGTGTGCGCCGTACGTGCAGAGTCAACGGCTGGAGCGTTACCGGGAGGTAGCCGAGTTGCTGGTGGCGCAGGGGCATGCGTATCGATGTTACTGTACGCGGGAGCGTCTGGAACAGATGCGTCTGGAGCAACAGGAGCGCGGCCTGCCTACCGGTTATGATCGGCACTGTCGGGAGCCGGAGCGGCGGGAGCGCCTGCGGCAGATGCGCCGGGATCAGGAAGGGGGGGAGCCCGCGTGCGTGGTGCGTCTGGCAATGCCTCTGGATGGGGTGACGGTGTTGCATGATGAGGTTCGCGGGGACATTGTGTATGAGAATCGCCTGCAGGATGATCAGGTGCTGTTGAAATCGGATGGTTTTCCGACCTATTTTCTGGCCTGTGTGGTGGATGATCATGACATGGGGATCACGCATGTGCTCCGCGGGGACGACTGGCTTTCGAGCGCGGCGAAGATGGTGCAGGTGTATCGGGCGCTGGGGTGGGAGCTGCCGAAGTTCGTACACCCGCCTCTGATTGTGGGGCCGGACCGGAAGAAGCTCTCCAAGCGGCATGGGGCGACCGATTTCCGGTGGTTCATGGAGGAGGGGTATCTGCCGGAGGCTCTGTTCAACTTTCTGGCGTTGCTGGGGTGGTCGGCGGGAGAGGAGAACCGGGAGCTGTTCTCGATCGCGGAGCTGATCGAGCGCTTCTCTATTGAGGGGATTTCGGACTCTCCGGCGGTGTTCGACTATGAGAAGCTACGCTGGATGAACGGTCATTACATTCGTAAGAGCGATCCGGGGCGGATCATCGGATTGTGTCTGCCGTATTTGCGACGCGCCGGTCTGGTGCCGGAGGCTCCGCGGCAGGAGCCAGGGGAGAGCGACAAGGCGTTTGAGGCGCGGAGGGAGCAGTACCGCGTGGAATGGCTGGAGTACGTGCGGCGGGTGATACCTCTGGAGATCGAGCGGATGAAGACGCTGGCGGAGGTGACGGATCTGGTGGGCTTCTTTTTTCAGGATCTGGATTTTCCGCACGGGTACGATGAGAAGGCGGTGCAGAAGTGGTTGCGTGTGCCCTATCTGGGGGTGTTGCTGGACCGGGAGATCGTTGCGTTTGAGGGACTTGCGGAGTGGACCACAGAGGCTCTGGAGGGGGCGACACGGTCGATTGCGGAGGAGCTCGGGTTGAAGTTCGGGGATGTGGTGCATCCAACACGGGTGGCGGCGACGGGTCGGACCGTGGGGCCGGGGTTGTTTGAGACGCTGTGGGCTATGGGGCGAGAGAGGACGCTTTCCCGTTTGCGAGCGGTGCGGGAGCGGGCGCCCGGTACCGTGGGGAGCTGAGATATCCGGTGGTGCCGGGGCTGTCTACGGTTCCGGTACCGGGCGCTCAGGTGAAGAGGGCCTGGACGACTTTCGCCTCGTTGGTCGGGCCGATGAGGCGCTGGTCCAGGCCCTGGTATTTGTAAGCGAGGCGGTAGGGATCGAGGCCCATCAGGTGCAGAATGGTGGCCTGCAGGTCGCGGATAGAGACGGGGTTCCGGGCGATGCGGTAGCCGAGCTCGTCGGTCTCGCCATAGATCAGTCCGGGTTTGATGCCGCCTCCGGCCATCCAGAGGGTGAAACAGTGGGGGTGATGGTCTCTCCCGAGGTACTTTGATCCGTTGCGTTCCTCGTTCATGGGTGTGCGGCCGAACTCGCCTCCGAGGATGACGAGGGTTTGATCCAGCAAGCCACGTTGTTTGAGATCTTTGATGAGCGCGGCGGCGGGGCGATCCATATCGCGGCACTTGTTGGGGAAGGCGTGGATGAGATCGTCACCGGCGCCGGTGCCATGGATGTCCCAGCCCCAGTCGTAGAGCTGGACGTAGCGGACGCCTTTCTCGACGAGCCGGCGCGCGAGCAGGCAGTTGTTGGCGAAGGAGGCGTGTCCGGGCCGGGCGCCGTACATGTCCAGGATGTATTGTGGCTCTCTGGCGATGCTCATGACGTCGGGGACCGTGATCTGCATGCGGAAGGCCATTTCGTACTGGGCAATGCGGGTGAGGGTTTCCGGGTCGCCGAACTGACGCGCTTCCATCTGGTTGAGCCGGGCGAGCGCGTCGAGGCTGCGTCGCCGGGTGGCGCGGTCCATTCCGGGCGGGTTGTTCAGGTAGAGCACGGGTTCCCCTTCGGAGCGGCACTGGACTCCCTGATAGATGGAGGGGAGGAATCCGCTGCTCCAGAGGCTTTTCCCGCCGGTAGGGTCGGTTCCTCCGGAGAGCAGGACGACGAAGCCGGGGAGGTCTTTGTTGGCGGAGCCGAGGCCGTAGGTAATCCAGGATCCGAGGGATGCGCTGCCGGGATGTGGCGCGCCGGTGTAGAGGAAGAGCTCGGCCGGGGCGTGGTTGAACTGGTCGGTGTGGACGGAGTGGATGATGGCGATGTCGTCGACGATGGACGCGGTGTGCGGCAGGAGTTCGCAGACCCAGGCCCCGCTCTGTCCGTATCGGGCGAACCGGTAGGGGGACCCGAGCATCTTCGGGACTCCTTTGATGAAGGCGAAGCGTTCGCCCTGCAGCAGGGATTGCGGGCAGGGTTGCCCGTTGAGTTGATTGAGCCGGGGCTTGTAGTCGAACATGTCCAGTGAGGGGGGCGCGCCGGAGAGGTGGATGTAGATTACCGCTCTGGCTCTGGAGCGCGTGCGTGGCGCGTCCGGTGTTCGGGGTGATCGTTGCGTGTGTCCTTCCTGTTCCAGCAGGGTGCTGAGCGCGATGGCTCCCAGTCCCAGTCCGGCCTGAGAGAAGAAGGTGCGTCGGGTGAGGGCGCGGGCCTGTTGGAGTCGCAGGTGCATGGCGTGGGATCCTCCTGTGCGTTGTGCGCTCAGTGGTGCGTGAGCACGGCGTCCATGTTCAGCAGGACGTTGGCAACGACCGTCCATGCGGCCATTTCCTCTGGCTTCTCCGTGTCGGGGAGGGGGCCGAGGGGATCTGTGGCGAGTTTCAGGGCCTCCTGCGGGCGTCCAGCGTAGTGCTGACGTTCCTGTGTGTAGAGGCGCAGGAGGGTCGCTACCTGTTCCGGGGCCGGTAGCCGGGCTGTTGCGAGCTTCAGGGCATAACGGATGCGTTGTTCTGGCGTAGTGCCTCCTTCGCGGACGATGCGTCTGGCGAGGGCCTGCGCGATCTCGATGAATGCCGGGTCATTCAGGGTGACGAGGGCCTGCAGGGGGGTGTTGGTGGGCTGGCGTCGGAACGTGCAGATTTCCCGGCTGGGCGCGTCGAAGGTGGTCATGGCCGGGTGGGGCACGGTGCGCCGCCAGAACGTGTAGATCCCGCGGCGGTAGCGGTCTTCCCCGGTGCTGGTGGGCCAGGTGCGCTCCCCGTTGAACGCGGCGCGCCAGAGTCCCTCGGGTTGCGGCGGGTAGACGGAGGGGCCACCGATCTTGCGACTGAGCAGGCCGCTGATGGCAAGGGCCTGGTCGCGGATCGTCTCGGCGTCGAGGCGTCGGCGAGGGTATCGGGCGAGCCAGAGGTTGCGCGGGTCTTTTTTGAGATGGATGGGCGTGACCTGTGAGGATTGGCGGTAGGTGCTGCTGGTGACGATGAGCCGGAGCAGGCGTTTGATGTCCCATCCTGTTTCCCGGAAGTAGACTGCAAGCCAGTCGAGTAGCTCCGGATGTGTGGGCGGGGTACCCTGCATGCCGAAGTCTTCTTCGGTTTCCACCAGACCGCGCCCGAAGAGTTGCGCCCAGAAGCGGTTGACAGCCACGCGCGCCGTAAGGGGATTCTGCGGCAGGAAAAGCCATCGGGCCAGGTCCAACCGGTTCGGTCGGGATGTGCCGGGCAGCGAGGGGAAGTATTCCGGTGTGCCGGCTTCCACGCGCTCCCCTTTGAGCAGGAAATTGCCCAGGGTGAGAAGATGGGTCGGGCGTTGCCTGTCGGGCGGAAGCTCTTTCAGAACTGGCAGAGAGATCGGCTGGATCGCGTTGAGCTCCTGCCGTTTCTCCTGCAGGCGGGTTTGCAGTTCCGGTGATCCGGGCAGGCGCGCTTCCAGCTCCGCAATTTCGGCTTTCAGGGCCTGCTGGCGAGCACGTTGTGACGGAGC
>JANWZQ010000072.1 GCA_025054835.1 Chthonomonadaceae bacterium
CCGGCCCCGACATCCGCAACTACCGTGGTTTGATGGCGGCCTCTGCAGCCGCACGGGTCTTCTCCAAGCCGGTTCTGGCAACCTGTAACGGATCCTGCTTGTAATACTCCGGGTTGAACAGCTCCAGCGACAGGGCGCCGCGGAAGCCACAACGGTAGAGCGTGGAGAAGATCTGTTGCAGGGGCGCGACACCGTCGCCGGGATACACGCGATGCGCATCGGTGATTGTTGCCGGGCCCGGTTCGGCTGGATAGTCATTCACGTGGAAGAGAGGCATCATCGCACCGTTGAGCAGGCTCAGTCCGTGAAATCCTGACCCGCCCTTGTACAGGTGGTACACATCGGCCAGCACACAGGCCTGCGGATGGTCAGCTGCAATCGCGACCGCCGCCGCATCCGCCAGAGTCCGGAGTGTTTGTGAGAAGCCCCATACTTCCACCATCGGAGTTACTCCCATCCGTTCCCCGATCTCCAGCAGAGCGCGGTAGCGGCTCGCCAGACGGGATATATCAGTCAGAGCCCGATCGGTCGCGCCAGCTGCGGGTGCGGCTATCCGCGCACATCCAATCTGCGCGAGCATGTCCATGTTCCTGCGCGCCTCCTCCAGCCCCCGGGCGCGCCGGGCGTCATCTTCCACAATCCATTCCGGAAACCCGATCGCGCTCTCGACTGTGATGCCCGCATCCTGCAGACGCGCTGCCAGATCCCGGAGTGTGCCCCCCGATTGCACGTAACGGTCCAGTTCATCGATCCAGATCTCCATCGCCCGATAACCGGCTTTTGCAGCGATCTCGATCTCCTGCGGTAACGAGAGTGCGTGCCCGCGAACGGTGCTGGTGTTCAAACAGTAGCGAAAAGGCGCATTCTGCGGCCGGTCTCCCGCAGGTACAGCGTCAGTGTGCATCGTTCGGCATTCTCCTGTTATTCCCAGAGATATCCCGGCAGCGAGAAATTCCCGCCGGGACAGGGGGGCGTCCATCCCATCCTCCCGATTTGTTGCAGGCGGTTGCACCTTTCAGCACGAGCACAGGCAGTTCCTGCCCCCTCCACTCTGCAATGGGGACGCCGAAATCCCCGGTGCCCGTAACCTTTCTCTCAACGCGCCGTCTTATGAATATGAACCCATGCACAACGTGCGTATTGTTTGTGTTCCTTTTAGAATGGGGAGCGAACCTGTTCCTCCCCTTTTTTTGTCTTCCCGGCGCTATGAGCGACAGAACAGGCGTCGGTATGCCCGTTCTGACCAGCATGAAGAAGGTAACGTGGGCCATGCGCCGAAGATATAATACCAGCACCCGGCACTACCTTCCCGCCCGAGAGGAGCCCAACAGACGATGATCGCACAGTCAGGCGTTGCGTTGCAGAGAAAGCTGGCCTCCATGCGCAACTGGTGGCGCACAACACATGCACTGAGTGGACTGGCGTGGACGGTCGGAGTGGTGGTCCTTCTGGGCCTCACCTGCTATCACGCCGATCGGGTCACCGGGGGCCTCTCCGCCACCGCCCGGGAGGCATGGCGCGTGGCGATCCTGTTGACCGGACTTGGAACGCTGGCAATCGGGGTCTTGCGCCCTCTGCTGCGCTCCCTGCCTGATGAGACCCTGGCCCGCGATGTGGAACGACGTTACCCGGTGCTGCGCGAACGCCTGCTGACCACGGTCAACCTGATCCCGGCGCTGAACACCTCTGGCGACACGCTGGCTGTACCGGCAGCAGACCCCGGGTTCTCCCGACCGTTGATGACCGCTCTGATCGAAGAGACCCGGCAGGCCGTCGCGAACCTCGATTTCCGTCGTGCTGTGAACCTGCATCCCCTGCGCGTCGCCACCATCGTGCTGTGCGTCTCCACAGGCATACTTCTGGCAGACTACCTGCGGGCTCCGGACGCTTTCCGCAACTGGGTCCACCGGATGGTCTCCATTCAGGAAGATATCGCGCCCTGGGCCGACACACGCGTCTGGCTGTCGCCAGAAAAGTCCCTTCTTCCACGAGGGGAGGCCCTGCAGGTGACCGTGAAGACACGGGGAGAGCCTGCAGAACGCTGCATGCTCCACTACCGGCTGGAGGGCGACCCGGCAGACATGTGGAAGACCGTGGAGCTCACCGCACGTAATCCCCGGCAGGCCAGCACGGGCCCCGTGGAAAGGGAGTTTGTCTACCGCTTCCCCGCACTGGAGCAGACGATTACCCTGAAAGCGCAGGCGAACGACGGGCGTTCCAACGAACGCGTCGTCCGTGTCGAGGACCGGCCAGCTTTGCTCAACATGCGGCTCCGGTTGCGCTTTCCCGCCTACATGAAGAAGCCGGACCAGACGATAGCGGAGACTACCGGCAACATCGTTGCCCCGGTCGGCACGCAGGTCGACGTGGAAGCAGTCGCCAACAAGCCTCTCCAGAGCGCGCACATGGTGCAGGACAGCCAGCCCGCGCTCCCATGGAAAGTCGCAAGTGACCGGGCGTCTGGAAAACTTGCTGTCTGGCGTGACGGCAGGTACCGCCTCGACCTGACGGACCGGAATGGCTTCCGGAACGCCCCCGCAACGCAGTATGAAATTCGCGCCCTGAAAGATCAGACGCCCGACGTGCAGATCCAGCGCCCGGCCACAGATCTGGAACTGGTCCCCAACGGTAGCGTGCCTCTGGTGGCACGTGCCTCCGATGACTACGGCATCGCACACATGCATCTCGTCTACGAGAAAGGTCGTAGCGATGCCTACCGCGGCACGACCGGAGCCCGATCTTCCCGGGGCGCGCTTCCCCTGCCTGGCCCGAGTGGCACGCCCGTGGTTACCGTGTCCCAGCGATGGAACATTGCCAGCGTCAACCCGCAACCCGGCGACATCCTGACCTATCACGTCACCGCGACCGATACGGACACGCTCAACGGCCCGCATGTGGGCCGTTCCGCCTCCTACAGGGTTCGGGTCGTCAGTCTGCTGGAGATGCAACGCAAACTGAAAGACCAGCTGGACGAGGAAGCGCGTCTGCTGGCGCAGTTGCGCGCGCGTCAGATCGATGCGCAGCGGGCGTTGCGCGCCGCACGTGTCCGACCGGAACCTGGCCGGATCGCACAGGCACAGGAAGCGGAGCGCGCCGTCGCACAGGAGGCCCGTGCGCTGGCGCAACGCGTGGAGTCCCTGAGCGCTCAGCTAGAGAACAATAACCTGGCCACGCGCTCCGAGCTGGAGCGGCGCGACCAGGCACAGCAGAAATTGCAGGACCTTGCCACCACGCGCATCCCGCAGGCGGCCGACACGATCCAGCGCGCGCAGGATGCCCGCTCCGGAAGCCCTGCACAGCAGGCCGACCTGCAGCAAGCCGATCGGCAGGAAACCGGCATCCGGCAGGCAATCGAGCAGACGCAAAACCTGCTGGCACGCACCCCCTCCCCGCAACAGTTAGCACAGGAGGCCCAGCGGCTGGCACAGGAGCAGCAACGCCTGGCGGATAGCGCGCGCTACCTCGCAGAAGACATGCGCGGGCACCGGCAGCAGACCGGGAGCCGCGCGCTGACACCGGAGCAGCAGGCTGGCATGGAGATGGAGCGACGCCAGCAGGCCGACGTCACCGCAGATTCCAGACGGCTTCAGCAGCAATTGGAACGCGCCGCCCGGGAGGCCCGGGAGCGTGGTAACACGCAGGTCGCAGACGCGTTGCAACGCGCGGTACGGGCCCTGCAGCAGGGCAATGTCAGTGGCAACCAGCAGCAGGCGCAGCAGGCCCTCCAGCGCAACGATCCCGGAGCCGCAGCCTCCCCGCAGGACCGCGCGGCAGCCGCTCTGGAACGGGCGGCACAGGCAGCAGAACAGGCCGGGCAACAGGCGACCCCGGACTCCGCACAGGCCGCCGCCGAACGTCTGGAACAGGCCGCAGACCGGTTGCGCGGCATGGCGCGGGAACAACGTGAGATCGCACAACGTGTCGCGCAGAACCCGGGCGCTCCGCAGAGCCGTCAGCTCGGCCAGCGCGAGCGTGGCCTGGAACAACAGGCCGGGCAGATGCAATCGCAACTGCGCGACGCACAGGCCGCACAGCAGGCGCTACAGAACGCGCAGCAGAGCCTCAATCAGTCGGCGCAACGCTTGCAGCAGGGCGACTCGCGCGCGGCACAGTCTCCCGCACAGCAGGCCGCGCAGCAGCTGGAGCGAGCCGCGCAGGCTGCGCAGCAGGCCGCGCAACAACTCCGCCAGCAACAGGCTGCGCAGGAGCTGGCGGAGAAGGTGGAGCGACTGGCTCGCGTGCAACGCGCTGTACAGCAGGCGACTCGCCGCCTGAACAACTCCCGGCGCGATGGTCTGGACGATAACGAACAGCGCGAGCTGGGCCAGCTCGCGGAGCGCCAGCAGCAGCTGGAGCGGCAGGCTCGTGACATCGCCATGCAGTTCCCGTCCCCGGCCTTTCAGCAGGCACTGGACCTGGCTGCACGCCAGATGCAACCCGCCACGCAGAACCTGAACCAGCCCCGACCCGACACAGGAGAAGAAACCCAGCAGGCACAGAACCGCGCCGCCCAGACGCTGGAAACGGTTGCGCGTGCGTTGCAGCAGCAGGCGGGCAACCCGGATCCGCAACAGAACGGACAGCAACCGCAGAACCAGCCGAACGCACAGCAGGCCCAGCAGCAGGCCGCACTCGGGGACCTGGCACTGGCACAGGGGCTACAGCAGCAGTTGCGACAGGAGACCGGCGCGCTGGATCGGGCCCGGCAGAACAACCCTGATCAGGCCCTGACCCCGCGGCAACGACAGCAGGCAGAAGGGCTCACACGCAACCAGCGGACCACCCGCGACATCACGCAGAGTGCCGGGCAGCAACTGGGCCAGATGCCCGGTGTCGGGCAGGCCATCCAGGAGGCAACCCGACAGATGGAACAGGCCGCAGACCGGCTCGGACAGCAGCAGACTGGAAGATCCACACAGGGCCATCAGGATAACGCGATTGCCAGTCTGGACCAGGCCATCCGGCAGGCGCAACAACAGATGCAACAGCAACAACAGCAGCAGATGGCCCAGCAGAACAGCCAGCAGGGCATGCCCCAGCCCAACCAGCAACCGGGGAATCAACCGCCCCGACGCGCGTTCACCCGTCTGGAGAACCCGCGCAAAGGGCCCATGTCCTCACCGGACCCGCGCGCAGGCCGGTTTGCCGACCTGGACGCACGCACCCAGCGCACTCTGCGCGAAGGCCAGCAGGAACGAGCCCCGGCGGAATATCAGGAACTGGTCCATCGCTATTACCGGGCGCTTGCGGAGAGACAGAAATGACCCGGTTCTCACGTTCCACGCGCTGGAACTCGCTCCACAGGACCATTGCGCTCCTGCTGGCGACCTGCGTCTCCACAGGCGCTCTACCCTGCGTGGCGCAGAGAGCTGCCACCAGCAAGAAGCCCTCCCAGAAGCGTGTGGTCAACCCGTGGGACATCGAGGCGCGCGAGTACCTGGGCACGCCAGAGTCTGAAGCCGCTGTGCAACGCGGTCTGGCCTGGCTGGCCACGCGGCAGGAGCCCGATGGGCACTGGCGCAGCGGAGGCTATCGAGCCGAGGTCGCGATCACTGCGCTCTGCCTGATGGCCTATCTCTCCGCGGGGCACCAGCCCGGGCGCGGACGATACGGCACGGTGATCAACGACGCTGTCGACTTTCTCCTCAACAACGTGCGCATGGATGGCACTTTCGCCCCGCCCGGGCTGATCCGGGCAGGCGGAGGAGGCCCCCCGATGTATGGCCACGGATTTGCCACCCTGGCACTTGCCGAGGTCTACGGCATGACGCGCCGCAAGGACATCAAGCGCAAACTTCAGGCCGCTGTGAAACTCATCGAGGACACGCAGACCCGGAGTGGAGCCAACGAGGGGGGATGGCGCTACCAGCCCATGCAGGGCGATGCGGATATCTCTGTCACAGTGGTTCAGGTGCTGGCTCTAAGGGGGGCGCGCAACGCAGGCATCAAGGTTGCACAGGAGACTATCGACCGCGCCATGGCCTACATCAAACGGTGTGCCAACAATCCGGATGGAGGCTTCAGCTATCAGGTATTCCAGCGCCAGTCAGGACCGGCCCGCACCGGTGGCGCCGTTCTCTCCCTGCTGATGGGCGGGGAGCGCGACACGCCCGAGTGCCAGAACGGGCTCGATTACCTGCTCCAGCGCCCGTACAACCGGGCCAACGAGTGGCCCTACCGCGAGCACTTCTATTACGCCATGTACTACGTGACACAGGCCATGTACCAGGCCGGTGGAACCTACTGGAAGCAGTGGTTCCCGAACATTCGCGACATTCTGGTCCGACGACAGTCCCCGGATGGCTCCTGGTCGCGTAACGACGGCTACTCAGAAGCCGGGCCGGAATACGCGACCGCCATGGCAATCCTGGTGCTGCAGGTACCGGCGGGACTGCTACCAATCTACCAGAAATGATCTGCTGGATTGACAGCACGCCCATGCAATACTGCGCGAGCGCGTTTTCCGTTCTCTGCCTCTGCATCTCATTCTGCGTGTGCCCGGTCAACGCGCAGACGCGCAAGCAGTTGCCACCTCCGGTAGAGCGCATCACCGACAGTGTGGTGCGGGTAGGCAATGTCCTCGTAGATACGCAGGAACGCACGGTCACCTGCCCGGGGGCGATCAACATGGACAACGGCCCCGTTGAATACCTTGCCGTCGGGCCGAAAGGGAAACTGCACGAGAGCCTGTTACGTCTGGACATCCGACCGATCCACCTGCAGGTCGCCCTGTTGCTGCTCGGTCTGGAGCCACGGAACGTCCTCCGCTTTCAGGGCGACCCCAGAACGCCACAGGGGCCCCCTGTCGAACTGTTCATCCGATGGAGAGACGCGGCAGGCAAAACGCAGGAGTATCGCGCTGAAGACCTGCTGATGGAAATGCCGGGACAGCGCCCGACCTCGCACGGCCCCTGGGTATTTACCGGATCGCGCATCCTGAAAGAGGGCTTCGAGGCGGATCTGTCGCACTCCCTGATTGCCGTCTGGCATGATCCAGCAGCGATCCTGGACAACCCGCGCCCGGCTGGAGCCAGCAACGCCTATGTCGTTCACTCCCGCCGCACGCCGAGACGCGGCACAAAGATCGAACTTGTCATCCGCGCCCTGTCAGCGCCTGCTCCCCGGGGAGGCACGTCCTGATGCGCTCCAGTCCCTTCTCCGTTGCCCGCAGGTCCTCTCCGGATCCCACATCACGCCGGTGGCCGACCTCTTCGGGCGCCCTCCTGGTGTTCTGCTGGCAGATGCGCCGGCGCAACGCCTGGCAGGACCTTCTCTGGGCCGGGATCCTTCTTTTGGCCACGCTGGTCAGCGCAGTCACCCTGCAGACGTTCTGGACGCAGGAAAGCCCCTACGCAGGCCCTCCCCCGGTACTCCTGCGCCGGTGGCTCCTGACCGCCACGATTGGAGCCGTCCTGATCTTTCTGCCGTGCGCGGCGATCCTGGGAGCGTACGCCGTGCCGGCCCGCGAGGAATTCGAGGTCACCCAGTCGGCCCTGCTTGCGCGCCTGACCCCCTTCGATCTGTGCGCCGGCCGCATGCTCGCAGGCCTCTGGCCACTGGTCTCAGCCACACTCGCCTCCTGTGCACTCTGGTTGACTGCGGAGCTTATCTGGCGCTCTGCCGTTGAAACCGGTTCCGGTTATGGAGCTATTCTCGCAACGCACATCGTGCTGCTCTGCGCTCTTTTCATGACTGGTAGCATCAGCTTCCTGTTCGCGCAACGGCGGCGCCCGGGTCGCCACTGGGGCCGGGGGGCAACCGCAGGAGTGCTCTGGGCCACCTTCTGCCTTTCTGCACTCTTCCTGTTCGACGGCGCGATCCGGCGGCTCTCTCAACCACGTGTGCTGATTGAAAGTGCCCTGCTGCTCAATCCCGCTGCGGCAGTCGCCACCGCGTTACAGGCCGACCTGCTGCGCACGCCCCTGCTTTATGAGCGCTCCGCCGCCCCGTGGTACCGGTTCACCTACCCCGGACCGTGGCGCACCTCCCTGCTCTATCTGGGGATCGGGATGACCGCGCTGGTGCTCGCGGCCGGGTGGATGCGACGCGCCTACCGGTAGATCTGGAACGCCCCGTTTTGTGTTCCTACTACCGCAGTCCATCGTATTCAGGAGAAGAGACACAACCATGAGACACCGTAAGCTCCACCTGTACGCCGCAACTGTCCTGTTGATTGGAACAGCGCCCCTCCCTGCCACGCACGCCCGTCAGAAACCGGACGATGCGCCCGCCGCCAGAGCCCGGCAGGCCATCACCCGGGGACTCAACTACCTGCGTAGCATACAGGAATCGGACGGCTCCTGGAGCCGCTACCCGGCGATTACGGCTCTTGCAGTCAGCGCTTTCCTGCGCAATGGCCGCACCGAACTGAACGAGCCAGCTGTTGCCAGAGGTATCCAGTACATCCTGCGCCATGTCAAACCCAGCGGGGCGATCTATAGCGACGCCGATCCCGCGACCGCGCTTCCCAACTACAACACGGCCCTCTGCGTGATGGCTCTGGCGTTGACCCGCAACCCGGCCTACAGACCGACTATCCAGAAGGCACAGCAGTATCTGGAACAGTCCCAGTTTGATGAAGGAGAGTCCATAACACCCGATAATCCTATGTATGGCGGCGTCGGGTATGGCTCGCGACCGGATCGTCCCGATCTGTCCAATCTGCAGATGGCCCTGGAGGCTCTGAAAGAAACCGGAACTGGCCCCCGCTCTCCGGTCTGGCAGAAAGCGATCGTCTTCCTGCAACGTGTTCAGAACCGACGTGAAAGCAACGATCAGGCCTGGATCCGGGAGGCCAGCGTTCCCAACGACGGTGGTTTCATCTACGATACCCGGGGGCGCAGCGACGCCGACGGCATCACTGGAGGCAAGCACACGTCATACGGCGCCATGACCTATGCCGGACTGAAAAGCTACATCTATGCGGGCGTATCCAGACGGGATCCGCGCGCACAGGCCGCATGGAACTGGATCCGCGATCACTACACTGTCACCGAGCATCCTGGCATGAAGGATGCCTCGCTGTACTACTACTATCACACCATGGCCAAAACGCTGGACGTGTTTGGAGAGAAGATCCTGCAGGATACCCGGGGCGGCAAGCACGACTGGTCGCGCGATCTGGCCCTGCAGCTGGCCGCCACCCAGCGCGCCGACGGGTCCTGGGTCAACCAGAATGCGCGCTACTGGGAGAACCAGCCAGCCCTGGTCACCAGCTACAGCCTGATCACACTCTCCTACTGCATGAAACGCCTGCGTTGATCACGCACAATGGGCCAGAACACCGTGTATTCACGAAGAAAGAGAGGATGCCATGACTGCTGTTCCTTCCAATCCTCCCTCCACCCCTCTCGAGGATCAGGAAGATCTTGTTCGTCTGGAGCACCTGCGCCGATCCTATGACATCATGCGCAGCGAAATCAGCCGCGTCGTCATCGGGCAGGAGGCTGTTGTCGAGCAGCTGCTGATCGCGATTTTTGCCCGCGGCCACTGTATCCTGGTCGGCGTGCCGGGGCTGGCAAAAACCCTTCTGGTCAGCACCCTGTCGCGCATCCTCTCCCTCTCCTTCAAGCGTATCCAGTTCACCCCTGATCTGATGCCCGCCGATATCACCGGCACCGAGATCATTCAGGAGGACCCGGTCACACGCGAACGCAAGTTCGTCTTCCTGCGCGGCCCCCTGTTTGCCAACATGATCCTCGCCGACGAGATCAACCGCACCCCCCCCAAAACACAGGCGGCTCTGCTGGAGGCCATGCAGGAACACAAAGTCACCGTCGGTGGACAGACGCACAAACTCGCCGAGCCCTTCTTCGTACTGGCCACCCAGAATCCCATCGAACAGGAAGGCACCTACCCCATGCCGGAGGCGCAGCTCGATCGGTTCATGTTCATGGTCACCGTCGGCTATCCCTCTGCCGAGGAAGAGCTCGCCATCATGAAGGCCACCACCGGCGGGCAGCACGTCGAGCTTCAGGAGACGTTGCACGCGGACGAGATCCTCGCCCTGCAGGACATCGTGCGCCGCGTCCCGGTCGGCGATCACGTCTTCCGTTACGCTCTGGCTCTCACCCGCGCCACACGCCCCGGAGAACCGGAGGCCCCCGACTTCGTGCGCGAGTGCGTCAGCTGGGGAGCGGGACCGCGCGCCTCACAGTACCTCATTCTGGGAGCCAAAGCACGCGCCGCGCTGTACGGACGCAACTACGTCATCACCGACGATGTCGTCGCCGTCGCCCTGCCAGTGCTCCGGCATCGCATCGTGACCAATTTCAACGCAGAGGCCGAAGGCATGACACCGGACCGCATCGTGCAACGTCTCATAGAGCAGACGCCGCGACCGACTGACCCGCGGCGCTAGCCAGCCATGCACATCGATAGAACGGACCTGCACGCCCTGCTCCGGCGCCTGAACCATCGCAACGAACGCATTCGCGAAGAAGCGAAACGCGAAGCGTCGCTCCTGCCCCCGGAAGATCTTCTGCAACTGGCGCGCCGGGAGGTAGAATGGTACCGCCGGCGGAAGAAGCTGGGGTACGCGGCCGCCGGGATTGTCCTTTGCCTGATCCTTGCGCTGCTGGCCTGGTTGCACCGATTCAACTACGGCCTGATGCAGCTGTTCCGCCTCATCGTGCCGGCTTTTCTGCTCTTCCTGCCCCGCCGCGGCCGTCAGAACGTCGCCGAACTGCTCGATCGCTCCGCCGACCCGCGTCTGATCGGACCGGCCCTCGAGATGGCCACCGATACGTCCCACGACAACCATGTGCGGCAGATGGCTCTGCGCACCATCACACGACTCCTCCCGATGCTCCGCGCAGATCATGCCCCCCTGCTCACTCCACGTCAACGCACCCTGCTCGTCTCCCTGCTCCGGGACCCCCTGCACGACCCGGAACGCACGCTCCTCGTCCTCAGGGCTCTGGAGCAGATCGGTGGCGCCGAGGCCATCCCGACAGTGCAGAACCTGGCCGCCCTGCAGGAGCCGCACATCCACATCCGGGGCTCTGTCATGCGCCGCTGGCGCGACTCTCATGCGGATCTGGTCCGCATCCGTGCCGCAGCGGAGGCCTGTCTCCCCTTCCTCCACGCGAATGCCGAACGGGAAGCCTGCCGCACGACCCTCCTGCGCGCCGCCGGCCCCGTATCCCCCCGGCTCCAGACGTCCTGCTCCGACCCGCGATGCCCGCGCCCATGGACGCTCCCGCTGAACAACTCCTGCGCGCCGCCACAGCGCCCTCGTCAGAAGCGCCCGCAGAGACACAACCCGTACAGTACCCCCTGCTGGAATCAGCGCACACCCCTGCCTTGACATCCAAACCCCATTCGTGCTAGAGTTACACACACTACCCACAGGGAGACTGCGCTGTGATGCCCCTGCATCTACGCTGTTCACATGCCCGAAGCTGGCCCCTCATCGCCGGTATGCTGGCCCTCTACACTTCCCTGACCGGGGTCACCACTGCTGCTCCAGCATATCCGCAGGACAGGAACGAACCGGCTGTTCAGACCGTCAGCGGTACCACACCACCGGTCAGCTTCCGGGAACGCCCGCGCTACCCCACGGAACCCCAGCGCCTGCGCCGCACCGTACAGATCGACGGCGTGCTCTCCGATGGCGAGTGGGATGCGTTCTACACGGTCACTGACGGCCCGATCCAGGGCGTCTTCTACTGTCAGTGGGATGACAGCTATCTCTACCTCGCCGCACGCACCGAACGCCCGGCCATGGTGATCTTCAGCGTGGACGGCGGAGGGGATGGATGGTTACGCAGCGCCGATAACATCGAAATCGTCACGGGCAGCGTCACGGAAGGAAGCCCGCTTGCGCTGACAGCTCGACTGCTGGACGCTGCCAACGCCAAAGAGACGCCCGCATGGAACGAGAACGCCATTCCCGTTGCCAGCATCCTGGCCAGTGGCCGAGTGACCGGAGGCACGCAGGTTATTGAGCTCGCCATTCCCAGAAATACCGCCGGGCTCATGCCACGCGCCGGCGCCGCCATGGGACTGCGGGCTGACTTCCTGCCCCCGGGACAACCTGCAGACTTCAAGCCCGTACAACCATTCGAGCCTCGTCTCCTGCTGGATGCCGTTCTGGTCGAAGCACGCACGCAATCTGTCCCCGGGCTCTCCGCGCGCCTCACTCTCTCCGATGAAAAGTGCGTGGCCGGGCAGGAACTGGGTGCGACTCTCGAACTGCGTAACCAGACTGATCTGCCTATCGCCATCAAAACAGTCACATGGAGCGGTCAGGGACATGCCGCCAGTGCCCTCAACCTGCTACGCGTTGTGGCCGTTCCGACTGTGGAGCCCCGCAAAGCACGCAAGCTGTCCTACAAAACCGTGCTCCCCGCGGACCTGCCCGTCGGCGCCTACACCCTGCAGGTCGTCGCAGAGCTCCCGGATGGGCGGCAGGTTCAATCCAGCACATCGTTCCAGGTCGTGGAGCCCCTGCAGGTGCAGATTGCCGCAGATCCCAACCCGGTCACCGTGGTGGGCACCACCCCCCTCTCCGTGTATGTGGACGTCTACAGCGCGGTCATGGGGGGGATCCGCGGAGAAGTGGAACTGACCGACTTCCCGGGTGGATGGGAACTGGAGAAGAATATCCGGCGTAAGCCCTGCGTCACTACCGCGCAGGATCGCAAGACCTCCACGCGCTTCAAGGTCACGCTACCCTCCAGCACGCCCGCAGGTGAATACCCGATCGGAGCGACCGTCACCTACCGAGGGCGCGCGTGGCGTGTTAAAACGGTCGTGCGCGTGGAGCGCACTGACGCCCCTGCCGCATCCCCGAAGACCGATCGGTGACCGCCCGTCCTTGCGTACCCGTGTCGCCATGAGCCTCCCGGATCCCTCTCTGGAAGCGGCCTATCAGATCGCACTGCGCTACCTCGGGCATGCCCCGCGCAGCCGCGCACAGATCGAACGACGCCTGACCCGGGGCGGGTTCGCACCCGACATCATCGCGCAGGTGATCGATCGGCTTCAAAGTCGCGGGTGGGTGGACGACGCACAGTTTGCCCGGGACTGGATCGACGATCGCGCCGACCGCAAGCGCTACGGCCGCAGACGCCTGGCGCAGGAGCTACGCTGCCGGGGCGTCCCCGCCGAGCAGATCGAGGCCGCGCTGGAGCGCCTCTCCCCGGAGGCAGAGATCGCCCGCGCTCTGGCCGCCCTGCGTGCCCGCTGGGAACCACAGGTCCTGTTACAGGCAGATCCCATGTCGTTACGCACCGAAAAGCAACGTATCGCCCGATTTTTGCAACATCGCGGCTTCGAATCGGACATCATCACCGAGGCGCTCCGCCAGTTCCTGACCCCGGAAGAGTAAATCGATCGCCACAGGGCCCCCTCACTCCCCACCGTAAGAAACGCACACCCGGTGCAGGGATTGGGATACCTTACCGAGAAAATAAGTGAACTTCAATCTGTCATATCGTTCCGCCCCCCACGGGCCGGGAACGTAGCCAGCCAGTGGTTCGCCTCTCGGTGGGCGCGCCGCCGTCGTCGCTCAACTCTGGACACCGTGGCCGTCTCCGCCTTGCCAATGTCTGGAGGTGAGAGTGTGACATACCTTGTTGTCATTGCGTATGTGGGTCTGGCGTTGCTGGTGTATGCCGGATCCATCTGGATAGGGCTCAATCTCTACGTTCGACCGCTGGAAGCGCGCGAAAGAGAGCGCGTCAAAAACCTCGTCGAAGCGCAGATCGCAGAAGCTGAACGCATCAGAGAAGAGGCGCAAAAAGAAGTCGAAGCGATCAAACGACAGGCGTTGCTGGAGGCCCGGGAAGAGTCGCTCCAGATCCGCGCCGCCGTCGAAAACGAAAACCGGGAGAAACGTGCCGAGATCCAGCAGATAGAGCGAAGACTGGCACAGAAGGAAGAGGCTCTGGAACGCAGAAGCGAGAGCCTGGAAATACGCGAACGGCAACTTCAGGAGCGCGAACAGGAAGTCGCTCGCCTGCGCACCGAACTCGCGGAGGCCGCCGAAAAACAACGCAAAGAGCTCGAGCGTATCTCCGGCCTGACCGCAGAAGAAGCGCGCGCCCTGTTCCTGAAAACCGTCGAAGATGAAAGCCGACATCATGCTGCCCGACTGATCCGTGACATCGAAGAGACCGCCCGACGCGAGGGCGAAAAACGCGCCCGCCAGATCATCACTGACTGCGTGCAACGGTGCGCCGTGGACCAGACGTCCGAGACCACGGTCTCCGTCGTGCCCCTGCCCAGTGATGAAATGAAAGGCCGCATCATCGGGCGCGAGGGACGTAACATCCGCGCCTTCGAAACCCTCACCGGAGTCGACCTGATCATCGACGACACACCGGAAGCAGTCGTTCTCTCCGGCTTCGACCCGGTACGCCGCGAAGTCGCCCGGATCGCCCTGACCAATCTCATTGTGGATGGCAGGATCCACCCGGGACGCATCGAAGAAGTCGTTCGTAAAGCGCAGGCTGAGGTCGAAAGCCGCATTCAGGAAGCAGGCGAACGCGCCGTCCTCGAGACTGGCCTGACCGGTCTCGCCCCGGAGATCGTGCATCTGCTCGGCAAAATGAAATACCGCACGTCTTACGGACAGAACGTGCTCAAACACTCGGTCGAAGTCTCGCACATCTGCGGCATGCTCGCTGCAGAACTGGGTGCCGACGTCTGGGTTGCCCGCAGGGCCGGCCTTCTGCACGACCTGGGCAAAGCCGTTGACTTCGAACAGGAGGGCCCGCACGCGCTCATCTCCGGAGAGATCCTCCGGCGCTACCGTGAACCGGAAAGCGTGGCCCACGCCGCCGAGGCACACCACTACGATGTCGAACCCACCACGCTCGAGGCTATTCTGGTCATCTGCGCCGACCAGATCTCTGCCTCACGCCCCGGCGCCCGTCGGGAAACTCTGGAAACCTACGTCAAGCGTCTCCGTAAACTCGAGGAAATCGGCGACGCTTTCGAAGGCGTGGAGAAAACCTTTGCCGTTCAGGCCGGACGTGAGATCCGGGTCATCGTCCGACCGGACAAAATTGATGATCTGGCCTCCATTCAGCTGGCACACGACATGGCCCGCCGTATCGAGGAAGAAATGGAATACCCGGGCCAGATCAAAGTCACCGTGATCCGTGAAACCCGCGCTGTGGACTACGCTCGATAACACCTATCCTGTAACGCCCGGCACGGATCCCGACGTATCATAAACCTGATGAGAAGATCACCCGGAAAGCTCACAGCATCATGCGCATCCTCATGATCGGCGATGTGGTCGGCAGACCCGGCAGACAGGCCGTAGCACAGTACCTGCCCGTGCTCACGTCCCGATACCAGGTTGACTTCATCGTCTGCAACGCCGAAAATGCCGCCGCGGGTGCTGGCATCACCGCAGAAATCGCCCGCACGCTTCTGGAAGAGGTCGGCATTCATGTTATCACGCTGGGCAACCATGCATGGGCCCGCAAGGAGATCTACCCCTACCTGAACACAGAAACACGTATCCTCCGGCCCTTCAACTACCCTCCCGTCGTACCCGGACGCGGGTACGGCGTCTACGAAATCCCGGCCGGACGGATTGGCGTTATCGCCCTGCAGGGCCGCACGTTCATGGAACCGGTCGATGATCCCTTCCGGGCGATCGACACAATCCTGAACGAGGTCCTTCCGCAAACCCGCATCGTTCTGGTAGACTTTCATGCGGAAGCAACGTCAGAAAAACAGGCCTTTGCATGGTATGTGGACGGACGCGTCAGCGCAGTCATCGGCACGCACACTCACGTCCAGACTGCTGACGAGCGCATCCTGCCATCCGGTA
>JANWZQ010000105.1 GCA_025054835.1 Chthonomonadaceae bacterium
CCAGTGGGCAGGAGGTAGCCGAGGGGGTGAGTCGGAGCCAGGAAGTCGGTGCTGCTCTGGCGCAGATCCTGCAGGCGTCGCAGGCACTGGCCGCAGAAGTGGAGGCGGTGTCGGCGACGGCGGAGCAGATGGCGGCGTCGGTGCAGGAGGTGACGGCGACGGTGGACTCGGTCAGTCAGCTGGCGCAGCAGAGTGAGGAGGAGGTGGTGCAGGCGGCGCAGCAGGCGGACCGGGTGGTGCAGGCGATTGCTTCGGTGGCGGCGGTCAGTGAGCAGACGGCGGCCGGAGCACAGCAGATGAGCGCCAGTGTCGAGGAAGTCGCCGCCAGTGCGCAGCAGGTGGCGCAGAACACGCAGGACCTGCTGCAGATGGCCAGTACCTTCCGGGAACTGGTGGAGCAGTTCCGACTGTCAGAGGACAGTTCGGAACGCTCGGAACTGAAGGTCGCCACTGCACGACGCAAGGCCGCGTGATCGTTGCTCACAGTACGCAGGGATACAGGCTCGCTACGGTGAAACAGGAAGCGATCACTCTGGCGCACTTCCGGAATGCACCGGCGGCACGTTTGTGTCGGGAGGAGTCACCATGGCGAATCTGAACCCTGAGGATTTCACGCGTCTTGCCACGTTCTTCGTACCGGAGAACATCACTGCGCTTGCCTTTTCGCCGGACGGCAGGTTGCTTGCGGTAGCTGCCGCAGACAAGGTGCACATCTATCGGGTGCCTCCCCAGGCAACAGGCTCCGATACCTCCGCAGGCAGCAGCAAGTAATCCGGAGACTTTCGGCGTCACACACGAAAGGGGGAGAGGAGCAGGCCCTGCGTCCTTCTGCTCCTCTCCCTGTTGTCTGTGTAACGCAGACTCTGGCCGGTAGCTACGAGCGCGCCTCCACCGTCGCAGGAGACTCTGGTCGTGGAGGTTCCAGCAGGTCCGACTTCTGCGCGAGCGGGCTGCCGTTGGCGGCATTCTCATACCATGCCTCATGCAACTCGTCGATGTCCACATGTCCGCCGAGCTTCTCGTAGGCCACGCGCCAGCTGTGCAACGCGTCGAATGCGGCGTGATCCATGAAATCGATCATCAGGTCCACGTCCACCATGGCGCCGGGTGGGATCCGTTCCAGTTGTGCGGTCAATTGCGGCACCGAGAAGAAGGACAGCGTGCCATCGATACGCACGTGCCACTTGCCGGCTCGTTCTTCTACAAGGATGTTGACGCGAGAGAGCCGCTTCAGCAACAGGATCACCGCCAGTGCAATCCCGATGCCCACGCCCGCCAGCAAGTTGATGAACACCACACTGAAGACAGTCACAAAATAGACGACCGCCTCCCGATGCTCCGACAGTTCGCGGATGTGGTGCACGTTGACCAGCCGCACTCCGACGAACACCAGCAGGCTCGCCAGAACGGCCAGTGGGATCCGCTGGAGTTGTGTGCTGAAGAACAGGGTGAACAGGACCACCCAGACGCCGTGAAGAATGGTAGACAGTCGGGTCTGCGCGCCCGAGCTGATGTTGGCGGACGTGCGCACGATGACCCCGGTGATCGGCATGCCTCCCAGCATGCCCGATACGGTGTTGCCCAGGCCCTGCCCCACCAGCTCCCTGTCCAGATTGGCCCGGGGCCCGGTGTGCAACTTATCGGTTGCCACCGCGCACAGGAGCGACTCCACGCTTGCGATCATCGCAATGGTCAGCGCGGAAACGATCAGCCCGCCGGGATCCACCCCGGTAAACTGCGGCCAGGTGTGGGCAAACAGGTTCTCGGGCAGTTTGACCCGCTCCACGTCCGTCCAGAGGAAAGTGGATACCAGTGTCCCGATCAATACAGCGACCAGTGGACCCGGGATCACTCGCAAGCGCTTTGGCGCGTATTGCCACCCGATCAGGATGCCCAGCGTGATCAGCCCCAGCATGGCCGCGTGGGTGTGCAGGCCAAGGATCTGTCCCGGCAACTCCCGCAGGTTGTCCCATGCGGAGCTATTGGGCGCCCCGCCCAGCATGACGTGCACCTGCGCCAGCGCAATGATGATGCCAATGCCTGCCAGCATGCCATGCACCACGGCGGGCGAGATCGCCAGACAGACCCGCGCGATCCGGAGCAGACCGAAGCCAACCTGCATCAGCCCGGCCAGCACGGTAACCGCGCAGACCACCGGCCAGGGATACTTCTGTGTGAGCCCGAACACCAGCACAGTCAGCCCGGCTGCCGGCCCACTCACCTGCAGGGGCGCACCACCGAACAATCCGACAACAATGCCACCTGCAGCCGCTGCGATCAACCCACTGATGATGGGCGCTCCCGATGCGTAGGCAATCCCGATGGACAGAGGGATCGCCACGAGAAACACCACCAGGGATGCCAGAAAGTCTCTGTAGAAAGTGTGCCTGATCGAGGAATACCTCTGAGCAGTGCGCGCATCACTCACGGGATCCACACTCCTCTGTATGAGCCAATGAGAGATCATTATGCGGCGCTATCGGGCAAGCCCATGAGCCCGGTAACAGGAGCGCCGGGAGACCGCGGCAACGTACCAGAAATCGTACCTGCATGTCCGCGTATCAGAGGAATACGACTGCGCGCGAAATTCCTGTTCCAGAAAATCCGGACTCATGCGGTGTGCCGGTATCTCAGAGCTACAGGACCGCTTGACGCAAACGTACATCCAGAGATACAATGCGCTCTGCGTTTCAGGAAAGGAGAAATGCTCATGCGCACGTTTCTGGCTGCAAGCCTTCTGGCCGGCCTCTGCATTCTGCTGCGCCCCACGCCAGCTGACGCTGCAGAACGCATTCCATGGCAGTCCTCTCTCGCGGCCGCAATGCAACAGGCGAAGAAGACGAATCGGCTGGTGATGCTGGATTTTTACACGGACTGGTGCGCCTTCTGCAAAAAGCTGGATCGAGAGACCTACACGCACCCGCGAGTGGTACAGCTGGCAAAACAGGTCGTCCCGGTTCGAATGAACGCCGAGAAAGAGGGGCGTACCAGCGCGCGGAAGTATGGCGTGACGGGTTTTCCCACCATTCTGTTCCTGACTCCACAGGGAAACGTTGCCGGGCGGATCGGTGGCTATCTGCCCGCAGGGCCCTTTGCGGCCGTACTGCAGCAACAGATCGATCACTTCCGCTCCATGCCGGTACTGGAAGCCCGCCTCAGAGCCAGCCCGGGCGACGTGGAGGCTGCAGCCCGGCTGGTTGTGATCTACGCCAACCAGGGCCGCAAAGCGGAAGCCCGTGCCCTGCTGGATCGCGCCGCGAAAGGAGATGGACGCAGCGGACTGCTGGCCAGAGCTTACAACGCGGTCGCAGACACTTATCAGGAAGAGGGCCAGCTGGATCGGGCCATCGCGCTCTTTCAGAAGGCGGTGCAGACGGCCCGACATCCTGCCGATATTGCCTATGCCCATGTCAGCATCGGGACGTGTTACCTGTCCCGGGGCCAGTTTCAGCAGGCGATCCCGCCCCTGGAGGCCGCTCTGGCTACCCCGGGCGCGCCGCAGGAACTGCAGTCTGCGGCACGGCAGATGCTCACGCTGGCACGACAACGCGCTCAATAGGCAGGTGTCCGCCTGCCGAGAACCCGGAAAGAGGATGCCATGCATTACGACGTCTTCGGTATGTGCAACGCCCTGTACGATCTGCAGGCCGAGGTTCCGGAAACAGTCCTGGAGGAACTGGGATTTCAGAAGGGCGGGATGTTCTTGATCGAGGAGGAGCAACAACGCGCCGTCGTCTCCCGGATCTACGAGCACATCGTCAATGCTGCTCCGGGTGGCTCCGGGGCCAACACCATGATCGGGCTGGCTCTGCTGGGCAGCAAGGCCTGCTACACCGGCAAAGTTGGTGATGACGAGCATGGCGCGCTCTACGTGAACGGGTTGCGCGAGAAGCAGGTGGATTACCCGGTGAAACCCGGTACCGGTGAGACCGGCATCTCTGTGATTCTGATCACTCCGGATGCGCAACGCACCATGCTCACTTTTCTGGGCGCCTCCCGGACACTCGGGCCGGATGACGTGGATCTGGACGCGTTGCGCGCCAGCAAGTACCTCTACGTGACTGCTTACCTCTGGGATACAGACAACCAGAAGGAAGCGGTTCTTCTGGCCATGCAGGAGGCCCGCAAAGCCGGCGTCCGGGTTGCGCTCAGTCTCTCCGACCCGTTCTGCGTCCACCGCCATAAGGCGGAACTGCTGCAACTCATTCACGAGCACGTCGACTGCCTGATCGGCAATCATGAGGAGGCGCAGGTGCTCATGGACGTTGGCACGCCCTACGAGGCCATCAAAGCGATGGCTCCGTACTGCGACATTGCGGCCGTCACGTTGAGTGGTGAGGGCTCCCTGCTACGTCATGGCAATGTGATCTACGAAATCCCCCCATTCAAGGTGCATCCCATCGATACGACCGGCGCGGGCGATATGTACGCGGCGGGCCTGCTCCATGGCCTCACGCACGATCTACCACTGGAGGTTGCCGGGAAGATCGCCTCCTACACGGCGGCGCAGGTGGTGGCAAAACTGGGCCCGCGACTGGATCACGTGGACTCCGAGGCCCTCCGCCGTCTCTGCGGCACCGTGGAATCCGGAGCCTGAGACGGCCCGGACCGCAGACCGATTTGACGTTCCTGTGGGGTTGTGATATACTGAGCACTTAAGGGTGCGCCCGGTCCAGCGCGACCCGGGAGGTTCTGTGCCATGAAGTCAGGCCCCAGGAAGATCCAGATCGTCACCCCGGAGGGAGAGGTTGTCCGTCGGTCCGGTGCCCGCCTCCCTCTCCTCCTGTTCGCGCTCCTGTTCGGCGGCTTCCTGCTGATCCAGAATCTGGTTCCTCTGTACACCGACTGGCTCTGGTTCCGGGAGGTCGGCTATCCACAGGTGTTCGGCGTCACCGTGGTCACGAAGACTGCGCTCTACCTGCTGTTCGGCGGCCTGTTCTTTGCCATCTTCTACGGCAACCTGTATGCAGCCCGCCGGCTTGCCCCGGAGGAGGCCGAACGCTCGTTCTATGACCTGTTCGAGTGGCACTGGAGCAACCTGATCCAGAGAAGCATTGGCTGGCTCCTGCTGGGCGTCAGTCTGATGCTGGCCCTGTTTGCCGGGCGCATTGCCGCACAGGAATGGGCCAACGCTCTGGAATTTGTCCATGCCACGCCGTTCGGCAGGACGGACCCTGTCTTCGGTCTGGACATCGGCTTCTACGTGTTCCGCCTCTCTTTCCTGAACTTCGTGGCGAACTTCCTCTTCACGACCTTCCTGTTCACCGCTATCGCTGTCATTGCCCTGCATGTGGTGAACCGGGCGATCGAGTCATGGGCCGGCCTGCCGGACATTCGGCCGGCTGTGCGTGCGCAACTGTTGCTGCTGGCCGCCGGACTGGCGCTGACCCATGCTGTCCGCACACGCTTTAACGCCTACGGCCTGCTGATCAAGGACAACGGGCAGTTCACCGGCCCGGGCTACACGGACCTGACTGTCCGGCTCTTCGCGTTCCATGTGCAGACAGTCCTTCTGATCCTCGTGGGTATCGCCTGCCTGCTGACTCTCCGGCGTGGCAGAGGGTTCCGCTGGCCCGTCATCGGGCTGGCCACATGGTTCGTTACGGTGATTGTACTGGGCGGGGTAGTGCCGGGCATCGTCCAGAAAGCGAATGTGGAGCCGAACCAGATCGAAATGGAGCGCACGTTCATCGCGCGGAACATCGCTTTTACCCGGCAGGGCTACGGTCTGGAGAACGTACGGCGCGTGGAGGGCTTCCCGGCCGACGAGAGCCTGAACGCCGAAAAGCTGCGGGCCAATCGGGACACGATCGACAGTATCCGCCTGTGGGACCATAACTATCTGGCCAAGGTCTACAACCAGCTGCAAACCGTCAAGACGTACTACCGGTTCGAACAGAACACTCTGACCGGGCGCACCACCAGCAACATCGACGTGGATCGCTACTTCATCAACGGGCAGTTGCGGCAGGTGATGCTGGCCGCACGCGAAATCGATCCGGACAATCTGCCGCGTTCCGCGCAGACCTGGCAGAACCGCCGTATGGGCTACACGCACGGCTATGGCGTGGTGATGAGCCCGGTCAATCGAGTGCGCAATGGGGAACCCGAATACTTTATCGAAGGGTTCCCGCCAACTCCCTCCGCGGAAGCCTCCAACCTGAAGGTGACGCGCCCCGAGATCTACTTCGGCCTGCTCACTTCCGACTACGTGTTTGTGGACACCGAGCAACCGGAGTTCGACTACCCGGCCACAGAGGCCACTGACGGTGATAACTACACCACCTACCGGGGCCGGGGTGGAATCCGCATCGGCGACGCCCCATTGGCCAAGCTCGCCTTCAGTATGCGCCTCGGCGATGCCCGTATGCTGCTCTTCAAAGGGTTCAAACCCTCCACGCGCGTCCTGATCCGGCGCGATGTGCGTGAACGTGTGCAGACCGTGGCGCCCTTCCTGCAACTGGACAGCGACCCCTACCTCGTCGTGACAGACAGCGGACGTCTGGTCTGGATCCTGGACGCCTACACGCTTTCGGATCGTTACCCTTACTCAACGGCCGTCGAGGTAATGGTGGGCCCGCAGAGCTACATCGCGCCCAACTACATCCGCAACAGCGTGAAAGCGACCGTGGACGCTTATGATGGTACCGTCAACCTCTACCTTGCGGACCCGACGGATCCAATCGCGCATACCTATGCCCGGATCTTCCCGGGCCTGCTCAGGCCGCTCTCCGCCCTCGGCGATGGCCTGCGTGCGCACCTGCGCTATCCGGAAGATCTCTTCCGCCTGCAACGCTCCGTCTACGGCGTGTATCACGTGGATGACCCGCGCACCTTCTACCTGCGCGAGGACGTGTGGGCCGTACCGGTCGAGCCGAACCTGGACTACGCGGATCCTGCGACGCTGCTCATCGGCACAGGCACCGGCCGCACGGGTCCTATCGGTCGTGCACAGATGGAGCCCTACTACGTGGTGATGCGGCTGACCGACCCGCAGTCCCGCTCCAGAAACTCTTCGGCCGAATTCCTGTTGATGAGCCCGCTGGCCCCGATCAACCGCGAGGACAAGAACATCCTCGGATGGATGTGTGCCCGTTGCGACGGTGATCGGTACGGGGAACTGGTGCTCTACCGCTTCCCGCAACGCGTTGCGGTCAACGGGCCATCGCAGGCCATTTCGCTGCTCAACAGTGAGCCTGCCGTATCCAAAGAGCTGTCGTTGCTGCGACAGGGAGGCTCCACAGCACGGTTCGGGAACCTGCTGGTCCTGCCCATCGAGACCTCCTTGCTGTACATCGCGCCCCTCTACATCGAGGCGACCAACTCGGCCAATATCCCGCAGTTGCAACGGGTTGCCGTGGTGTTCGGCCAGCGTGTGGTGATGGAGGAGACGCTCGGCGCGGCGCTGGCCCGGCTCTTCCCCGGCTATGACGTGCCTGACGCATCGACTCCATCGCCCCCTTCCACGGAAACAGATGTCGTGAAAGACAGTCGCCCGCCGGCAGTCCCGTCGGTGTTGCGTGCGCTGATCGATCGAGCGTCATCGCACTACGAGACTGCACAGCAGAAATTGAAAGCAGGCGATTTTGCCGGCTACGGGGAGGCCATGAAGGCGCTGGAAAGGACCCTGCAGGAGTTGCGCCGCGCCACACAGTCCCGATAACCGGAACATTGCGCGCTAACGTTGCCCTGCACCGGTTTTCTGCTATACTATAGAGCGAATTCCACACCTGCCTTCGGGAGACGCGCCCCGTGCCATGAGCGAACAACCAGCCCTGAAAGACCCTGCGCAGGTAAAATCCATTCTTGCCACCGACTGCGGTAGCACCACGACCAAGGCCATTCTCATTGAGCAGCAACCCGATGGGCAGTACCGGCTTGTTGTGCGTGGAGAGGCCCCGACCACTGTGGAGGCTCCCTTTGACGACGTCACCGTGGGGGTGGTCAACGCCGTACGCGAAGTGGAAGAGCTGAGCGGTAAGACGATCCTCGGGGAAGACGGCCGGCCGATCACGCCCGCCAGAGACGCGCGCACCGGTGTGGATCTCTATCTATCCACCTCCAGCGCGGGGGGTGGCCTGCAGATGACCGTAGCCGGTGTGGTCAAGGCGATGAGCGCGGAGTCGGCACAGCGAGCTGCACTGGGTGCTGGCGCGATCATCATCGATGTGATCGCTGTGGACGACGGGCGTAAAGAGTACCAGCGCGTGGAGCGCCTGCGTCAGCTGCGCCCCGACATGATCCTGATGTCCGGGGGCACGGATGGAGGCACGGTGTCCCATCTGGTAGAGATGGCCGAAATGCTGGTTGCCGCCGATCCGAAGCCGCGCCTGGGTATCGGACTCAAGCTGCCGGTCATCTACGCGGGCAACAGAGACGCCTACCCGCAGGTTGCCGCGCTCCTTGAAGATCGGGTAGCCCTCAAACGCGTGGAGAACCTGCGCCCCACCATGGATCGGGAGAACCTGCTACCGGCACGTGAGGCCATTCATGAGCTCTTCCTCGAACATGTGATGCAGCAGGCGCCGGGATATAACAAATTGACCACATGGACCAGCGCCGACATCATGTCCACCCCCAATGCGGTGGGGCGGATCATGGAAGAGATCGCACGGCAACGCAACATCAACGTGCTGGGTGTGGATATCGGCGGCGCTACTACCGATGTTTTCTCGGTCTTCAACGGGATTTTCAACCGCACGGTCTCGGCCAATCTGGGCATGTCTTACTCCATCTGCAACGTGCTCACAGAGGCTGGAGTCGAGAACATCCAGCGCTGGCTTCCTTTCCGGGTGACAGACGCGGAGCTGCGCAACCAGCTGCGCAACAAGATGATCCGCCCCACTACCATTCCCCAGCGCATGCAGGACCTGTTGATCGAGCAGGCAGTCAGCCGTGAGGCGCTGCGCCTCGCGTTTGAGCACCACAAGTCCCTGGCACGGGGCCTGACCGGCACCACCCTGGAGAAAAACATCGGCAACATCTTCGATCAGAAGGGCACCGGACAGACTCTGGTCAACATGATGCACCTGCACATGATCGTGGGCTCGGGGGGTGTGCTCTCCCATGCGCCACGCCGCGCCCAGTCGGCCCTGATGATGATGGATGCCTATCAGCCGGAGGGCTTTACCCTTCTAACGGTGGACTCCATCTTCATGATGCCGCAACTGGGCGTGCTCTCCGTGGTGCACCCTGTTGCGGCCACGCAGGTCTTCGAGCGCGACTGTCTGATCTATCTCGGTACCTGCATCGCGCCGGTTGGCGCAGGTCGGGAGGGCGAGCCCTGTGTCGCTGTGCAGTTCTGCGGCAAGACCGAGAACATTCCGTACGGAACGCTCCGCGTCTACCCCCTGGGCTTCAGGAACGGGCAGGATGGTGAGCCCGAAGAAGCCGAGATCGTGGTCACTCCGACGAAATCGTTCGACGTCGGCGCGGGTCGTGGCAAAGAAGTCCGCCGGGTGGTACAGGGAGGGGTAGTGGGCATCATCGTCGACACACGTGGGCGCCCGATTCAGCTCCCCCCGGATGAGCGCGTGCGGATCGCCAGGCTCAAAGAGTGGTTGCACGCCATGGGCCTGCCTGATGCCGATCAGTAGCAGAGCGAGGAACACACCGTTTGCGCGAAGGAAACGTGAAAAAGAAGATACTGGTTATTGGTTCCGGCCCGATCCGTATCGGGCAGGGGATTGAGTTCGACTACTGCTCCGTCCACTGCGTCTGGGCGTTGCGCGAAGCGGGCTACGAGGCCCTGATCATCAATAACAACCCGGAAACCGTCTCCACCGATTTCGACACATCAGATCGCCTCTACTTCGACCCGCTCACCCTGGAAGACGTGTTGAACGTCATCGATCGGGAACAGCCCGAAGGGGTGATTGTGCAGTTCGGTGGTCAGACCGCGATCAATCTGGCGCGCCCGTTGCACGAGGCGGGCGTGCGGATCATTGGCTCCTCCAACGAATCGATCGATCTGGCAGAGGACCGCGACCGCTTCGAGAAGGTTCTGCGGGAGCTGGGCATTCCCAAGCCAGCCGGTCGAGGCGTTGTGAGCATGGAGGCCGCCGAACAGGTAGCGGAAGAAATCGGCTATCCGGTGCTGGTGCGCCCTTCCTACGTGCTGGGCGGGCGAGCCATGGAGATCGTATACAGCCGTGAGGAACTGCAACGCTACATGGAGTACGCGGTCGACGTGTCGCCCCGGGCGCCCATTCTGATCGACAAGTACATCCTCGGCAAAGAGGTGGAAGTCGACGTGATCTGCGACGGGCGGGAGTGCCTGCTACCCGGCATCATGGAGCACATCGAACGCGCCGGCGTGCACTCCGGCGACAGCATGGCCGTCTACCCGCCTCAATCGCTGTCGCCGCACCTGATCGAGCAGATCGTGCACAGCGCTACCCGTCTCGCCCTCCGTCTGGAGGTGCGCGGGTTGCTCAACATCCAGTTCGTGGTGGACAGCCAGACTGACACGGCGCTCGTGCTGGAGGCCAACCCGCGCGCCTCGCGCACCGTTCCCTACCTGTCCAAAATCACCGGTGTGCCCATGGTGAAGATCGCCACACACATCATGCTGGGCCGGACCCTGCAGGAACAGGGGTATCGCGGTGGTCTCTACCCGGACAGTCCCAGTATTGCTGTGAAGGCCCCTGTCTTCTCCTTCCTGAAATTGCACCGCGTGGACATCAACCTCGGTCCAGAGATGAAGTCCACCGGCGAAATCATGGGCGTGGACACCGACTACCCGCGCGCGCTCTACAAAGCGATGGTTGCCTCCGGCATCGATGTGCCGACCGAGGGAAGTCTGGTTGCCACCATCGCCGATCCGGATAAACCGGAGGCGTTGCCCATCATTCAGGGTTTTGCAGAACTCGGGTTCCGTGTGTTCGCCACGGAGGGCACGGCGCGCTTCCTGCAGGAACATGGCATTCCCGCACAGGCTGTCAAGAAGTTACACGAAGGCGAAGACAACATTGAACATCTGATCCGGAGCGGGCAGATCTCTCTGTTGCTCAACACGCTCTCCACCAACAAGCGCATCGAGCGCGAAGCGGCGCGGATCCGGCGCGCCTCGGTAGAAGCCGGTGTGCCCTGCCTGACCAGTCTCGACACGGCACGCGCCCTGCTGCTGGCCCTCTCGGCGCGCGCGCGCGGAGAGCCCTTCGCCCTGGCCACTGTTGACGAGTATCTGCACGCTCCCGGATCCCTCAAAGGGAGCGCACTTCATGGGTGAACAGATCGCCAGAAGGCTTTTGCGGATCCTTTCCCTGTGGTATTCCACGCCTTTGTGGAGCGCATCGGGAACTCTGCTCCTGTTCCTGCTGACCTCCTCCGTCGCGGGCGCACGCCCCGACTACGCCCGTAAGGAGGGGCGCGCCTGCCAGTACTGCCACGTGAGCGCCAGCCCGGGATCGTTCGATCGAGCGACCGGGAGACGTGAGACGACTGCCCGCAACGAGCGGGGCCAGTACTATGCGGCGCACAACTACTCCTTTGAGGGCTATATGGAACGGGTTGCGGCAGGGCGCCCACGCATGCCCTCCTTTCGTTACCTGTGGAAGGTCGATTTCCCGGACCTGCCGCGCCGCATCGCGGTTGCGGACGTGACGGGCGACGGGCAGCCCCGCCTCGTCATGCTGCACGAAAAGCCCGGTGAGAAGGACATGGCAGTCCTCACAGTTCGCCGGTGGAACGGTAAAGAGTTCGTTATCGAGTTCACAGCGGACGTCAAGGCGCCCCCTGCGAGCATGCAGGTAGGGCACTTCGCCGGCAAGAACCGCCCTGCCGTCATCGTGACCGGCGACGCCCTGTGGAGCTGGAACGGCAAGACCTTCCTGCGCACCCCGGCTCCTGCTACCCTGCCACTGTTCGGCGCGGCGCGTTTGAAAACCGGCGAGGACCGCCTGTTGCTGGCAGAGACACCGCAACGCATCGTGGCGCATCAGGTGCATCTGACCGGCGATCGATGGCTCAGCGCGCCCATGGACCCTCCAGCCCCCGCGCAGGTGCTCTGGGAAGACATGCACGCCACCCCGGATTTCTTCGACCGCATGGAGATGCCTCCCCTGCTCGGCAGCGGCGGCATCATTGGCCTCTGGGACATCCGGCAGGACGGGCTGCTCGCGCTCTACCACGTCCGCCTTGATCAGGACTTCGATGTCAGGCCGGATACGCAAAAATCGGGCCAACCACAATTCATTCTGAAAGCAGAGTACTATGCCGTTGCGTTGCTGGACGCCCGGAGCACACTGGGTGTGCCATTCTGGACGACCCCCCGCCTGGAAACCCGTCCGCTGGACATCGCCCTGCAGAGTCCGCGTGAGGACCGCAAGCCCGGCCTGTTGATCCTGACCGCTGAACCGAAAGACAGCAAAACGCGCACCCTGCACTTCTTCGGTCTGGAGTGACTCATCCATGCAACGCGTCCGCGGCCGTGGGCTGGGAGTCGGAACCGTGCTGGGCACCGCGGCGGTAGTGCGTACCCGGAGCGGCATACCGATCCTGCCCCCCATGCCGCGACGTCTGGCAGAGGATCGCGCACGCCATCGCTCGTCGGAACCGCCACACGTGATCCTCATTGCCGACGACTACGATATGGCACAGAGTGTGGCCCACTCGCTCCCATGGGGACGTGTGGTCGGCATCGTTGCGGCCTCCGCGCCACCGGACCTGCCGGCATCGGACCTGCCCGCGGTGGTGGATGTGCCAATCCAGGCAGAGCGCATGACGAACGACATGTTGATCCTGCTGGACGCAGGACGCGGTCTGGTGCTGATCGACCCCGAGGCGGCACTGGTCGCGCAGTATCAGGCGGAGGCTGAGCGCATCGCTCCCAGACGGCGCCTGTTTCTGGAGGGCGCGCATCTGCCCGCGCATACCCTGGACGGCGTGGTCGTTCAGGTGATCGCCGAGGCCAGTGAACCCGCAGTGACCGCAGGAGCCGATGCGCTCTACCTGACCCTGCGATCCGAACCGCCAGTTTCTGGCGTCCCGCCTCCCGCCCCGGAGCAGCAGCTGGAGGAAGCCGTCCGGGTAGCTGCAGGCAAGCCTCTGTTCCTGATGCACACCGAAACGATCCCCGCCGCTGCCATGGTGCAGGCGGCCACTCGGGTGGATCTGGTGCTCGTGGTACCGGTGCAGAACGACCCGTCACGCCTGACGCAGGTGGCCACCGATCTGATCACCGCCGAGACCCTCTGTCAGGAGCAGGGGAAGATCTGTCATCTGCCTCTGCTCGCTGCCGCAGTCACCATGGACTTCTCCGAAGCAGACGAGGCACAGGACATCACGCGCATCGAGACACTGGCGGCCAGAGGTGCCGCCCGGGTTCTGGCGCAGATCAACCTCGATTCACCCCGCTGCGTGCGCCGTTTTGCGGATGTGGTTGCCGCTGCAACCAGTGCGCTCCTGCCGGTGTTCGTCCATGTGGATGAGCACACATTGCCCGGCGCTCCCCTGGAAGAGATCGTGCGCACCCTGCTCGGTGCCGGCGTCTCCGGGTTACTGACGTGGCACGGGCAGGTTGCTACGCTCAAGGAGCTGATCCGCACGTTGAACGTTGCCGAGTGTCGGGAAGCCCTGCTGCGTCAGTTCGTAGCCGACGGAGAGATGCCATGAGTCGGATTGTTGTACTGGTGATGCTGGATCCCGATGATCCCGACGCGCATCCCTTCCGGCAGCGCATCGCGCAGGATCCGGAACTGGCCGACCGGGTGGACCTGCGTTTCGCAACCGGCGAGCAGATTACAACAGCCATTGCCGACGCGGAAGTGGCGGTCGGTGCGCACCTGCCTGCGGAGCGGCTCGCGCAGGCCCCTCGCCTGAGATGGATGAGCTTCTGGAGCGCGGGGCTGGACGGTAAGATCACACCGGAGCTGCTGCAACGTGGCCTGATCCTGACCAACGCCAGTGGCGTGCACGGCCCCAATATCGCGGAGCACGTGCTGGCCTGTATGTTGATGTTCACCCGGCGCATGCACCTGTACATGCGCAGGCAGATCGCCGGGGAGTGGTGGCGCCAGAGTGACGCGGAAGAACTGACAGGTCAGACACTGGGCATTGTGGGGCTGGGCCGAATTGGAGAGGCGCTGACAGTCCGGGCGAAGGCGTTCGGTATGCGGGTCATCGCGACCAAACGCAACCCGGGCGCACGCTACGATCCCGCGGCCACCCCCGACGCCCTGCTACCTCCGGAGCGCCTGCATCACCTGCTCTCCGAAGCCGATCACGTGTGCGTCGCGGTTCCCTACACGCCAGAGACTCATCATCTCATCAATGCGGAGGCACTGGCGCAGATGAAGCCCACGGCCTACCTGTACAACATCGCGCGCGGCAAAGTCGTTGACGAGCCAGCGTTGATCGCAGCGCTGCAGGAGGGCCGGATCGCTGGCGCTGGCCTGGACGTGTTCGAGACGGAACCACTGCCGCCAGATAGTCCGCTCTGGCGTATGGAAAACGTGATCCTCACCCCGCACGTCTCCGGGTTAACGCCCCACTACTTCGCTCGAACCGCTGAACTGTTTGCCGAGAACCTCAGGCGCTATCTACGCGGCGAGCCCCTGCAGAACCGGTACGATCCGGAAAAGGGCTACTGAAGCCTCACAACCGGAAGCTAACTACCTTCAACTCGGTCATCTCCTCCATGGCGAAGCGCACTCCTTCCCTGCCCAGACCGCTCTGCTTGCGCCCCCCGTAGGGCATCAGATCGGAACGGAAGGTAGGCACATCGTTGACACAGACGGTTCCGGCAACGATCTCCTGTGCGGCAGTAAGAGCCTCCTCCAGGTCGCGCGTGAAGATGCCCGCGTTGAGGCCATAGGCGGTCGCGTTGGCCAGCGCGATGGCGTCCTCCAGAGTGGTGTACGGCATCAGCAGTACCACTGGCGCGAAGGCTTCCTCCACGGCGATCCGCGCCTGCCGTGGCACGTTCTGCAGCACAGTCGGCGCATACAGTGTCGGGCCAAGACGCTGCCCGCCGGTCAGGAGGATCGCGCCTGCGGCCATGGCCTCCTGCACGTCACGCTCCACGCGATCGCAGGCATGACGATGGATCAATGTGCCCATATCGGTGTGCTCATCACGTGGATCGCCAACGCGCAGAGCACGCACACGCGGAAGTAACTCCCGGATCAACGCGTCCACCACACTCTCCTGTACCAGAACGCGTTGCACCGAGATGCAGAGCTGGCCGGCTACCGCGAAGCCACCGCGCACGATCCCTTCGGCTGCCTGCTCCAGATCCGCGCTCGGCGTGATGATCACCGGGCTGTTGCCACCCAGTTCCAGTGTGATCCGCTTGTAACCGGCGCGCGCCGGCAACTGCATGCCGACCTCACGGCTCCCCGTGAAAGTGAGGAATGGCACATCCGGGTGCGTCACCAGCGCATCTCCGGCCTCCTCGCCGTAGCCGGTCACCACATGGAGCGCCTGTTCCGGCAGGCCACATTCCCTCAGGATCCGGGCCAGCTGCAGTGCGATGAGCGGGGTCTGTTCCGCTGGCTTCAATATCACCGCGTTGCCCGCGCCGAGTGCCGGCCCGACCTTGTGCGCCACCAGCGCCAGTGGCACGTTCCACGGTGTGATCGCCCCCACAATGCCCACGGGTTCCCGTACGTAGAAGCCCTTTCGCCCCTCTGTGGCAGGCAGGGCATCGAAGGGAATGGTCTCCCCGTGCAGGTGTCGGGCCTCCTCCGAGGCCAGTTGCAGAATGGTCGCTGCGCGCGCGACCTCCGCGCGCGCCTCCCGGATCGTCTTGCCGGTCTCGGCAGTCAGCAGATGCGCCAGCGGTTCCGCCTCCGCTGTCAGGCGTTGCGCTGCCGCCGCGAGGATTGCCACACGCCGATGCTGGGGAAGGGCGCGCATCTGTCTGGCTCCCTCCCGGGCAGCCTGCACCGCGCGCTCCACATCCCGGGCAGTCCCGCGGGGCACGCGTCCGATCTCCTCCCCTGTGTAGGGATTGAGCACAGCAATTGCATCCATGGCCTCTCCTTTCTCACGCGCAAAAGCGCACCCGCTTCACGCAAAAAACGCTTTCCGGGTTTCTGTACGTGCGTACAGTGTCTTTTATGCAATGCAATACAACCACTTCGGAGGAGACTTCTCATGCGATGGTACTTTACTGCCCTTAGAAAGTATGCTGTCTTCCGCGGCCGGGCGCGCAGAAGAGAGTACTGGATGTTCTTCCTGTGGAACGCTATTTTCGGTTTTCTAATCTCCCGGGTCGATGTCTTGCTGGGCACGTGGGACGAGGAGAGCAGGATGGGGCAGATCTCCAGTCTCTACTCTCTGGCCATGGTTGTTCCCAACTTCGCGATCATTGTGAGGCGCTTGCATGACATTGGTAAGAGCGGATGGAATGTACTCTGGCTGCTTTTTGCGTTGTTCATGGGACGATTTCTGCTCGTAACGTCTTTTCCTGGCGCAGATACAGGTTCTGAACACAAGGATTTCATGATGCTCATGATCATGCTGCTTTCTGTATCGGTAGTTGTTGCTACCCCCATCTGGTTTCTCATGATGCTTGTTCAAGACAGTCAGCCGGGCACGAACCGGTACGGTCCTAACCCAAAGGCCATTCAAGCCTCCTGATACAGATCCATCGCTGCTGAGCCCATCCCTTGTGCTGGATTCTAGCAGTGGGAGCGTGCTGTACCTTCCCGGGCAGGCAGAGATCCGCCTGCCCGGGAGCCCGCGCCTCCGCTCTGAGCTCCAATCACCCGAAGGATCATCCCCCTGTCAACGTTTTGTGCTCGACCGGTGATCCAGATGGCAGGATCATCGTACCGGCGCAGACCGGGGTATAATAGAGTACCCGCGAAGGGGAATACACCCGGGCGAAGGAGACACAGGTAGCAGCCCATGGCCGATCCGAGAGGATTCCTGAAATACTCGCGTGAGAACGCGCCACGCCGCCCCGTAGCAGAACGCATTCAGGACTGGATTGAGGTCTACGCCGATTTCCCGGAGGAGCGGCTCAAGCAACAGGCAGCGCGTTGCATGGATTGTGGCATCCCGTTCTGCCATCAGGGGTGCCCGCTGGGCAACATTATTCCGGACTGGAACGACCTCGTGTATCGCGGACGGTGGAAAGAGGCCCTCGCCGAGTTGCATGCCACCAACAACTTCCCCGAGTTCACGGGCAAGCTCTGCCCTGCCCCCTGCGAAAGCGCGTGCGTGCTGGGCATTAATCAGGATCCGGTGACCATCAAACGCGTGGAAGAGACCATCGCGCTGCGCGGATGGGATGAAGGGTGGATTGTGCCAGAGCCGCCCCTGTTCCGTACGGGCAAGCGCGTGGCGATCGTCGGGTCCGGGCCTGCGGGACTGGCCGCCGCGCAACAGTTGAACCGCGCCGGGCATACCGTCACAGTCTTTGAACGCGACGACCGTATCGGAGGGCTTCTGCGCTACGGCATTCCCGACTTCAAGATGGAGAAACGCTTCCTCGATCGGCGCCTGCAGCAGATGGAAGCCGAGGGAGTGATCTTTCGTCCCGGAGTGAACGTCGGGGTGGACCTCCCGGCAGCGGAACTGCGCGCTAGCTTCGACGCGATCGTGCTGGCGGGCGGTTGCACTGTGCCGCGCGACCTGCCTGTGCCCGGTCGCGAGCTGGATGGCATCCACTTCGCCATGGAGTACCTGCCTCAGCAGAACCGCCGGGTCGCCGGTATCTGGCCGGAGGACCGCCCGCAGATCACCGCGAAGGACAAGCGTGTGGTGATCCTCGGCGGTGGCGATACCGGTGCCGACTGCCTGGGCACCGCACACCGACAGGGCGCACGTAGCGTACACCAGTTCGAAATCCTGCCCCGTCCACCGGAAGCCCGCGATGAGACCATGCCCTGGCCGCTCTACCCGATGATCTTCCGCACCTCCTCGGCTCATGAGGAAGGTGGCGAGCGTGACTGGTGCATCTGCACCAAGGCGTTCTCCGGATCCAATGGCCGTGTGGAGAAACTGCACGCAGTGCGCGTTGCATGGCACACGAACGCCGATGGCCGCCGCACCATGGTGGAGATCCCCGGTTCCGAATTCGAGATGGAAGTTGATCTGGTGTTGCTGGCTCTTGGATTCGTGCATCCGCAGCGGGAAGGCCTGCTCGCGGACCTGGGCGTGGAGCTGGACGCCCGCGGCAACGTGAAGGCCAGCACCGACTCTTATGCGACCAGCGTGCCCGGCGTGTTTGCCTGCGGTGACATGCGGCGCGGGCAGTCCCTGATTGTCTGGGCGATTGCTGAAGGGCGTGAGGCGGCTCATCACGTCGATGCTTACCTGATGGGTACGTCTGCTCTGCCGCTTGCAGGCGCCCGACGGTTCTGAGCCCCGGGAACCACCCCGTGTTGCGGGCGTTGTGGGAAGACCTGGTGGGTGCGGCGCGTATTGCCGCCGACTTCCCGTCCTACCTGCGCCTGACCACGGACTTCCTGCTCTACCGCCCGATGCGGTTCTTCTGCCCCCCCGGCCTCAATCGAGAGAGGAGGGTGCGCCTGCGAGCAGGCATTGAGATCCTCTATCGCCTCAATCGCGGCGATATCTGGGCCCTGCATGAGATCTGGATCCGTGAAATCTACCGTTTGCCGGACGACCGCTCGCGTGCCATTATTGTGGACCTCGGTGCCAATATCGGTCTCGCCGCGCTCTATCTGGCAACACGCTACCAGAGTTCCCTGCTGATCGCGGTCGAGCCCGTGCCTGCCAATGCCGACCTGGCCCGACGCAACCTGGAGCGCAACAACATCTGCGCACAGGTCCTCCTCGCGGCCGCAGGGCCGAAAGATGGCACCGCACATTTACAGCAGACCGCTTCCTCCACTAACAGCACGATCGCCTTCACCGCCGCCCCTGTTACAGAAGCAACACACACCGTTGCAGTGCTCGGCATGTCATCGGTGCTGCGCGCGTTGCCCCCGGACACCCCGATCGATCTGATCAAGATGGATATCGAAGGCAGTGAAGAGGCGCTCCTGCGCGGGGATACGTCCTGGTTGCAACGGGTGCGTGCGCTCATCGTCGAGTTTCACCCGCACCTCACAGATCCATCGCCGCTCATTCCGGTGATCGAGGCATCCGGACTGGAACGCGTGTCACACCACACTGCGGCCCCGGAAATCGTACTGTTTGTGCGGCGAGATGAACCTGCTGCATTACCGCCGACGAGAGGAGAAATACGGTGAAACGACCGGCCCTGACTCTGATCATCCTGCTGATGAGCGCGTTGGCCACCAGCGCACAACGTGATCTTAAAAAGGCGACACAGCAAGCGATCGACGCATTCTTCGGATCGGGCGCGCAGGCTCCAGCGGCACGGCTCCTGGCCACTCTGAGTGACCGACGGATCACGGAGAGCTCGGGGCTGGTCGCCAGCCGCCGTAACCCGGGTGTGCTCTGGACACACAACGACTCCGGTGATGGCCCCTACCTGTTCGCCATCGATCGGAAGGGCCGGACGCTAGCCCGGTTCCGGGTCACCGGCGCTACCAGCGTCGACTGGGAAGACATCGCGATCGGTCCCGGGTCGGATGGAGCCCCTGCACTGTACATCGGCGACATCGGAGATAACGGTCGTTCTCGTAGCGATCTGGCGATCTATCGCGTGCGCGAGCCGGCGGTCTCGCAGGGCCGTACGCTGGCAGAGGCACAGACCACGTCCGCCGAGCGCTTTCCCTTCCGCTACCCGGATCGAGCGCATGACGCCGAGACCCTGCTGGTACACCCGCAAACCGGCGAAATCTTCATTGTCACCAAGTCTTCCGACGGCCGCAGCCAGGTGTTCGCGTACCCGCTTCCCTTACAGGCTGACCGCCAGGTCACTCTGCAGGCTGTGACAACCCTCACATTCACCAGCATGCTGGGATCAGGGAGATTGGCCGAAGCAGAGCGCATGACTACCGGAGGCGATATCGCATCGGATGGGCGACACGTCGTTATCCGCACCTATGCCCATGCTTACGAGTGGCGGATTACGCCGGGGCAATCGCTGGCCGATGCGTTGAAAAGCACACCGACCCGGATATTCCTGCCGCTCACCCGGCAGGGAGAGGCGATTTGCTACCGTGCTGACAATCGCGCGCTGCTGACCACCAGTGAGGGGGCACCGGCCCCGCTGCATGAGATCCCACTCAGCAGGTGATCCCGGGCAGAGAACGTTGCTCCGCGTGCTAGAAAATCGCATACCCGCTGGGCCCCAGCAGCACATCGAGGATCTTGAGCACCACGCCTGTCAGCAGATCGCCCAGGATCATCCCGAGAGCTACGCCACGTAGCAGTCGGAACCCGCGTGCCCCGCCCAGACGCAACGTGAGGGCCTTCAACCCCCATCCGAGAAATACCGAGCAGAGCATTTTGCTGGCATAGCCGACCTGTAGCGTCCCGGTCAGAGCATAACCAAGCGGGTGCAACGGCCATCCGGGGAACCGCGCTCGCAGCACCGAAAGCCCTCCGGTTACGCCCGCACCAGCGAGGAGCGCGACCCCGGCCTCCGCCGACGGGCGCACGGCCCCGGTGAGCCGTAGCGTGGCCTGTCCGGCTGCGGTTACCGGGATCACGACCGCGCTCATCTGCAGGCCATCGTTGTTGGAGGCCTGCAGCAACGCGCCGTGACGGTAGAACAGCGTCAGCGCCACGATCGTGCTGAGCGCCAGCGCCAGCAACGTCGCACCCAGTAACAGAACGTAGAAAGATCGGAATGGAAGACCGATCTCTTCTCGCAGTTTCCCCGCCTGAAACCCTGCCGGTGTCAGCATCTGCCGCGCGTCCCGCAGGTGTTGCGTGAATAGCATCAATCGGGTCAGGGCGATCGGCGGCAGGGCCTGCGCGCCCGTCAGGGAGAGCAACAGTCTGTCTGGCAGGATGGGCGCCAGTCCCCACGTCATACCACCCTCGGCCATCAGCCGACTCAGTACCAGCACGACTGCCAGATAGAAGCCGAAGTAGCCGATGCTGAACCAGAGCGGAATGGCGTGGTATGCGCACCAACCAAGCACACCCGCACCTCCGAAGAGGAAACCGATGAGAAACCAGCGTTCCTCGCGCTGGCAGGCATTGCGGCTCAGGATCGCGCGCAGTGCGTGCCGCGCGTTCCAGAGGATCAGACCGGCCAGAACAAGAAATGCTCCTGCCGACTGCTCTTCCAGATATGGAGGTTGCGCCATCCCCTGACCCGGCACCGTATCCCCCCGGCCGGCGAAGGCCACTGCCAGTCGTTCCAGCTTGCTCAGCAGCAGAAAGAACCAGATGCTGAACGTGACATCGGTCGGGGCGAGAAACGTCAGACCGATGAGCATGGGGTACAGGTTAATGTAGAGCGGCTGTACCGCCGACCAGGGCGGGTGCGAAGCCAGCGCAGAAATGTCGTTGAAAAACGGGATGTGAGGTATCGCTGGCAGGTAGGCATGAGCAACGCCGAGACCGTGGAACGCCAGAACGATTGCCATACCCGCACCGATTGCCTGGCGCAACGCACGCGCACTCTCCGGAGCCTCCGCAGCACGCAGGCTCTCGACCGGCAGAGCGACCAGCGGGAAAGAGAGGCGTTCGTGCCGCACCCACACGCGTTCCAGCAGAGCGCACAGGCAGATCTGTGCGGTAACAAACGGAAGGAAAAACAGCCCCCATACGCACAGGGGGCGTACCCAGTGTTGCCAGGGAACGGACCGGTGAACTCCCTCGAAGAACTGCCGGGCAGCCTGCCTGTCTGTCAGGATCAGCCCGGAGTGCAGGTACGTGTCGACGGCTTCCGTCAGTGTCGCGCCCCGCGCATAGTAGACCGGTGCGGCCACCGAGCAGAGGAACGGATGCGTCATCCCGCGCCCGGCCACCATGTTGGCGGTCAACCAGACCGCCAGGATCGCCAGCAGCTCTCCGCGCGTCAGCAGAGGGCGTCCACCGCGTAATCGGCAGAGTGCATGGTGCATCCCGGCAAGCATGGCCCAGAGCAGGCATGCCGCCAGAGGTGGGAACGGCCCGGCGGCCATGGTTCCGCCAACGACGATGTCGCTCCACTGTACAAAGAGCACCAGCGGCACGACGCCCCCCAGCGCGATACCGAAGACACGCTTTCGGATACGGGCCGCCGTGCCGGTCTCATCTGCAGTCGTAGCCACCGTCACCGGTGTGCAGACCTACCGCCCTGTGCCGGGTATTCCCATCATCCCGCCGCCGGACATCCTTCCAGGAAGCGCGTTCATGCTGGCCCCGACCGGGCTTCCGCTCACTTTCCAGACGCCCCGATCGTTCTTCAGGGTGAGGCTCTGCATGACCTCCTGCTTCTGGCCGAACAGGCTCACGCTGAGGGTGACCGGCACGGTTGCCTCGCCACTGGCGTAGCGGGGCTCGCCGACGTTTTTGACTTCTATGGAGCTGAGCGCCGTTTTTAAGAGCTGGCCCAGCTGCGGGTTCTGGTCCAGTTGCTTCCGGACATCGTCGGCCGCTGCCTGCGCGTTCGGGTACTTCCTTCTGTCTTCTTCACTCAGGTAGGAGAGTTCGTAGACCGTCTTCCAGTCCAGCATCTTCAGTGCGGTTATGTACTTGCGCGCCTGGTCTTTCGGGTTGGTGCGCAGGTTGAAGTACCACCAGCCTCCGGCCCCGGCAAGCGCGAGCACCAGCACCAGCACGATGGCAACAATAGCGCCTCCGCCCGATCCAGACCGCGCCTCCTCAACCGCCGGGCGGTGCGTTCGGGCCGCAGTGGGACGGGCCTGTGGTGGGCCTGCCGGGCGCTGGGGAGGCAACGCGCCCCCCACATAGCGTGGCGGCGTATTGTCCTGCAGGGTATCGTCGAAGACTTCACCGGTCAGTGCCACGCGCCGTCCCGGTCGGTTCGATGGTGCTCCGGGATTGACCGCAGGAGTGGGAGACGGATATGCCGGCGGAGCAGTCGCGGGGGGCGTTTGCCCGGCAGGGGGTACGCTGGTTGATGGCGGGACAACCGGATCGGCAGCGGGCTGTGCGGCCTGCCCGGCAGGCTGGGCGGGTTGATTGCCGGGCAACGGCAACGGCGTGAAACAGAGCGGGCAGGTCGTCATGACGGTTTCATCGACCTGTTGCTCACATCGGGGGCAGGTTACCATGGTCCTTTCCTTTTCATCGCGTGGCAATCACTAGCTGTTGATCGGGTCCCCCGGAGGGGTTGGAGGCACTTTCAGCAGGGCGCGCCGGGACCGTTCCAACCACACCTTCCACTTGCCCTCACTGTCCTTGCGCAGCACATACTGGTCTTCCACATTTTCGGAGGAAGTCTGGTAGAGCTGTTGCCCGGCAGCAGTGCCGCGCACGGTGAGGCCCACGTCAATGGTGGCAATGTTGGGATTTTTCGGGTCGATCTGTTCTTTCCCCATTTTGACGTCTGCGATGCGCGCAGTGTAGCCGCGGGCCTGCGGCGCGTCCCGCTCGTAGATCTGCCGGGTCGGGTAGTACTTCTCTTTGTCAGAGCGGTCGATTAACGCGTACTGTTCCACAACGTTGCCTGCCTTGATCGCGCCCAGGTACTGTCCCAGCACGTAGCCCGGTGAGTTCTTGTAGATCACGAAGTACCACCGTGCGGCATAGAAGATCCCGGCGATCACCGCTACAATGACGATGACCTCGGAAAGCTGGATACGCATGAAGCTTTCACGCGGGCGCGAGCGCCCGACAATGCGTGCCATGTTCCCTCCTGCAACTGCAGCGCCGTCTCCGGCTCTTCTGGCTTGCAGTGTGATCCCATCTTGTGTTACCATTAGGCAGAGCGTACCAGATTCCTTCTGAAAGCGAGAGAACCAGTATGGCCATCACGCCCGCTTCCGCCTCTCACCCCCTCCCCGTCCTGCTGGACACCGACATCGGCACTGATATCGACGATGTGTACGCCCTGATCCTGGCCGCTGTGTCGCCAGAACTCGCGTTGCGTGCTGTCACGACTGTGAATAACGACGTGATCCTGCGCGCCCGGATCGCCCGGTGTGTGCTGGACCTGCTCGGACGTACGGACGTGCCTGTGTATGCCGGGCTGGCGGACTCGCTGACGCCAGAGGAGCGGCGTGGGTGGATGGGACATGAAGGACAGGGGATTGACCTTTCGGCCGTGACAGATTTTCTGGAGCCTGCAGTGGCTCCGGCCCGTATCGCCCATCATGCGGAAGAGGCTGCCGCCGCAGGTACGCCCCTGACCGTGTTCACCATCGGGGCGATGACCAATCTCGCGGTGGCTCTGCGAGATTACCCGGACGCGACGCGCACGATCGGGCAGGTGATTGCAATGGGATCCTCGTTCACGGGCTACGGCGAGGAACAGGCACAGATGGAGCATAACATTGCCTGTGACCCGGTGGCCGCCGATATCGTGCTGCGCTCTGGACTGCCTGTCACGCTGGTTGGTCTGAATGTGACACGGCAGACGACGATGACCGCGGCCGATGTGGATGCGCTGGAGACGATCGGAGGGCCGCTCGCACAGGCGCTGGTGGGCATGCACCGTGTCTGGTTCCAGAGGATCCAGCAGGACCGTTCTCCAATGCACGATGGCCTGGCGGTTGCCCTGCCCATCGACCCATCGCTGGTCACGCTGGAGCCTGTGACTGCACGCGTGGAGACTTCTGGCCCCCGCCGGGGCCACACCATCTGCCTGCCACCGGATGAGAACGCGCCTGTGTGTCATTTTGCCGTCAGCGTGGACGTGCCCCGCTATCAGTCGCTGTTACTGGATCGGGTGCGGGAAGCGGTCTATCGAGCGGCACACTGACTGGATCTTCGTTGTTCTCTCACCGGTCGGGATCACTTTTCAGGGAGGACTACCGATGCGCAAGGTGAAGTGGGGTGTGCTTGGATGCGCTGCGTTTGCCCGCAGCACGGCTATTCCCGCGATGCTGCAGGCAAAGGGCGTGGAAGTTGCCGCGATCGCGAGCCGCAGTCTGGAGAAGGCCCGGGAGTTCGCGCAGCAATTCGGCATTCCGAAGGCCTACGGCTCTTACGAGGAGTTGCTGGCGGACCCGGAGATTGAGGCGATCTATAATCCGCTGCCCAACGGTCTGCACCCGGAGTGGACCATCAAGGCGGCGCGCGCGGGCAAGCACAGTCTGGTCGAGAAGCCGTTTGCTGCCAACGTCGCGGAAGCGGAGCAGGTAGCGCAGGCCGTGCGTGAGCACAGGGTGCGGGTGATGGAGGCTTTCATGTGGCGCTTTCACCCCATGCACCGATTCGTGCGACAACGCATTCGCGAGGGTGCCATCGGTGAACTGAAGTTCATGCGGAGCGCGTTCACGTTCGTCCTTGCGCGAGGCCCCAATGTCCGTCTGGATCCGACGCTGGCCGGCGGAAGCATCATGGATGTGGGATGCTACTGTATCAGTGCGGCTCGCTTCCTCTTCGATGCCGAGCCAATCCGCGTTTACGCCCGTGCGGACTACGACCCGGAATACCACGTGGATATGCTGGCCTGCGGAGTTGTGGAATTCCCGCACGGCTACGCGACGTTCGACACCGGATTCACCCTGCCGTTCCGCTGTGACTACGAAGCCGTTGGCACGCAGGGACGGATTTACGTGCCACGCGCTTTCCTGCCCGGCGAGGAGGCCGAGGTGATTGTGGAAGTCGGAGATCGCGTCGAGCGCGAGCGCTTCCCCGGTATCAATCAGTGGGCACTGGAGTTCGAGCATCTCTCGGCGTGTATCGCGGAAGGACACCCGCAGGAGTACGACATTGATGACGCGATCCGGCAGCAACGGGTGATTGATGCCGTGTATCGGTCCACGCGCTCCGGCCAACCGGAGGCCGTATGACGCTCATACCGGTACCGTTTTCTCTCGGGCAATCCTACCGGATCAGTGCATCGCGTGGCATATTTTTTGCAATGCTCCATATGACATATCGCCTCTGGACCGTTACCATTATGTGAGGAAGGGCGCTCGCTATGACTCTGCATCGCTTCTTTGTGCAAACCGGTGTCACTGCATTGCTGGTCATCTCTGTTCTGCGCTCAGCTTCCGCGCAGGTGCTCTTTGATAATTTCGGGCCGGGAAACACCTTTCAGATCAACGCGGGACTGACGCAGGGCTTTTTCAGGCCTCCCGTTGTACAGGGAATGGGGTTCACCCCGACGGTTTCTGCGCACCTGTCCTGTATTGATCTGGCTATCAGTCTATCCCGTGGGCCCAACGTATTTGTGCTTCGCCTGTTGAGTGACAACGCAGGCATGCCCGGCGCGTTGCTTGAGGAATGGACTGTGGTCGGGCAGATGGGAACGTTCGGTACTGTCAGTCCCATCATCAGCGTCACTTCTGTGAACACCCCCTTCCTCTCTGCCGGGTCGCAGTACTGGGTCGTGCCATTCGCCACCAGCGCTACCCATGCTGTGTGGAACTACAACATCACGGGGGACTTCGGTCCGCTCGCAGCCTCCAACGATGGTGGCATCACCTACACAATTCTCCCGAACCAGCGACGTGGCGCTTTCCGGGTTCTGGGTGGAACGCCAGCAGTTCCGGAGCCTGGCCCATTTTCGTTGCTGCTGGCAACGTGCGCCGGCGCGAGCTTGCTTGTACGTCGTAGACACAACGCCTAGCTGTCTCATGATACCTGCCTCCCCGTGCAGGAAACCTGCGTTGCAGAGTATCCTGCATGTGGGGAGGCTTTTTTCTACCATCGGGCTTCCCGGTGTCTCCTGTTGAACCCTGTTGTGGAGCCATCTTATGACACGTTATCAGGTCGCTGATGCAGTTGTGAGTGGAGCCAGTGTCTTCTGGTTGCGTGATACGGTACGCCAGGCCGAGGCCTGCATTGTTCCGGAGTACGGTGCCAATGCCACGGCCTTCCGCACCACGCCGGATGATGATCCAGCCCCGGGCGAACCGGTGGACCTGCTGGTCCCACCGGAGAACCCGGCACAGCTACGCGACAATCCTTTTGCTTCTGGTAACCCGATCCTGTTCCCATTCCCCAATCGGGTCCGGCAGGGCATTTACACTTTTGAGGGACGCACCTACCGAATGGACCGTCTGATGGCCCTCGGGCGAGACCCCGCCGCAGGACATGCGATCCACGGACTTGTGGCAGATAAACCATGGAGCGTGGAGGCCGTACAGGCCGATGCGGACAGAGCGTTCCTGCGGTGCACGCTCACGCTGGACGCCTACCCGGACATTCAGGAGCAGTACCCGTTTCCCTGCCGCCTCACGGCCACGTACACCCTGTGCGATGGCGTGCTGGAACTGCAGGTCGAAGCGACCAATACCGGGCCGACCCGTTTGCCCATGGGATTCGGTATTCATCCCTGGTTCCCGGTAGCTCTGCGCCCGGGACGCCGCCTGCCCGATAGCCTGACCGATCTGGCCCCGGGGCAACGTGCCCGCACCATGGTGCGTGTGCCCTGCACGGCTCTCTGGGAACTGGACCAGTTGATGCCCACCGGGCGTGTTCTGCCGGCGGAGGGCCCATTTGCCCTGAACGATTTCCGCACTCTGGAGGACCATTTCTACGATCATGTCTTCACTGAAGTCCAGCGCAACTCCGATGGATGGAGTGAGGCGAGCGTGCGCGATCCGCAGACCGGAATGGAGGCCTACCTGTCTGCAGATCCTGCCTTCCGGGAATGGGTGTTTTACGCCCCGCTGGATCGCCCGGTGGTCGCTCTGGAGCCCTACACCTGTCCGACCGACGCCGTGAACCTGCAGGCGCGGGGCATCGATGCGGGGTTGATTGCTCTGTCGCCAGGCGGGACATGGCGTGGAACGGTGCGTTTTGGCCTGCGCCGTTTTTGAGGCGTTGCGGAAAAGGGCTGGATAACGCTTCTTCAGGCGGACGCGCCCGTGTAGTGCTGGAGGCCGAACCGCCAGAACGCCGAGGAGAGCCAGAGCAGAACGGCTGCCACCACCAGGGAAAGCAGGGCAGTAGTTCCCCCGATTTTGCCAGCGAGCGCCTGTGCCGGAACCGAGATGATGAATGCGACCGGGATCACATAGGTCAATCCGCCGCGCAACCACGCCGGGTAGATCTCAATGGGGTATCGTCCGGCCTCAAATGCCTGCCAGACGATCTGCTCGATGTTCTCCAGTCGTACGAACCAGAAGGTGAGAGTTACCAGAAACAACCAGAATGCGTAGAGGATCGCCACACCGGCCGCCAGCGTCACCGCAAAAGTGACCGCCTGCATCCACCCGATGGAAAGTGACAGCCGGCTCACCGTATACACAGAGAGCCCCAGCCCGACCAGCACGTTCACCACGCGCCAGATGTTGGCCTGCCGGAATGTAGCGAGGAACTGCGCGTTGACTGGTTTGAGCAGCACGAAGTCGAGCGTCCCGTCGCGTACTTGCTGCATCACCTGCCGCATGTTGGGCGCGATGAACATCTCGATCAGGCCATCCATCAGGTAGTACACGGCCAGCAGGGTCATCGCATCCGCGAAGCGCCACCCTCTGAGCGTATCGGTGTACTGATATGCGACGGACAGACTGCCTACCGTGGTGATCAGGCCGAGCAGGCTCGCCACAATGCGTGTGAAGAAGTCGGCCCGATATTCCATGTCGGTCTGGATGCTGGTGCGCAGGAATACGCCTAGCAGTTGCAGGTAGCGCATGGGTACTATCAGGACATGCCTGCGCGGCCCGGTCCGGTTGCGGACTGGCGAAACGTGGCGCGGCAGGGTTGCGTAGAGAGATACGAGACAACGGGCAGGAAGGGCCTGCCCTGACCGTGCAGGAAAGCGAACATGAAAAACGTTCTGATGTTTCTTCTGGCCCTGTTCATCGTGTGGGTCGTCTGGCGGATCGTCATCGGCTTCGTGTCGAGCCTGATCGGAACGCTGATCAGCATCGGCATGATCCTGCTGTTCTGCTTCCTTGTGTATCAGGTCTACAAGTTGCTGACGCGCGAGAAACTCCGCTACTGACCACACCCGTGCCGATGTCACAGGCTTTCCAGCGGGTTGATACCAGCAGACAGGAGGGGTACCGGCTCACCCTGCCCGGAGGCGCCCCGATGCCGGACGCCATGGTGAGGGTGTATCCGGATTTCTGCACCGCCGCCGAACGCGCTCGCTGGTTTGATGCGCTACTGCAGGAGATAGCCTGGCGCGATGACCCGATCCGTCTGTTTGGCCGGGAGATCCCGCAACCACGTCGCTTCGCGTGGTACGGGGAAGAGGGCGTGCGGTACACCTACTCCGGCCTCACGCTGTATGCGCTTCCGTGGACACCTGTGCTGGTGGAGATCAAGCATGCGGTGGAGTCTGTTACCGCATGCGAGTTCAACAGCGTGCTGATCAACCTCTACCGCGACGGCCGTGACAGCATGTCGTGGCATGCTGATGATGAGCCGGAGCTGGGGCCGTGCCCTACCATCGCTTCTGTGAGCCTGGGGGGTACCCGCCGTTTCGCGCTGCGGCACCGCCTGAACCGGCAACTGCGCACGCACGTGGATCTGACCGATGGCTGCCTGCTGGTGATGTCCGGATCCACGCAACATTTCTGGCACCACCAGATCGCGAAGACGGCCCGCCCCGTCGCGCCCCGGATCAATCTGACGTTCCGATACATCCACGCGTGATACCTCAGGAGATCAAGACGACCGGTGCCGCAACCGTGTCGACCTCGCCCTCGTTCACCAGCGTGGGCACATGGGGCAGAACGTCCGTTTCGGCGCTGTATCCGATGTCCTCACCGAAGCCTCGTTCGGCAAGCGCACGTGCGTGATGGCCTTCCATCCAGCCACGCAGGAGATTGGGCTCGCGCTCCCAGAGCCGGCGCGCTGCGATCGCTGAGTCAGCCTGTTCGGGCATGTTCCACGGGCCACCCTGCGCGACCAGTGCCTCCACGTACATGCCTGCAACGGTCGCGTCTTCCAGAGTGAATTGCCCGTTGGTGCCGGAGCAGACGATCATGATGTCGGACTGTGTCTCCTGCGCCCGCTGCCATGCGGCCTGCGCCACAGCCATGCGGTTGACGGCCGCGCCCAAGTAGACGCAACGCGCGTCCATGACAGCTGCGACAGCCCGGGTACCATTGGTGGTAGAAAGTACTGTCGGGCGCCCTGTGAAGTCTGCTGCAGCGATCTCTGTCGGGGAGTTGCCGTAGTCGAAGTCCGGCACCTTGAACCCGTCGGTTTCGCCGCAGAGCACGTAGCCGTTCCGGCGCGCGAACGTGCGGGCCAGTTCGTGCGACGGAGCCACATACACACACGGGCACCCGCGCTCGAACAGGGTGGCAACAACCGTGGTTGCGCGCAGGACATCCACAACAACGCACACGGCCTGCGCTACGTCCTGTACCATCTGCGGCAGAAAAGCGACCCGAATTTGCATGGAGATCTCGCCTATCCGTACACGGCTGTACGTTCCTGCGCTTCCTTCTCGACTTCCCGATCCGGCAGGGGTGCGATCCCACCGGACGCTTCTATCTCCTCCAGGCGCTCCATCTCGTCAATGAACGCCTGTGTGTTGGCCGGGTCCCAGACCCAGATCTTGGCGACCGGGATCAGGTCGCGGCAGGAGAGAAGGGCTTCCAGCATCATCCGGGCCGTCTGGTGCGCGGTCTGGAGGCGCAGGTCGTCGGTGATCCAGCTGGGTTGCGCCAGCAGATTCTCGGTCATGTCCGGGACCATGATGGAGCCGACATGCTCTTCGCGGAGCAGCAGTTCGATGGCGCGGCGCAGCGCGCGGCGCATCAGCTCGGGAGTGGTGCGCTTCTGCTCGTCGAAGATCACTGCCAGCGCTGTGAAGCGGTAGAGATAACGTGCCCCCTCGCCGATGAACGCTTCGCCCGGAGGCAGGGGGGCGACCTTGTTGGCGGCGTACTGCACCCGGTTGGCCCCGCGATCTCGGGCCAGTTTGGCTGCGCCAAACACCATTTTCAGGTCCGGGGCAACTGGCACGATCAGCGCATCCGCTCGTGAGACCAGCGGATAGCGGCGGCGCGACTCCCAGAGCTCGATGGTCATTCCGCCCACGCGGATCCTGAACGCGGGGGGGAAGATGTAAGGAAGCAACAGGGCGAGAATGACCACGGTGACAATCGGGCCGAGCAGACCGAAAACGAGGAAACCGACCACCAGCAGCAGCGGGTCCACGCCGATAGTGGTCCCGGGGATTGTCAGCTGGTCGCCATACAGACTTCCCCGGCACCCTGTCAGTCCGAGCAGAGTGAGCAGGGCCAGCAACAGTGCGATCCAACGGATTGCCGGGCGTTTGCAGTGAGTAGCCGTCATACTAATGCAGTAACCTCCAGGATCATTCGGGTAAACGCGAGACGGGTTCCAGTAACGGGTTGTCGCACGCCTGTCTTCCGAACTTTGCCATAGGATACCATGTGCCGGCGATTTTCACGCGCACCACGTCGGCCGTAAAGTCATTGTTGGTGCCATGTGCCGCGCAATTGGAGAACAGGGAGGATCCCACGCCGTAGATATCCACCGGTACCCCCATGGCCTCAAAGGCCCGGATCCGCTCGGGATGGAAGCCACCGGTGACGATGATCCGGACGTTGCGGCACCACGCGCGGGCGCGGTCTATCCATCGTGACGGGAGATCCCACGTTTCAAATGCGCTGTCGATAGCGGCACGAAGGGCAAAGCAGAGGCGTGGGTTGACCCCGTTGTCCAGTCGCGGGTCCCCGAGCGGGGGCACGCGCAGGTCACGCAGATCGCTTCCCGTGTCAGGCCGCACCCCGTAGAGCACGTACCTGCGGGCCTCCTCTTCCTCCCCGTCGTCCATCAATCGCATGTAGCGCCGGAACATGCGCTCCATCACCGCAAGAGAGGTGCCGACGCAATCGTTGTGAAAGTCGACCAGCGCAATACGCGGGATTGAGACGGGTAACACGGCGGCAAAAGCCATCATGGCCTCCGGAGTGTCCCCCAGAAAGCAGGCAATGGCCGCGTGCGCGATGGTCCCTCCGCCGGCACCGCCCCACCACGCTCCCTGCGCATCGGTTGAGACGTGGACGCCAGTGCATTTTTCGTGGCGCGCGTTGTAGGCCTGCACGGCAATATGGTAGGCGTAACCGTCGGCGGCCTGTACCTCATGTGCGTCAAATCGGGCCGGGAAGAACAGCACTTCTTTACCGCGCGCAGCGACCAGGGTATGGTAAACGTTGGTCGCGACCCGGGTTCCCCGGGTAAGCGCGCCGAGAGTGGGCGTTTCCAGCATGGCAAAATCGCGGTAACGTCCGCGCACCTTCAGCACGGGCAACACCTGACGCGGATCGCCCGCATAATCCAGGATCACACCGTCCTGCACGGCCTGCACCTCCAGCTGATCGAAGGTATCGACCCATTGCCCCCCGGAGTCGAAGTAGCCGGTGCCGGTTTGCAGTATCGCGAGCGCCTGATCGACCCCGACAATCACGGAGAAAGGCTGGCGGCGGGT
>JANWZQ010000125.1 GCA_025054835.1 Chthonomonadaceae bacterium
TTGTTGCGTGACCCGGAGCGCGGCGACTTCGGTGTGCGCCCCGGAAGCCCGGCAGCCTCCAGAGGCGCACACGCTTTTCGGGCTCCCCGGCGTTGAGACGAGCACCGGGTGAGGATACAGGCGGCGCTCCTTCTCAGGAGAAGGGGCCTTCGGCTGGCTGGCGCATGCGGACGACCGCTTCGGTCAGATGCGCGGGGCGCAGGTGCTGTTCGAACCAGCGCGTGGCCAGTGCGGCCACGGCCTCCAGAGCTCCGGGCTCTTCAAACAGATGGCCCGCTCCAGCTACGACCTCCAGACGCGCGTTCGCGTTGCGCATCCGCTCCAGTGCTTTCTTGTTCAGGTCGAGCACTGTCTGGTCGTTGCTACCAACGATCAGGAGTATGGGCAGTTGCACGATCTCCAGTGCCTCACCGGCGAGATCCGGGCGTCCTCCGCGCGACACGATGGCCTGCACTCCGGCGGGCCGCATGGCGGTTGCGAGCAGCGCGGCACCGGCTCCAGTACTGGCCCCGAAGTAGCCCAGTGGCAATGTGCATGTGAGCGGGTGTTGCTTCAACCAGTCGGTTACCCGGAGCAGGCGTTCGGCCAGGAAGCGTGTGTTGAAACGCAATTCGCCTGTGAGCGCGTCCCGGCGTTCCTCATCGCGGGTGAAGAGATCGATCAGCAGGGTGGCTATGCGACGCTCGTTGAACGCGTGCGCCACGAAGCGATTGCGCGGGCTGTGCCGACTGCTGCCACTGCCGTGAGCAAACAGCACGATACCCAGCGGCTTCTCCGGCACCTTCAGGTAGCCCTCAATGCATCCGGCGTCGCATTCCATGTCGGTCGGGATCCGTACCGGGATCCCTTCGGAAACGTGCAGGCAGGTTACGTCCATGGTTGTCTCCCCCGGCGAAGGCCCGCCACTGGCGCACAGAGTCTGTGATACTGCCAGTGCGCTTCTTCGCGCCTATGCTCGTGTGCGTCAGACCGGGGAGCCGAACCTGTCAGGTACAAACTCCCCCCATGATACCTGATGTTGCCTGTCATTATAGCAGGTATGTGCCTGCAAGCGTATCCCCGCAACGACGGATTTCATGGACGGTGAATAAAGACGGGGGCAGAGAGCGCCGGGGAGTGTACACGAGCCGGCCAGGAAGTCAGGTGGAGATCACAGGAAGCAGGGGCCCGGGTATTCTCAGCAACATGCGCGGAGCGTTTCGTCCGGCTAGAGGTCACAGTAGTACGGGGGTGTCTGCGGCCGATCAGGTCTCCACTCAGATGTACGTTGCGGCTCGTAGTAGGCTCCTTCCGGATCGGAAGCGGGATACGATGGTCTGGCGCTTGCGACCAGGATGCTCAGAAACATCAGGCCCAGAATAACGGCAAGGAAGATGACAAACGCGTTCCGGAACGCCCTGTACCGGGCTGGGCGCAGGCTCTGCTCCCATTGCGCGGCGTCTACTCCAAGCGAGGCGACCCGATGGCGCAACTCCATCTCCTGACGATCAATGTGAAAGGCCATCCACAGACCCATGAGCGCGGGCGTTGTGAGCGCGCAGATAATCCGCCAGTATGTGTAGCGATGGTACTGTGCGGTGCACTCCTTCAGCACTGTGATGTTGACGAACGACGGTGCACAGGGAGCCGCAGGCATAGTGGTGGTGGGCTCTGGAGCGGTCCCCGGAAGGGGAACGAACTGTGTTCGGAAGCGATGCCCGCAGTTGGAGCAGACCGGCTCCTGGAGCGAGGCAGCGAACTTACATCGCGGGCAGAACTTGATCTGTATGGCCATGGATGTCCTCCTGCAGATGCACACGGGCAACCAGTACCGGGCATGCCGTACGATGCCCCATGCAGAACGGGATAGCGCCATGGGGAGCGCGTCACGCGTTCTGGCGGCACCGATGCTTTTTACTGCAATGCAGTGGAACAATGCGGAAAGCCAGAAATGCGCTGGTTACGGCCTGGCGGACCCTGAAGAGGGGTATCGAAAGGCAGTACAGGAGGAAACGCATGAGCGCTTCAGACCGGCGGAGGTGCTGCTGGTTCAGAGGGGGAAGTACCCCTGTGGAGGGAGATAAAGCGTACTTCATCGGCCGGTGCGGCCGGTGTGGAAAACGGGAAGAAGATGGAGCTGAGCGGATTCGAACCGCTGACCTCCTCGATGCGAACGAGGCGCTCTCCCAGCTGAGCCACAGCCCCGGAACCAGAAACTTCACACTATTCTAACGTAGAAACCGTGTGCCTGTCAAGGTGCGAGGTGTAACAGAGGATACAGAAAATGCCAGACATGCTGGTACCATTGTTGAAGCTACCACCACTGGAGCCCGTGCTGGATGCCATGCGGGCACAGGACGTGATTATCCGTCGGGCGCATCCGTTTGAGATCACGCCGATCCGGGAGTTCATTCTGGCGGAGTTCGGAACCGGGTGGGCGGATGAGGTCACTCCCTGCTATTCCCGGCAACCCGTATCGCTGTACATTGCCCTGCGTTCGGGGAGGGTAATCGGGTTCGGCGCGTACGAGGCAACTTGCCGGAACTTCTTCGGGCCGACCGGCGTGGCGCAGGCCGAGCGGGGACGCGGCATCGGGACCGCGTTGTTGCTCGCCTGTCTGTGGGGCCTGCGCGAGATGGGGTACGCCTACGGCATCATCGGTGGAGCCGGGCCCACTGCCTTTTACGAGAAGACGGTCCACGCGGTTGTGATCCCGGACAGCGTGCCCGGCATCTACGCCCATCCCATTCAGAAGGACTGAAGACCAGGGCATCAGTCCCGGGGAACATACTGACGGATGCGCGCAACAGCCTCGGCGACGCGCTCGCCATTCCGGTCGCCCAGAACCGTCAGGGACATGCGGATGTAGCCCTCTCCATGCTCTCCGTACCCGATACCGGGGATGACCAGCACACCGGCGCGCTCGAGCAGCACCTTGGCAAACTCAATGGATGTGTAGCCTCCGGGCACGCGCGCCCAGACGTAGAAGGTGGCGTCGGGCTTACGCACGTTCCATCCGAGCGCGTTCAACCCGTCACAGAGAATGTCGCGCCGTCGTCGGTACAGCTCCAGCGTCGGGCGGTTGTCCCCGTGTAGCAGAGCGTGCGCGCCGGCCATCGAAATGGCCGGGAACTGCTTGCTGTCCAGGTTGGATTTCAGCTTGTTCAGTGCGGCAATTGCGTCCGGGTTCCCGATGGCGAACCCGAGCCGCCATCCGGTCATATTGAACATTTTGGAGAGGGAGTGCAACTCAATGGCCACGTCTTTGCTGCCGGGCACCTGCAGCACGGATGGAGGACGGTTGGCCGGATCGTAGTAGCACTCCACATAGGCGGCATCGTTGACCAGCAACAGGTCGTAGTCCCGGGCGAAAGCAACAGCGTCCGCATAAAACGAGAGGGGGGCAACCGCGCCGGTTGGATTGTTCGGGTAATTGAGCCAGAGCATTTTCGCTTTCCGCGCTACGTCCGAAGGGATGGCGGTGAGATCGGGGAGAAAACCGTTCTGTTCGCGCAGGGGCATCACGTACACGTCTCCCCCGGCCATCTGTGTGTTGATCCGATACACCGTGTAGGCCGGGTCAGGCACGAGCGCGAGATCTCCCGGATCGATGTAGGCCCAGGCCAGATGCGCCAGACCCTCCTTGCTCCCGATCAACAACATGGCCTCTTTCGCCGGGTCAATCGACACGTCGAAGCGACGTCCTGCCCACGTGGCGACAGCCTCGAGAAACGGGATCCACCCGGCAGGGGTCTCGTCATACCGGTGCGTTTCCGGATCCTGTGCCGCCTCTTTCAACGCATCGATGATGGAGTTCGGGGTTGGTTGATCCGGGTCCCCGATGCCAAGGTCGATCAGATCGCGCCCTTCTGCGATGGCCTTCCGCTTCAGGGTTGCAATCTCGGCGAACAGATAGGGGGGCAGTTTTTCCAGACGTTGTGCGCGTGCGATCACGGAAATATCTCTCCTCAGAACAGGGGATGGTCTCCTACAGTCTACCCCATGAGGCCCGGTTCCAACCTGTCCGGATTGCCCCCGGAGGACTTCGAGATCAGGAAGCAGAGCTCGTTGGGGAACTCGAAACGGCGATAGGGCCACCCCGTGGTACGAACGATCTCCAGAAAACGCGCCTCATAGGTCGCCCCCATGCCTTTCCCCCGACCCCCGAGCGTGCGCGTGGGGTAGGAAACCAGAATGTGCGACGCGTTCAACCGGCGCAGGAGTTGAAGGCTTGCCTGACGGTCCCATTGCTCCAGAATGGGCAGCAGCTTGAGGACCAGCGCCAGCTGTACCGGTGGCTCCGGCAGGTCGGTCAGGATGTCACAGGCGAGCGCCTGCCCCCGAATCGGTGTCAACGTGAAGAAAGCGTTCAGAAAGTCGGCCAGATCGGTAAACAGGTCGCAGGCCACATAGCATGCTCCGGGAGCCAGAGGCATGAACGGGATCGCGAGCGGGTTCAGGCCGCAGGCCACGTCGAGGATGGAGTGGACCGGCGCAATACCGGCCAGAGTTTCCGCATAGAATGTCTCCAGGAAGGGCAGGCGCTCGCGCGTTGAGGCGTGATGCGTCAGAATATGGCGACAGACATCGGCGACGGGGTCTTCAGAGCGCAGCATGTGAAGCCAGAGGTCGTAGCGCGTTGTTCCGGTGAGGTAAGCCCCGGCGATCTGATGCAACGTGTTCTTTATCTCCTTGATGGCCTCCTTGCGGTTACGCCGTTGCGTTAGTGTGCGCTGTCCGATGCGCCGGATCGCCTGCGGGCAGATCGTGCGGTACTTTGCGCTCGACTGTACCGCGACAACAAGCTGGTCCAGTTCATCGTGTTGCTCGGATGGCACAGGCATCGGCACGCAATTGTTCCATGAGCCGGGTCATGAAGCGGAGGTTGTGCAGGGTTGCCAGACGGTAGAACAGAGGGTCCCCGCACTTGAAGAGGTGACGCAGGTATCCCACAGAGTATCGGGCGCAGGCTGGGCAGTCGCATCCGGAAACGATCGGCTCCCGGCTCTTGATATGCCGCGCATCCTCAATGTAGAGATAACGGAACCACTCCATGTCCTGTGCGCCCGTACCGATTACAGGGTCTGCAACGCGCACGTAGAGGCGTCCGTGACGCGCATCGCGGGTCGGCAGGGCACAGTCGAAAGTGGAGTAACCCATGCGCACGCAGGCCACAACGCTTTCGGGATGACCGACGCCCAGTGCGTGCATCGGGAACGTGCGCGGGATCAGTTCGCGGGTCAGAGCCAGAAGGTCCTGCAACAACGTTCCCTGCGCGTCCAGAGGCCAGCCTCCGAAGCCGTAGCCATCGAACCCGATCTCCAGCAAGGCCTCGGCGCACCGGCGGCGCAGCGCCATGTCGCCCCCACCCTGTACCACGCCAATCAGCAGCGGACGTGTGCCCTGCGTATCCAGCGGTATCTGGCGTTGCTCCAGCTGACGCAGAAACTCCTGCCGGCAACGCGCGGCCCACAGGATCGTCCGTTGCACTGCGGCCTCCTGCTCTGCAAGAGGGGCGTCCACGTGGGTGCAGTCATCCAGACAGACAATCAGGTCCGCACCGTAGGCCATCTGCAACTGCACCGACTTTTCTGGCGTGAGCAAGAATTCACGCGTTGCACCCTCCGGCCGGAATCGGATGCCGTTGTCGGTGACGCGCCCCCACTTTGGATGACTCCGGACGAGGGAATAGGCCTGAAAGCCCCCGGAGTCGGTCAGAATGGGGCGATGCCATCCGGTCATCCGGTGCAACCCGCCGAGCGCATGAATGGTGGACGTGCCCGGCTTCTGCATCAGATGATAAACATTCATCACCAGAGCAGTCACCCCCACACGCTCCAGATCCTCCGCACCGACAGCACGCACCACTCCCTGCGTGGCGTCCGGCAGAAAAGCTGGCAGCAGAATGGTGCCGTGTGGCAGGTCGAGACGGTCCGGGATGCGCAGAGTGGCCGTCATGCGGGAGCTCCGGTTCGCGCATCGCGCCGGTCCGGGACGCCCGCGCCGGCAACGACAAGGATATATTCACCACGAAGGGACTGCCCCTGCAGACAGGCCAGCAGATGCGACAGGCGCGCTCGTTCGATCTGCTCGAACCGTTTGGTCAGATCGTTGGCCAGCGCGGCTGGGCGATCTCCGTAGACCTCCAGCGCGTCCTGAAGTAGCGCCACAATGCGGGACGGGCTCTCATAGAAAATAAGCGTGTGCGGTGAGGTAGCGTCCACAGCCAGAAAGCGTTTGCGTGCACCGGGCTTGCGTGGAGGAAACCCGCGGAAGGTGAAGCTGTGGACGGGAAGACCGGAGAGCACAACAGCCATGATCAGCGCCGCCGGGCCCGGTGCCATGGTGACCGGGATGCCTGCATCAATCGCGCGACGCACCAGGGTGTACCCGGGGTCCGAGATGCCCGGAGTGCCCGCACTGGTCACCAGCGCGACCGAGCGCCCCTCGCGAAGCAACGTCAGGATCTTCTCACCCGCCCGGTCCTCATTGTGCTCGTAGAAAGAGATCTGTGGCTTTTGAATGCCGAAATGCTTGAGCAAAAGCCCGGTCTTGCGCGTGTCCTCGCTGGCGATCACATCCACCTCGCGCAGAGTCTGCAACGCCCGCAAGGTGATATCTTCCAGGTTGCCAATAGGGGTCGCGACCAGAGTCAACACGTTGGTCAGAGCTCTCCTGCGTGTAGAAGAGGTTTGCTGATGTCTGCATGGGACCGGTCAGGGCGCAGGAGGCGTGCTGGCTTCCACCGGCCCGCCAGTGACAGCGGGAGAACTGATTGATCCACTGGCGGGAGCATTGCGCACTGTCACGACAGGTCTGGTCGCCGAACGTTTTGCGACCTTGAGAGGATCCGGAGCCGGCGGGCGGTAGTAGTCACTGGAAATGCGCTCCCGCCGCACCAGACGGCCGTTCTCGCTGACAAGCCGATACACCGTAGCGGTACGCCCCCCGTTAGACGTACGCGCAATGTAGCTCACCAGTCGCACTCTGCGTGCCGGATTGGTCTTCCCGTACAGACGAAATGTGATCCTGCCGCCACGGGCCGAGCAGGAGATGTACAGCGGCGCGCCGGTGGTGTTCTGGAATTGCAGATCGATGGCACCGTAGACCACGGTCGCATCACGCCCGGGTGGCAGATAGCGCACCGGAATGCCGTGATTGCAACGCTGCACGATCTTCAGGTCCGCCAGGAGGGCTGCATTATACAGGGTACTGGAGACCTGGCAGACGCCACCGCCAATCCCCGGCACCAGCATGTCCCGGATAATCACCGGAGCCAGTCGGAACCCTTCACCGGGGGTGCGCGGGCCGACCACTCGATTGTACGAAAAGATTTCGCCGGGCGCAAGAAGTGTACCATCGATCTTGCGTGCTGCCAGAGCGATGTTCTCTCCCCGGCTGCGACCGGTGCCGCCATAGGAGGTACTGAACGCTGCCAGCAGGCCGTTGATCTGTCGGAGCGACTCCGCGGTGATCTGCGCGCGTGTGATCTGACCCGGGAGCGTCACGGTGATCGCACCGGGTTGTACCAGAGATCCTGCTCCGGCGCTCGCTTCGGTGTCCGGATCTTCCGGTGTCGGGGAAACCTCCGGTGCGCCGATCCCGGCAACAAAGTCTCTCCATGCGGAGCTGACTGCCTCCATGGAAGCTGGCACATCCATCGCAAAGCCCGACCTGTCCGGTTGAATACGAAACGCACGTTTCAGAACCTGAAATCGGGCGTTCTGCGGCGGACGGTTGACGGTCTGGCCGATCTGCTGCAACACGGCGCGCAGACGGCGCTCGTCAACCAGGGGAACAGGGGCCATATCCTGACGGAAGGGCTTGCCTGTGATCCGATGTACCAGAAGGGTCCATGGGCCCGGGGGCTCCACGCGAGAAACGGCTTGCAACGTGGCTTCCCGGTCAATGAGCAGGCCAATCTGCCGGGCCGACGTGCGCCAGACGCGCTGGATGCCGGTTTCGGGAGCAAATCGCAGAATGATGGGCGTTTTCTCGTGGCGTGTCAGATCATTGTGAAGTGTCTGGCGTACTTCCTGAAAGGACTTTCCCCTGATGGGCACGCCAGCTACGTGCAACCCGGGAGCGATTGTGGTTGCCGACCGGCCAGCTATAACTCCTGCTGCGGCGGAGCCAACTGCTATCAGAACGCAGGGCACTGCACGCAGGGACCATTGCGGTAACATCGCCTGCCTGTTACGCGGGCGTGGGGTACGCGACGTGGCGCGACTGGCTCTATCCTGTGTGGGAATTGTTGCGGACACCGTCTTTCACTCTGTGTGGGCACACCTCTGCCGATCAAATGCAGTAATCCATATCCATATCGGCAGGGAGATCCGGGCTCTTCGATTCTGCAGCGACGGTTGCATCACACGGTGTGGCGCAACCCCCGGCTGTTCCTGTGGTTAGACGCGATCGGGCCTGCTCGCGTTCCCACGCGTGATGAAGGCCTTCATGAGCTTCCAGACGGCGGATCAACTCTTCCAACTTCTCGTTGTGCTGCTCCAGCAGTTCGATCCTCTGACGGAGTTCGCGGATCGTAATATCCTGTGGATCGACCCGGTTGATGGTGTTATCCATCACATTGGGAGTTCCGGGGTCATCGACACGCGCACCGTCCCTGCGAACAATGCGCCCCGGGATGCCAACCACGGTGCAGTTCGGGGGGATGTCCTTGTTCACAACCGCGTTGGCCCCGATGCGGCAGTTGTCACCAATGGTGATGGGGCCGAGGATCGCAGCGCCCATGCCAATGAGCACGTTGTTACCGATGGTCGGGTGGCGCTTGGCCTTGACCAGGCTGGTTCCCCCCAGCGTAACGTGGTGATAGAGGAGCACATCGTCCCCGATGACTGCGGTCTCGCCGATGACGATGCCGGCACCATGGTCCATGAAGAAACGGCGTCCGATCGTGGCACCGGGGTGAATTTCAATCTGGGTGAAGAAGCGAGAGATCTGGGAGATGAGGCGAGCCAGAGTCTTGCATCGGTGCGTCCACAGGAAATGCGCGATACGATGCGCCCACAGTGCGTGCAGTCCGGGGTAGGTCAGTACCTCGATCAGATTGCGCGCTGCAGGGTCCTTGGCAAAAACGGTCTGAATATCCTCGCGGATCCGGGCAAAGAGATTCACAGGGCCTCGTACCAGCACCAGAAGTCTTGTGTACAACATTCTAGCACAGAAGAGCCACACCCTGCAAATTCTTTTCGTTGGGTGCCCCTCGTCGCATTTGACCCCGGGGAGTGTTCTGTGTTACATTACGGCGAAGTAGATCCAGGGCTTCCTGCATCGCTGTTTCAGAGCCCTGCAATGGATACCGGCAATATGAACGCGAATGCTCCCTGTCCCTATGCTATCGAGGTAGAAAACCTGACCAAGCGTTTCCGGGTGCGGCATATGGAGACGCTCAAATCCACTCTGCTCGGTCTGCGCGGGCGTCGGGAACACGTTGAGCCCTTCACCGCGCTCGACAATGTCTCCTTCACCATACCGCACGGGCAGACCGTGGCCGTGATCGGGCGCAACGGCTCCGGCAAGTCCACCCTGCTGGGCATTCTGGCCCGGATCTACGTGCCGACGTCCGGCATCGTGCACCTGTGGAACACACGTTGCCAGCGAGCGCGTCTGGCGACTCTGCTGGAACTCGGAGCCGGGTTTCACCACGAGCTCACGGGGCTCGAGAACATCCAGTTCTTTGCCGCTATGCTCGGTATGTCCGAAAAAGAGATCGATGCGCGCACCCCGCAGATCGTGGCGTTCTCGGAGCTGGGCGACAAGATCGACACGCAGTTGCGCACCTGGAACGACGGGGCGAAACTGCGGCTCGGCTTCTCCATCGCCGTACATACCGACCCGGACATTCTGCTGATCGATGAGGTGCTGGCTGTCGGGGATGAGGCGTTCCAGCAGAAATGCTATCGCCTGATTGCCAGTCTGCAGGCACAGGGTAAGACCATCCTGTTTGTCTCGCATGACCTGCTGGCAGTAGAGCGGGTTGCCGAGCGCGTGCTCTGGATGCACCGTGGAGTGATCCGCATGGACGGCGACCCGAGAACGGTGCTGGATGCCTATCGGGCATTCAGCGCAGAACAGGGAGGGTGAGCTTTTTCCTCAGGCGACTTCCCGGTGCAGGCGTACCGGCTCCGACTTCTGCCGCACGCGCAGGTTCAGCATCTCCACACAGACTGCGAAGGCCATGGCAAAGTAGGTGTATCCCTTGGGAATGTGGAAGTGGATCCCCTCCACGATCAGGTTGGTGCCGATGAGGATCAGGAAAGCCAGTGCCAGCATCTTCACCGTCGGGTGACGCTCCACGAACTCACCAATGGGCCGGGCAAACCAGATCATAACCAGCGTGGAGAGCAGCACTGCCGCGACCATCACCCCGATCAGGCGTGACATCCCCACTGCAGTGATGACCGAGTCCAGCGAAAAGATCACGTTGATCAGCAGGATCTGGCCCATGATCGCTCGGAAAGAAGGCATCACCCGGGCCGAGATTCTGCCCTCCTCCCCTTCCAACTTCTGGTGGATCTCATGCACGCTCTTGTAGAGCAGAAAGAGGCCACCGAGGATCAGCACCAGATCCTTTCCAGAGAGCCTGAGCGGCTTCCCTTCGATCATCACACCCGGAATGCTAACAAGCGGGGCCGTGAGTTGCACCAGCAGGCCGATGAAGCCCAGAAGGAGCAGCCGCGGGATCAAAGCCAGGATCAGGCCGGTGCGTCGTGCGCGTTCCTGTTGCTCCACTGGCAGCTTGCCAGACAGGATCGAGATGAAGACGATGTTATCCACACCCAGGACGATCTCCAGCGCGGTCAGCGTGATCAAGCCGCTCCACACTTCCGGGGACGTCAACCAGTTCATGCCACATGCTCTCCTTCAGGCCCAGAGGCGACGTGCACTCGCGCAGTTCCGGGACATTGCTACAGCAGCACCGGTCTGTGTCGCGCATGAGTTTCACCACGTGCACGCAGGCCTCCTGCTTGCATTTCTCCGGGTGATCAGGTAGTATCAAGCCAGAGGCGGCTCCCGCGAACAACCCGCTTCCGTGGCATGTGAACAACGGGGCAACATCACGCTCCGCTCAACCCGTGATATCAGGAGGGCCCCATGCAACAACTCAGAGACAGTCTGCTACAGCTGATCACCGAGACCGCTACGAACCTGCCCGCAGACGTCCGGCGTGCGTTGCGGCGTGCCGGGGACCTGGAGAGGCCCGACACACAGTCCGGTCAGGCACTATCGATCATTCAGTTGAACGTGGATATGGCGCAACAGAACGTTCTGCCCATCTGTCAGGACACAGGGATGCCTACCTTCTACGTGCACACGCCTGTCGGCGTCAACCAGATCGTTATCCGGAAGGCCATCGAGGAGATGGTAGCGGAGGCGACCCGGCGGGGCAAGCTGCGTCCGAACTCCGTCGATAGCGTGACCGGAAAGAACTCCGGCCTGAACCTCGGGCCGGGCACCCCGGTCATTCACTTCGAACAGTGGGAAGAGGATGAGATCGAGGTGCAGCTGATCCTGAAGGGTGGCGGGTGCGAGAACAAAAACATCCAGTACTCCCTGCCTGCGGAACTGGAGCACGTAGGTCGGGCCGGTCGGGACCTGGAGGGCGTGTACCGCTGCATCCTGCACGCGGTCTGGCAGGCGCAGGGGCAGGGGTGCAGCGCCGGGTTCATCGGCGTCTGCATCGGGGGAGACCGTGCCAGTGGCTACGATGCGGCCAAACAGCAACTCTTCCGGGACCTGGACGATGTTAACCCCGACCCGCAGCTGGCAGAACTGGAAGCCCGCGTGATGGAGAACGCCAACAAACTCAACATTGGCACCATGGGCTTCGGCAACGGTGTGACTCTGCTGGGCTGCAAGATCGGTGCACTCAATCGCCTCCCGGCCTCCTTCTTCGTCTCGGTAGCCTACAACTGCTGGGCGTTCCGGCGGCTGGGCGTGCGTCTGGATCCGCAGACCGGGGCCATTCTCCGCTGGCAGTTCCGGGACGAGCACCCACAACGTCTGGCGCGGAGCGAGGGCATCCCGACTACCGGGCGTGAGTACCGCCTGACTGCGCCGCTCTCCGAAACCGACGTGCGGCAGCTGAGAGTGGGCGACGTGGTCATTCTGGACGGGCCCATGTACACCGGGCGGGACGCGCTCCACAAGTATCTGGTTAACCATGACGCGCCAGTGGACCTGAGGGGAGCAGTGCTCTACCATTGCGGTCCTGTGATGTTGCGCGATGAGGACGGTCGCTGGCACGTCAAGGCGGCCGGCCCGACCACCAGCATTCGCGAGGAGCCCTACCAGGCAGAGATCCTCCGCAAGTTTGGCGTGCGTGCTGTGATCGGCAAGGGGGGCATGGGACGCAGGACACTGGAGGCCCTGCAGGAAGTCGGCGCGGTGTACCTGAATGCCGTTGGCGGTGCGGCGCAATTCTATGCGGAGAAGATCCGGGAGGTGACTGGGGTGCACTTCCTGGAAGAGTTCGGCATTCCCGAAGCGATGTGGCATCTGCAGGCCTCCGGATTCGTGGCAGTGGTCACCATGGACAGCCACGGCAACAGCCTGCACGCCGACGTGGAGCGGGAGAGCGCAGGACGTCTGGAAGCCGTACTCGCCGGGTAAATCCGGCCCGGACACGCGAGGGAGCGTGCGGTGTCTGACTTTATTGTGCTATTTCTGGGCTCGGTGACAGTGTTGCTGCCTCCATGCGCCGGGTATCTGATCGGCCTGAGGCACCCGCCCCTGCTGGAGCACCAGCGTTTTCCGGCCCGGCGCGAGGTTATGGCTCTGTTGATTGTGGGAGCGTTCACGGCGTTGGCCGGTCGGATCACGGGAAGCCTGCTGAGTTTGCCGGCCCTGGCGCCGATCGGCCTGATGCTGGTCTTCTGGTTCGGGGCATTCCTGCCTGTGTTCGCCGCCGGAGTGGCAGGCAGACGTCCGTTCGTGTACGGCGGTGCCGCCTCTCTGGCTTTCTGGGGGTGGACTGCGATCTTCTACCGGGGCGCGTTCGTAGGAAGGGAATGGGCGATCTCCGCCTCGTGGACTACCTTTCTCGTGGCCGAGATCCCCTTCCTGATTGCCCTGTGCATGCTCGGATGCATGCCCATCTATCGGAACTGGAGGCGGCAGCTCGCAGCGCCTCTGATCGATGCCGGGCCGGAATGAACGCGATCATTCTCTTCTCACATGGCTCCTTATTGTGTGGTGCGGAGCAGGCGTTGCAGGCGCACGCGGAACACCTGCGCCGACAGGGGCTCGCGCCCCTGGTGCGGATCGGGTTCCTGAACTACACGGAGCCGTTGTTCCCGCAGACCGTGGCGGAGTGCGTGGCGCAGGGGGCTACACACATTCTGGTGGTGCCCTACTTTCTGGTGCCCGGTTACTTCGTGCGCGTGGATCTGCCCCGTCTGCTCGATGAGGCGCGTGCCCGGTTCCCGTCGGTGACGTTCACGGTAACCGATGCGATCGGGTACGATGAGCGTCTGGCTGACGCGTTGATCGCCAGCGCACAGGCTGCCCGACCGCTGGAACACGAGCGCGACGTGTGGAAACAGGCCGCCGCATTCTGTCGGAGAAATCCGGAGTGTCCACTCTTTGCAACCCCTCGATGTCCTGCAACCGGGAGTGAATGATGCAGGCCCTTCTCGTGATGGTACATGGTAGCCCGCGTCCGGACGCCAATCGAGAGATGTTCCGCGTTGTGGATCTGGTGAAACAGCGGGGCGTGTTTCCCATTGTGGAGGTTGGCTTCATGGAGTGCAACACGCCCGATATCCCCGGAGCGATTGATGCCTGTGTGGCACAGGGCGCGTCCGAAGTGATCGCCGTGCCCTACTTCCTGCACACGGGTACGCATGTGATGGAAGATCTGCCTGCCCTGCTGGAGGAAGCCCGGGCTCGATATCCCCGTGTGCAGTTCCGCATGGGAACGTTCCTGGGATGTTCAACCGCTATCGCGGATATTCTGGTTGACCGGGTTACTGCTGCGCTCCCGAACGGTTCGGCTGCACAGGCGGGTTGCTGACTATGAGAGCGGTCGTCTGGCTTGTTGGTTCCTTCTGGTTCTGCCTGACGCTGGCTGGTGCGGGCGCGCAGACGCCCCTGCTATCGAACAGCGGATTCGAGGGAGGGGTCAGTGACGGTCGGGGGGGTGGCGTACCCGGATGGAACGCCTTCGGGCAGGGCTACACCATCGATCGGAACACCTTCCGCAACGGGGAGCAGTCCATCCGATGCGATAGCGTGCATGAGCATGGCGTCCGCGGGGCACAGGCCATCGTCACGCTACAGCAGACGCACCCGACGCCCGTCCTCGTGTCCGGATGGAGCCGGGCCGATGCGGTCGGCGGGCAACGCAACAGCGACTATGCGCTCTACGTGGATGTACGCTATGTTGATGGCACACACCTCTGGGGACAGGCTGCGTCGTTCCGGGTAGGCACGCACGACTGGGAGCGCCGGCAGGTGCTGATCCTGCCCACAAAGCCCATCGCAACGCTATACATCTACGCCCTGTTCCGTTATCACCGGGGTACTGTCTGGTTTGATGACTTCAACGTGCGCGTGCTGGATCAGCGCACGATCTTCGACAGTCAGGTGATGTCGCCCTTGCCCGGAGCACAGGGCGCACGGGATCGGAAGGACACCCTGCAGGTGCGCGCGCGGGACGGTCTGGAGCTGACCGTGGCACCGAACGGCGCGATCGTCGCTGTCCGGGCAGGTGGAGAGAACATAACCTCCACAAGCACGGGCGGGCTCTTCCTGCGGGACGTTCGGGAAGGCGGTGGCGTGATACCGTTGCGTGGTCCGGCCCGACCTGCGCCCGGCGGGGGCGTCCGTACTGGAGGGCTGGTAGCACCCGCACGCGTTGCCTTCACGGCCCGGATCGTGCCACAGGGCGAAAGCCTTCACGTGGACGGAGAGGTGACCGACCGAACAGGAACCGATCGTGCTGTAACCATCTATCTGGCGATCCCGATACAGGCAATCGGGTGGCAATGGGGACAGGACATCCGGCGTGTAGAAACGATCGTTCCCGGTCGGGAGTACACATATCAGGCGCGCCTGAACGTCGGGGCCACAGGAGGTATCTCGCTCTACCCCTGCGCGGCGATCTCCGGTGCGCGACACGTAATCGGGATCGCCAACCAGATGGACTGGCCAGGTGTCTTCCGCCTCTTCTACAACGCAACGACCCGGCATCTGGTGATCGCATGGGACTTCGCGCTTACCGGGAAGACTGCGGCCTGGCCGGCCCACAATGCCCGGTTTCGCTGCACGCTCTTCCGGTTGCCTTCCGAAGGGCAGCCAGCGCAAGGGTTTCGCAGGGCCGTGGAGCGGTTCTATCGCCTGAACGCGCTGCACTACCGCCGTCGCGCTACCGCAGAGGGAATCTGGATTCCCTTCACAGACCCGGCAACCGTGCAGGCGCATGCCGATTTCCACTTCGCCTATCACGAGGGCGATAACAGCATCAAGAGTGACGATGCACTGGGCATTCTGAGCTTCCGCTACACGGAGCCCATGACCTTCTGGATGAACCTGCCCGCTACGGTGCCCCGCACCTACGATGCCGCTATTGCCTACCTGAAGCGCCTGGCCACAGGCGAAGTGCAGGCCTCGGAAACAGACCGGCAGATGGCACAGGCCACGCTTTACTCCGGAGTCCACGGAGAGGATGGGCGATTCTATGTGGAGTTTCGCAAAGAGCCGTGGGCCGATGGCGCCCTGTTCTGTTTGAACCCCAACCCGGAGTTGCCGCACAGTCCGGACCGACCAACCCGAGCCCGGCTGGCCTACAACCCGGATCTGGCCGAGCGCATGTACGGACCGGAGGCCCGGGAAGCGCGCGGGGAACTGGACGGCGAGTATCTGGACTCTCTGGAGGGGTGGAGCGACGTGCTGGACTACCGGCCTGAACATCTGGCTGCCTCACCCTACCCGTTGCCATTTGAGACCGACACCCTGCGCCCGGTGCTGCCACAATGGTACTCCACCCACACGTTCACCCGATTTCTGAGCAACGAGATGCGCCGGCGGGGTAAGCTGCTCATGGCTAACGCTACGCCCGTGCGCTTCTCCATATTCGCGCCCCTGCTGGATGTGATGGGGGTAGAAGTCAACTGGTTGGACGCGCAGGGGCGATGGCACCCGGATGACGATGCGATCATGTGCCTGCGCCGCACGTTGAGTGGCAGGAAGCCCTATCTACTACTGATGAACACTCGCTTCGATCGCTTCACTCCGGATCTGGTAGAAAAGTATTTCCAGCGTTGCCTGTTCTACGCCATCTACCCCTCCATGTTCAGCCACAACGCGGCGGAAGATCCTTACTGGGGCAACCCGGAATGGTACAATCGGGATCGGCCCCTGTTTCGCCGCTACATCCCGATCATCCGGCGCCTCTCTGCGGCCGGATGGGAGCCAGTGACCCGCGCCCGCAGCATCAACGCGGACGTCTACGTGGAACGCTTCGGGAACCATCTGTTCACGCTGTTCAACCCGACCGGGCAACCACAGCAGACCACTCTGGAAGTCGACCTGCGCGCCCCGGGAATGCGCAACACGCCGTCCGCTGTGCTGGAGCTGCTGTCCGGTCAGGAGCTCCCGATGCGCAAGCAGGGCGAGCGCCTGATGTTATCCCTCACACTGCAACCCGAGCAGGTCGCCTGCATCGAATTGCGCTAGGATCCAGAGGCCTGTCTGTTCCTCACAGGAGAAACTCCACATGAGCTACGTCACACTGGACACATTGCCGAAAACCATGCGCGCGGTGCGCTGTCATGGGCCAGAAGATTATCGGCTCGATGAAGTGCCGGTACCGGTGCCCGGCCCCGGAGAAGTCGTGATTCGGCTGGAGGCGTGTGGCATCTGCGCCTCGGACGTGAAATGCTTCAGCGGAGCTCCTCTGTTCTGGGGAGATGCGAACCGACCAGCCTACGTGCAGCCTCCGGTCACCGCCGGACACGAACTGATCGGCACTGTAGTCGCTCTGGGAGAGGGCGCGGCCGAGAAGTATGGATTGCAACTGGGTGATCGGGCGATCTCCGAGCAGATTGTTCCCTGCTGGCAATGCCGCTACTGCCGCACCGGGACGTACTGGCTGTGCGCAGTCAACCGGATATACGGCTTCCGGCAGGCAGTACCGGGGGGAATGGCAGAATACATGCGGTTCCCTGCGGACGCACTCAACTACAGGGTACCCGCAGACCTGCCTGTCGAGAAGGCCGTTCTGATCGAGCCACTCGCCTGCTCCATGCACGCAGTAGACCGTGGACAGATCGGCTTCGGCGACGTGGTGGTGATTGCCGGGATGGGACCTCTGGGGCTTGGCATGATCGCCTGCGCGCGCCTGCGCAATCCCGGCTGCTTGATCGCAGTGGACCTGAACCCGGCGCGCCTGGAGGTCGCGAAGCGCCTGGGAGCCGACGTGACCCTGCAACCCGGGGCCGTCGACCCGGTGCAGGAAATTCGTGACCTCACGGAGGGCTACGGGTGCGACGTGTTCATCGAGGCAACGGGCCACCCGGAGGCAGTGAATATGGGCCTGCTGGCGATCCGCAAAGGGGGGCGCTTCGTGGAGTTCTCGGTGATGAAAGAACCGACTACCACGGACTGGACGCTGATCGGGGACCAGAAGGAACTGACCATCTACGGGGCACATCTGGGACCGCACTGCTACCCCAGAGTCATCGACTACCTGCATCGGGGACTGTTGCGTGTAGACGGAATTGTCACCCACTGTCTGCCTCTGGAGGACTACCTGAACGGCTTCCTGATGGTCCGTGATGGCCGTCAGTCCATCAAAGTGCTCTTGCAGCCCGGGAAGTCCTGACACAGCAAGCAGGAACCGGTGCCCTCGGTCACGAATCCCTGCAGAGAGCGGGTAAGAGCCCGCTTCCCCTCTTGTGCCATTCAGATCCCGGTGCTGTGATTGCTAGGAGGGCCTCCGGAGGGACTGTCACATGCAGTAACGATGGAAAAGAGAGGAATTGTCGCATGAAAAGCTGGGCATGTCGACGCTTTCCGGGCTCCGGGCGATTCCGCCTGTCGCGCCCGGTGTTGCTGGGCAGTCTTCTGTTGCTGGCGCTGTCTGCGTACGCGGGGCCACGTATGGTCTCGCTCTTTGCTCTGGAGAGCAGCGCGCTCAAACGGGGCGCGCCTCTTTCCCGGCGCGGGGTCCCCATCGAAATGAAAACGGGTTATGAGCCAACCCCCGAGTTCACCGGGCCTGTAGCCGGGATCATCCCGGACGCAACTGTGGAACGTGACGCGGCCGGTCATGTCCGGCGCGTGTACACGCAGGTGCCCGTGCCCGGCGCGCAGACACCGGCCGAGGCGGCCCGGAGTTACCTGCAGACCCATCGGGATGCGTTGGGACTGAGCGAGGACCTGAGCGAGTTGCAACAGGTGCGCCAGGTCGAAAGCCTGACCCGCCACCATGTAACATATCAGCAAACGTACCGCGGCCTGCCAGTGTTCGGCGGGTATATCTCGGTACACCTGAACAAGCAACAGGCCGTGGAACTGGTGAACGCGGATCTGGTGCCCATCACGGTGGAAGCCCCGTTGATCATGGCTGTTCCGGAAGGGCAGGCCGTACACACTGCGGTACAGGCAGTGGGAGCGCCACTGTTGAGCCCGCCACAGGCCGAAATAGGCGTTCTGGTCGAACGAGGGCGTCCGGCAGCGGTCTGGCGTGTCACCTTCATGACCTCGGATCCCGGCGCCGACTGGGAAGTGATGGTGGATGCGGCGCGAGGCAAGGTGATCTCGGCACGGAACATCGCACGCTATGTGGACGGCACCGGCATGGTCTACGAGCCGGAACCGATCACCACCTCCGGAATTCCCACTCTGGCAGACAACAATAACGCCGACTCGCCGGTGCTGACCGCACAACGCGTCTCCCGAACGTTGCGTGGTCTGGACGGCAGTGGCTTCTTGACCGGCACCTACTGCCGCACTGCCGTCGCCTCTGGAGTCTCGCGTGCGTTCTCCGCCACGTTCAACTTCAACTACACCCGCTCGCAGAACCAGTTCGACGAGACCAACTGCTATTATCATATCGACACGATTGCCCGCTACATCCAGAGCCTGGGTTTCACCAACGTGCAGAACCGGCAGACGGTCATCAACGTCAACACCATTACAGACGACAACTCCTTCTACAGCCCTTCGACCAAGCAGATCACAGTGGGCTCCGGTGGAGTGGATGACGCCGAGGATGCCGGCGTGATCTGGCACGAAGCAGGACACGCCATTCAGGACAATCAGGTGCCGGGATGGGGCGGGACCTCGGAGGCTGGCGCCATGGGCGAAGGATTCGGCGACTACTGGGCTGCCTCCGCATTCGCCGGCATCGGCCCCAACGCACCGGCCTGGGACGTCTACGTGGCCAAGTGGGACGCTGTCTCCTACAACCCGGGCAATCCCCCCTTCCTGCGCCGTGTGGACAGAAACAAACGCTATCCGGACGACATCGTCAATCAGGTACACGCTGACGGGGAGATCTGGAGTGCCTGTCTGTGGCAGATCCGCGGGATCGTCGGGCGCACCCGCGCCGATCGCATGATCCTGGAATCGCACTTCTCGGTACCCCGGTCCGGGCGGTTTGTGGACGGGGCCAACGCGATCCTGGCGGCCAATCAGGCCCTGTACGGTGGACAGGATCAGGCTGCCATCCGCAGGGTCTTCGTGGACCGGGGGATCCTGCCCGTCGTCAATGCGCCCGGCGGCCTCACGGCGACCATCGCGGGCTCGCACGTGCAACTGAGCTGGACGGATAACAGCGACAACGAACTCGGCTTCAAGATCGAGCGGCAGACTATCGGTGGTACCTTCCAGCTGATTGCGCAGACCGGCCCCAACGTGACGACCTATCTGGACACCAACGTGACTCCAGATACGCTCTACACCTATCGCGTGCGCGCCTTCGTGGCCGAGGGCGATTCCCAACCCTCCAACACCGCTTCCATCATCACCCCGTATCAGACCTACCGCGTTCAGGGCCGCGTGGCCGGAATGGTCGGTCTGAGCAACATCGCGGTCCGCGCCACAGGAACCGGCCGTTACCGCTCGGTGTACAACCGGGCACCTGGAATACGCATCCCGGATAACAACGCCACGGGCGTTACCGACACCATCAACATACCGGAGAGTGGCACGCTCACCGGCATCCGGATCGAGGTCAACATCACGCACACATGGCGGGGCGATCTGGAAGTGGCGATCATTGCGCCGGACGGTACCACCGTGCTGTTGCACAACCGCACCGGTGGATCCGCCGACGACCTGATCACCTCCTATCCGGACCTGACCACACCCGCACAGGACCTGAGCGTGCTGATCGGCAAGCAGATCAACGGGACGTGGCGCCTGCGGGTGCGCGACCTGGCAGCCCTCGATGTGGGTACGCTCAACACGTGGGCGCTCACCCTCAGCTACAATGGCGCTGTGGACCGCACGGTGACCACCGGAGCCAGCGGCACCTACACTCTGAACGACATGCCGGCCGGGGAGTACACCATCGCGCCGCAAACCGCCGGGTATGCCTACACGCCCGCAAATCGCACCATCACGCTGAACACGGACCTGGACAACCTGGACTTCACTGCCCGCGTCTCGGTGCAGGGCGCGCTGCAGCTGGAGGAGGCCGTGGACCGGGCGCAGAGTGTCACGTTCACCTTCCGGCCTGCCGGTGGAGGGAGCTCCTTCGATCGCACCGTTACGCTGAACAGTGCCGGAGAGTTCGTGCTGGATGACATTCTGGCCGGGGAGTATAACGTGCGCATCAAAGGGGCGAAGTGGTTGGCGGTCAGCCGTTCACTGGATCTCCGGGGGGGCAACGCCGGCAGCACAACGTTCGACCTGCTGCGTGCCGGTGACGCTAACGACGACAACACTGTCGATGTACTGGACCTCGGCGCGTTGATCGCCGCGTTCGATGCAGGCTCCGGCGACCCCAACTGGAACGCTGGCGAGGCCGACTTCAACTGCGACGGTGTGGTGGATGTACGGGATCTCGACCTGCTGATCCGCAACTTCGACGCGTCAGGCAGTGACTGAGTTCCTGTGCGGCCGATGAGACCTGCGGCAGGGGGGCGTTCCCATAACGCTCCCCTGCTCCCTGTATGTTTCAGGCGCAGGCATAGCGGTCCCGGCCGGACTGCTTGGCGCAGTAGAGCGCGTCGTCGGCACGCTCGATCCACTGCGTTACCGTCTCACCGGGACGGACCTGGGCCAGACCGGCCGAGATGGTGAACTGCAACGCGCCGTCGTTCGTAGGAATCCGCGACGCGCGCACCGCCTGAAACAGGCGATCCAGAAGCCGGCACACATCCTTCTGAACAGCGTCACGCAGGACCACGGCGAACTCCTCGCCTCCGTAGCGAGCAACACAGTCGTCCTGCCGGAGAAATGTGCGCGACAGACAGTTGGCCAGCGTGATCAGTGTCAGGTCGCCGACAGTGTGCCCGTACGTATCGTTGATCCGCTTGAAATGGTCCGCGTCAATGAGCACGAGGCAGGCAGGATGACCGGAGGCCTGGCTCCAGCGCAACGTGCGCTCCAGATGCGCTTCAAAGGCCTTGCGATTATCCAGACCGGTAAGCGGGTCACGCGCACTCTCCGCACGAGCCTGCTGCAACTGCTCCCGTAACTCCGTAAGTTGCTGTTGTAGCGCCAGGATCTGCTGCTCTTGCTGCTGTTGTTGCTGCGCCAGCAGGTGGCCGATCGCCAGAACTGTCTGCAGGATCTCCCGGCGCAGGGTCTCCAGATCACGCGAGTGTGCGGCCGATCTCAGGTACGCAAGCCGCTCCAGAACCTGTGCCTCTGTGGATCGTTGATGAGAAAGCACGAACTGCAGGCTCTCCAGCGCTTGCGGGATCAGATCGCGTGTGTCAGCCAGAGCCCGCTGGATCTCCCGATACTCCTGACTGCGATGACCGATCACGAAGCGATAGAGACCGCTCCAGTCCCGAAGCCCGTGCCCCGGTGGTGGCAGCGACTCACCGGGAGGCGGGGTGGCGAACAGCACATGCTGCGCCCACTGTTCGTAGAGCGCGCTGATCTCCTGTGCGGTGCGATCGCTGAGATCGAAAGCATGATAGCCCGATACGCGAAGCACAGCCGCGAGAATATCTACTGCCTGATCCAGATTGCTTTTCCCGGCGGAAGCGGCCGCCATCAGAGTGGGTACACTGGACATCTCTTCCAACGTTGTTGCCCGATACCTTGCCGGATTGGCCTGCGATCATGGAGATAACCGTACAGGCAGGCACCGGGGATTATCGGCGACACGTCGCGACAGGTGTAGAGAGCGGAGCAGAACATCGCGCAGCAACCCGGAGAGGAATACCGATCTCCCCTGTCGTACCTGATCACGCTCCGATGAGGAGGCATGCCCGATATCTGCTACATTTGTCAGGAATGAAGGAGTGTCGTGATGGCTGATGACATGTTTCTGGTGCTGCACGGCTGGGGAGGCAACAAGCCGGAACACTGGCAGGAACATCTGGTGGCCCGCCTGACAGAGGCCGGGCAACTGGTCCACTACCCCCGTATGCCGGATCCTGCAGCGCCCAACCTGACAGCCTGGCTGGACCGGGTCGAAACCACCCTGCAGGAGATCCAGAGACAGGCACCGGACGCGAGACTCACCGTGCTCACGCACAGTCTGGGCGCCATCACATGGATGCATGTGGCCGCGCGCAACGGCCCGGATGGTCCGCGCCTTGCGGATCGGGTGCTGCTGGTAGCGCCACCCTACGTGTTGCCACAGGCCCCTCCGGTGGATGCACCTCCGGGAGTGGAAACGTTCTTCCCGCCCCCTCTGGCCCCGGAGGCCATACGCGCTACCGCACGGGAAACCACACTGGTCGCGTCCGACACCGACGATTACGCGACATTCGATCAGTCCAACGGATACGCCGCAAAGCTGGAAGTGCCCATCCACCTGCTGAAAGGGGCAGGACACATCAGCCCCTACTACGGCTACGGCGAGTGGCCCTGGGTGCTGGACTGGTGTCTCCGCCGCGCCGAACTGCCGCCGCAACCCCGGGCGTAACGCGCACGCGGAGAACGACGGAGAGAACCGCATGAATCCCGAGGTGTTGCGTCAGACCGAGCAGGCGCGGGCAGCTGCCCGGAAGCTCGCAGGCATCGGAACAGATGTGAAAAACGCCGCGTTGCTCCGGATGGCTGAAGTGCTGGAGCAACAGACCGGGGCGATCCTGGACGCCAATCGTGAAGATGTGGCAGAAGGAAAGCGTGCCGGGCTGTCCGAAGCGCTGATCGATCGCCTGACACTGAACCCCGGACGGATACGCGCCATGTCCGAAGGACTCCGGCAGGTCGCTGCCCTGCCAGACCCCGTCGGGCAGGTGATCGATGGCAGCCGGCGCCCCAATGGCCTGCAAATCCAGCGCGTGCGCGTGCCGTTCGGCGTGATCGGAGTCATCTACGAAAGCCGGCCCAACGTGACGGTAGACGCCGCAGGCCTCTGTCTGAAAGCAGGCAACGCCGTGGTTCTCCGCGGTGGTTCCGAAGCCATTCGCACTAACTGCACACTGGCACACTGGATCTCCCGGGCTGGCGAAGCCGCAGGACTGCCCGCCGGGTGTATTCAGATCATCACAACGACCGATCGGGACGCCGCCCTGACGTTGATGCGGGCAGAGCGAACTGTGGATCTGCTGATCCCCCGGGGTGGCGAAGGATTGAAGAAAGTCGTGCTGGAAAACGCCCGCGTTCCGGTGCTCACCTCTCTGGGGGGCGTCTGTCACACTTTCGTGGATGCCTCCGCCGACCTGCAGATGGCCTCGGATATCGCGTTCAATGCCAAAGTTTCCCGCCCATCGGTCTGCAATGCCATGGAGACCCTGCTCGTGCACCGTGACGTGAGCGAGGCGTTCCTGCCGGAGTTCTGTCAGCGACTAACCGGCGCCGGTGTCGAGATCCGGGGATGCGCGCGCACCTGCCAGCTGGTTCCGAACGCCCTGCCAGCCACGGAAGAGGACTGGGCAGCCGAATACCTTGCGCTCATCCTCGCGATCCGGGTTGTGGACTCTCTGGAAGAGGCAATCGCGCACATCCACCGCTATGGCACCGGGCACTCCGAGGCGATCGTAACGCAGGACTATACAGCCGCGCAACGCTTCGTGGACGAGGTTGATGCGGCCTGCGTCTACGTCAACGCCTCCACCCGATTCACCGATGGGTTTGAGTTCGGTATGGGTGCCGAGGTCGGTATCAGCACACAGAAGCTGCACGCCCGCGGCCCGGTAGGGCTGACAGAACTGACAACCTACAAGACCATCGTGCGCGGCAACGGCCAGA
>JANWZQ010000152.1 GCA_025054835.1 Chthonomonadaceae bacterium
CGTCAGTGAAGTTGTTGTGCCCGACTTCATTCTGTACGGCCTCACGCGCTTCCAACCACGAAGCGGCCCGATGCGCAGCGGCCAGTGCCGCTTTGACTGCTCGTGCTGTGCGGCAGGTGCGCGGGATCATCGCCAGCCCGATCGTGATAAGCGGGAGTGGCTCGGTGAGGAAGAATGCGGCACTGCCCATGGCCGCCAGAAACATGGCCGCCCACTCACCGTCCTCACAGTGGTCCAGCGTGGCATCATGATAGGCATAGGAGGCTGCCACCTGAGGAGCTCCCGGCGCCACCATCGCCCAGAAGTCGGCCCGTGCCATCCCTCCGGTTGCATGTCGGAACCAGTTAGAATAGGCCCCGGAAGCAGGGGGAGGCAATCCCCGTCGCAGGTTCAGGGCGGCGAAGCCCAGCTCATCCATCGAGTAGTCCAGGTGCTCCAACCAGGCGACTGCGAGATCCTCGGAGGTGATATCGGGGCCAAATTCCTCCAGAGCCGAGAGCCATACCAGTGGGAAATCCATGGCGATGCTCGGAACCGGCTGGCCGGGAACCGGGCTGTAGTAACTGAAACGCCCGGGGACTTTCTGACCGCGCAAGCTTGCCCCCAGCGTCACCCCGATGCTTTTGCCTGTCCACCCCCCGAGCACCCTGTCCCGATAGATCTCTTCCGTGAGCGTCAATGCGGCCATAGCCGGTCGTTCCCTCCCTCACACCAGACCACCACGGGCACGAGCTTCTCGACAGCAACACCGAATCACGCCATCGCGCAGCAGACTCCGCATGGAGAGCGCACTGCGCAATGACAACCCTCGTCAGGATGGCAGGACATCGAGCCGTTGCTCGGCCCGGGCTGCGGGAAGCACGGTCGGCATCGCTCCGGTGAACCCGCTGAGAAAATTGCCCAGCACAATCAACCCGGAGATGCCGAGCACCAGAAGACTGATGGCGATCACGGGATTATGGAAGAAGCTGATGAACAATCCAGTTGCGCCAAACAGCAGGCTCAATCCATGCAGCAACAGAACGGCTTGCTTCTCACTGAACCCTGCGTACACCAGCCGATGCGAGCTATGATCTTTCCCCCCCTGAGAAATCGCACGCCCTTCGCGGCGTCGGCACATGATCACCAGACAGGTATCGAACAGGGGTACCGCCATCAGGAATAGGGGAACGAGAGCCCCCGCAAGCGGCGTACTCGCCGAGGGACACACACTCAGCACCGTCAATCCGGCCAGCATGTAGCCCAGAAACATGCTGCCGCAGTCACCCATGAAGATCTGCGCGTTGCCGTAGGGGCGGAAGTTGAACCACAGGAAGCCCAGACAGGACGCTATAAGGACGGCACTGAGCAGAGCGTATCCGGGCAGATGGGCCAGAATGCAGTAGAACGTCAATACGCCCCCGACAACTACTGCAGTGCCCGCCGATAGACCGTCCATGTTATCCAGCAAGTTGAACGCGTTGGTCAAACCAACCATCCAGAGCATCAACAGGGGCGTACTCAGCGCCACTCGCGGCGAAGAGTCAGTGATCATGACCCCGACCAGAAACGGCATCACGGCCATTACCTGTCCCAGGAGCTTGACCAGCGGATTTAACGCACGCACGTCGTCGCGCAGCCCAACGCCAAATAGCGTTACGCCCCCGATCAAAAGCCCTGCAAGCGCAGGCCCCGCAACGCCCTGTATCTGCGGCACCATCATGCTGCTGCCCGCGATGTACGCAACAACGATAGCCACGCCTCCATACAACGCCGTCGGCTTCTGATGCCAGCGGTCCTGTTTCGGACGCGCCACCCATCCATACCGGTGCGCTAGTAGAATGATCAGGCGCGTTATTGCCAGCGACAGGCAGCAGGTCAGTACGATCACCGGGAGGTTCTGAAGAAACATTTTGACCTCTCACCTTCACAGACGCGCTGAATGGGTGACTGTAGCCTCATGTCCCAGCTTATCCGGTACGACCGCCAGCGCGGCGCGTGCCTGCTTCTCCTCAAAGTAACAGATCACTCTCTGCAGGATACCGTCCAGATCCACTGTAGGCTGATACCCGATATACCGGCGAAGCTTGCTGATATCGGGCGTTCGGAATTCCATATCCTCGAACCCTTCCCCGTAGACCTCTTCGTATGGAACCGTGCGGATCTCCGATCGTGACCGGGTCATGGCTTTCACTTTATGGGCCAGCTCGAGGATGGTAATCTCCTCTCCATTGCCAATGTTGAAGACCTCGCCAACTGCGGAAGGCTCCTCCATCAAACGGATGATCGCCTGCACTGCATCACCCACATAAGTGAAAGAGCGTGATTGCTTGCCATCGCCATAGACCAGAATAGGTGCGTTGTTCAGGGCAGCCTGCACAAAACGCGGGATAACCATGCCATACTGCCCGGTCTGTCGCGGGCCAACAATGTTGAAGAAGCGAGCGATTACTGCTTCCAACCCGCGCTCGCGATGATACGCCAGAGCGAGGAACTCGTCGATGGCCTTGGCCCCCGCATAGCTCCACCGCCCGACGGTAGTAGGCCCGTAGATGCGTTCATCGGTCTCAGCCAACGGCTTGTTCCTGTAGTGGCGTCCGTACACTTCCGAGGTAGAAGCCAGTAGCACCTTCTTGCCCGCACGGTAGGCCAGCTTGAACACGATCTCGCTGCTCTTCAGGTTGGTCTCCAGGGTGCGCACCGGGCTGTCGACCACCAGTTTGACTCCCACAACAGCCGCCAGGTGATAGATATGGTCAACCCGGTGCACCAGTTCGTTCATCACCGCCTCGTTCATCACCGTGTCGACAATCAGGTGAAAGTGCGGGTGATCACGCAGATGGGCGACATTATCCAGACTTCCTGTAGACAGATCGTCAATGACGTAGACTTCATCGCCACGTGCAATCAACGCATCGGCCAGATGCGAACCGATAAACCCGGCACCACCGGTGATCAGAATTTTCATTGGATTGAAACTCTCCTGTGTGTCACAGCCTGCCCGGAGTGCAGGCCTTTCAAGAACATTCCAGCGTGATGGACGGCAGGATCAGGCCGCGTAGAGGCGCTCTATATCGGCAACCAGGCGCTCTACATGGAAGCGCTGCAGAGCCGATTGTCGTGCCGCTTCCCCTATTCCGGGCCACATTTCCGGGCGCTCCAGCAACTCCTCCCACCGTTCCACCAGAGCGCATACGTCCCCGGAAGGAACCAGAAATCCTGTCCGTCCGTCATCGATCAATTCCGGGACGCCTCCAACGCATGTAGACACAACGACGCATCCAGACGCCATCGCTTCTATCAGGCTCACAGGCAATCCCTCGTTCAAGGAAGTCAATGTCACAATGTCCAGATCCGCATAGATGCGTGGCAAATCCCGCCGATAGCCCAGGAAGTGGATCCGATCGCGCCCGGACGTCTGTTGTGCCTGCGCCTCCAGCATTTCCCGACACTCGCCATCTCCCACAATGACGAATCGCACGTGACGGTAACGTTCCGCAATGCAGTCGGCGGCTTGCAGGAACAACGCGATGTTCTTGACCGGAACCAGGCGCGCAACAATCCCGATGAGCACCTCCCCCTCACGAGCACCGATCTCCTGCCGCAGCGCACCCCGATGCTGCGCACACAGGGCAAAGGGCTCCAGGTCAAATCCCAGAGGCACCACCACGATCTTCTCAGGAGGCGCGATCTTGTAGGCAATCAAATCCTGACGGGTCTGCTCACTGACCGCGATAATGCGATGGGTATAGCGTGCGAGGAGTCGTTCAATGTGTACGAAGATCCGGGCTTTGAGCGGGTGAAAGTAACTGTGGAAAACATGACCGTGGAACGTGTGGTATAAGCGCTTACGCCTGCCGGGCAGCGCGAATAGCGCCGCGGTGCGCCCCAGAAAACCCGCCTTGGCAGTGTGCGTGTGGATCACTTCTGGCTTCTCGCGCCGCATCAACCGCATGATCTTGAGCAGAGCAACCAGATCATCGCGCCAGGATATCTCCCGGCTCATCTCAGGGATCACGACAGGGTGCAGGCCACGCTCTTCAGCGAGATAACGCATACTGCCTTCTGTTGGCGCCTCGACCCCGGTAACCAGTGTCGTCTGGTATTTGCTCCTGTCCAGCAGATCCGTTAGCAGGACAACATGGATCGCCGGCCCTCCAATGTTCAGGCGTCCGATTATGCGCATGACCTTCTTCATCACACTCTGACCCTGTCGCGCCACGTGCTGGACTGGAGGACACACCCTCACAGGCGGACACAGCATGGTGCCCGATGCCTGCAATAGCAGAGCGATGTCATCGGAATGCGTAGTCCGGAAATGCCGTGCAATCCAGTAGTTCCCTGATCTGCAGGAAAGGCATTCCGTCAACGGGGTCAGGGGGGCGGGACCCCGGATGTTGCGAGACGATACTGGCTCTCTCAGAGAATTATCGGTCAGTTCAGTATAGCATAATTACCTGGAATTCCTGTCGATACTGCTTTTTGCACGGCCGCAACGATGCGTACGCGCAACACAGCCCCCGGGCGCCTCGAGCACAAAAACTGTTTTCATGACACCGCATAGAACGATCGATACCATTCGACAAAACGTGCCACACCAACCTCAATAGGTGTCGATGGGCAGAAACCTGTATCGCGGACCAGATCCTCCACATCCGCGTAGGTCGCCAGCACATCCCCGGGCTGCATGGGCAACAGATTCTTGATCGCAGGCTTTCCCAGACAGCGCTCCAGGATCTCGATAAGGCGCAGCAATTCAACCGGTTGATGATTCCCGATGTTGTAGACACGATGCGGTGCCGTGCTCCCTGCTCCGGGAGCAGAACTGGTTCTCGCAGCGGGAGGTCGCTCGATCACACGTACGATCCCCTCGACGATGTCATCGATGTACGTGAAATCGCGTTGCATTCTACCGTAGTTGAACACATCAATCGGGCGTTCTTCCAGGATCGCGCGCGTGAAGAGAAAGAGAGCCATATCCGGGCGGCCCCACGGACCGTAAACTGTGAAGAAGCGCAACCCGGTACTGGGGATACAGTACAGGTGGCTGTAAGCATGCGCCATCAGCTCATTGGCCTTCTTCGTCGCAGCATACAGACTCACCGGGTGATCGACACTGTCGGAAACGGAAAAAGGGATCTTGGTGTTGGCTCCGTAGACAGAACTGGAAGAGGCGTACACCAGATGCCGGACGGGATGATGCCGACACCCCTCGAGCACATTCAGAAAGCCCACGAGATTGCTGTTCACGTACGCGAAGGGATTCTGCAGAGAGTAACGCACTCCCGCCTGCGCCGCCAGATTGACTACAACGTCGGGATGATGTGTCTCAAAAATGTGTGCAACACTCTGCGGATCCTCCAGATCCGCGCGGTAAAACGAGAAATGGGGATAGGCCTGCAGTTGCTGCAACCGCGCTTCCTTGAGGGAAACGTCATAGTAGGGGTTGAGATTATCCAGACCAACCACAGGGTCACCACGCTCCAGCAAGCGCCTGGCAAGATGAAATCCGATGAACCCGGCTGCGCCGGTAATGAAAGTAACAGGCATGTCCCCTCCCTGTACCTGCGTGAACCCTCTACAGAGACCAGTAGCGGATTGAGGGCGGTACGGTCCTCGGATCGATGACAGACTTCACGTCCATCAACACGCCCCCGGGCCGGATCCGCTCCCAGAGCGCCTCCCGGGGGAGCTCCAGATACTTCTGGTGACTGACTGCCAGCACAATTCCATCCATCTGCCGTACCATACTCCAGTCCACCAGCGTCAGACCATACTCCTGCACAGCTTCCTGCGGGTCGGCGACCGGGTCATGCACCACGGGGTCGATCCCGAACTGCCGCAGTTCGTTGACAATGTCCGGAACCCGGCTGTTGCGCAGATCCGGTACATTCTCCTTGAAAGTTAGCCCGAGAATGCCAACACGCGCGCCCTTCACAGGAATATCCGCGTTGATCAATAACTTCACCAGACGTTGCGCCAGAAAAGCTCCCATCCCGTCATTGATGCGACGCCCTGCCAGGATCACCTGCGGGTGATACCCCACTTCCTCCGCCTTGGTCGTCAGGTAGTACGGATCAACCCCGATACAGTGCCCGCCCACCAGTCCGGGGCGGAAGGGCAGGAAGTTCCATTTGGTTGCCGCGGCCTGCAAGACGTCGATGGTGCGGATCCCCAGACGGTCAAAGATCATCGCCAGCTCGTTCATCAGTGCAATATTGAGATCGCGTTGCGTGTTCTCGATGACCTTGGCGGCCTCGGCAACCTTGATGGACGGGGCACGATGCACTCCCGCTTCCACAACCGCCTCGTAGACCGCAGCTACCCGCTCCAGCGTCGCTTCATCCTCCGCAGACACCACTTTAACGATCTTCTCCAGTGTGTGCTCCTTATCGCCCGGGTTGATCCGCTCGGGAGAATACCCCAGCTTGAAGTCCACTCCTCGCCGCAATCCCGAAACACGCTCCAGCACTCTGCCACAGATATCTTCCGTTACCCCGGGGTAGACAGTCGACTCATAAACTACCACAGTGTTCGGGCAGAGCACACGCCCGATGGTCTCCGAAGCCCGGATCAACGGATTGAGATCCGGGCGATTGTTACGATCAATGGGAGTCGGAACGGCCACGATAAAAAAAGTGGTGCCCTCGAGCTCCGAGGGATCGTCCGTTATCCGCAAGCGGGTCGTCAGGAGTACTTCTGTCGAGACTTCGCCTGTCCGATCGATACCATTCCGGAGCGCCTGCACCTTGGAGCGGTTCACATCAAACCCGACCACATGTGGGAAGTGACGCGCCATCGCCAGAGCAACAGGTAACCCGACGTACCCCAGACCGATCACTGCAATGCGTTCGTTCATACGGACAGTTATCCTCCTGACCCGATTGTAGCTGGACGCTGGCTCTCCAACCACGCCTGAAACATCAGGATCTCCCAGATATGATCCTGCCAGTTGCGCCGTCCAGACAGATGCTCGCTCCACTTGCAACGTACCGCAGCAACGTCGAAAATTCCCTCCCGGTGGAGGCGCGTCGCATCCAGCAATGCCTCGGCCCAATCGCGCAACGGCCCACGTAACCACTGCTCCACCGGAACCCCGAAACCGGTCTTGGGGCGTTCGACCAGCGCAGCAGGAACGTAACGGTACAGCACCTGCCGCAACGCCCACTTGCCCCGGCCCCCACGGATCTTCAGATGCAACGGCAGGCGCCAGGCAAATTCCACCACCCGATGGTCCAGCAAAGGCTCACGCGCCTCCAGACTGATCCCCATACTGGCCCGATCCACCTTCACCAGAATGTCATCCGGCAGATAAGAGACCGCATCCAGAAACATCATGCGTGGCGTGAAATCCGCGAGAGGCGGCCACCGGGAGCGATCGGTCAACACGGTCGGCGGTTCCGTCGCATATGGCAGCACCGCGCCCGGGTCCTTGAAGCGCGAGATCAGCGTCATATACAGCGCCTCGGGCGTTCTGGCCTGAAGCATCTCTGCTACTTTGTACACCTTATGCCCCGGGTTGCGTGGCCGCAACCGTCCCATGAATGCTCTGAAGAAGCGCTCCCAGGCCTCCGGCGAGACGCGCGTCAGAGAGTTCCCGAGTGCAGAGCGCAATGTAACAGGCACCCACCCCGTCCATCTCCAGATGTCCCGCCCCCAGAAATACCGATTGTAGCCCCCGAAGAACTCATCGCCCCCGTCACCGGAAAGCGCAACTGTCACCTTTTCCCGGGCCAGCGCAGAGACCAGGAAAGTCGGGATCTGTGAAGAGTCCGCAAATGGCTCGTCGTACAATGCTGGCAAACGTGGAATAACCGCAAGCGCCTCTGCAGGAGAGACGTACAGCTCTGTGTGCTCCGTGCCCAGATGCTCCGCGACTGCGCGCGCATGTACGGCTTCATTGTAGTCGTCCTCACGAAAGCCGATCGTGAACGTACGCACGGGCCGGGAGCTCTGCGCCTGCATCAGAGCCGTCACCACGGAGGAGTCGATCCCCCCGGAGAGAAACACACCGAGAGGCACATCGGCGATCATCCGCAATCGGACCGCATCGCGCAACAACGCATCCAGCTGCTCAATTGCCTCTGCATCCGATCCAGTAAACGGGTCTGCCATCCCCGCTTCCACCACGGCATGCATACTCCAGTAGGGCCGGATCTCCGGCGTTCCCGTCCCTGTCGGAAGCTTCAGGATGGAACCGGGAGGCAGCTTGCTGACACACTCGTAGATGCTGTACGGGGCAGGAATGTAATTGTGGCGCAGGTACAGGGCGAGTGCGTTGCGGTTGATTGCCGGACGGAACTCCGGAAAGGCGCGTAATGCCTTGAGCTCCGAGCCGAACAGAAAAGTGCCTCCTGCCCACCCGTAGTACAGGGGCTTCACGCCGATCCGATCGCGCACCAGATAGAGCGTACGCTCCTGCCGGTCCCAGAGCGCGAACGCGTACATCCCGATGAACCGCCGCACTGCAGGCTCCACTCCCCAGTGCTCGATAGAGGCCAGTACAACCTCAGTGTCCGAATGCCCCTTCCACGCTGGCGCGGCAGCCGCCTCGAGTTCTGCCCGTAACGCACGGAAGTTATATACTTCCCCGTTGAAGGCAATCACGTACCTCCCGGATGCCGAGAGCATCGGTTGATGGCCCGCGGGCGACAGGTCGACGATCGCCAGACGTCGGAAGCCCACCGCATAACCCGTTGCAGGATCTGCCCACGCGCCGGCATCATCCGGCCCCCGATGGGCCAGCGTCGCCGCCATTTCGCGTACGATCTCCAGCAATTCCCCCTGTTCGCGCGAGGCCACTGGATCTAAAAACCCGGCGAGTCCGCACATGTCCTCCGCACCTCAAGCTACAGGATCGTCGTCCTGCGAGCACTGTTCTTCATACAGTTGCTCGTATCGCGCCACAATCGCAGGCAAACTGAACTCGGCTTCAACCCGCCGGCGCGCACGCCTGCCCAGCTCACAGCGTTGGTCTGGAGGCATTTGCAGGATCTCTGCCAGCGCGCTCGCCAGTGCCTCCGGGTCTCTCGGGGGTACTATCCTACCCGTATCGGCAATGATCATGCGCGCATCACCCACATCGGTAGCGACACAGGGCACCCCGCAGGCCATCGCCTCTCCAAGCACATTGGCAAACGCCTCCCCGTAGGCGGAAGAAGACGCAGCCACATCCAGTGCCGCGGTGAGCCGCGGCACATCCTGCCGACGTCCCAGCAGATGGCAGCAGCCCTCAAGCCCCGCCTCCTGGATCCAGTGTGCCAATCGGGTGTTGCCCCGATCGATGCCATTACCACACAGCAAAAAATGCGCCGGGATGTGCCTCTGGCGCAGACGGTAGGCCGCCTGAACAAACGTGTGATGATCTTTCTGCGGGTCAAAGCGGGCGATCAGCCCCACCAGCAGTGCATCCGAGCCAATCTGCAACTCTTCACGCACCTCCCGGTAGAACTGCGTGCTGGGTTGAAACAGACGCAGATCGAATCCGTTGGGCACCACACAGAACCGCTCGGGTGCATAGCCAAGTGCCTCATGCGCCTGCCGAGCGACTTCAGAACAACAGAGGATCCGGTCCGGAACCCGGCGCGAGAGGCGGGCACAGGCCCGGGCAACCAGCATGGTGGTGCGTTTACTGGTCCGTGGGTCGAATGTGCCGTTACGGATGTTCCAGAACACCCTGCGACAACGTGCCAGCCGTGCTGCCACCCCGCCGAGCAGATCCGCATGATACATCCATGTCTGCACCACGTCCGGACGCATCTCCGCCAACCACCGGGTCAGACGCCCCAGCGCGCCAGGCGAGAAACGGCCACGTGCAATCTGCAGGGAGCGCACCGGAACTCCCAGAGCAGCAATCTGTTGCCCGACGGCACCAACAGGCATCAAAGAGATCACCTGCATACGAAACCGGCGCTGGTCGACAGCAGAAAGCAATTTGTACAGCATGGCCTCAGCACCACCGGTATCGGTGCCTGTGATAATATGACAGACCTCTCTAACACGCATTGCTACCAGCACCAGGCCTCCTGCCACTGTAGAAACGCCAGAATGGTCCAGATACGGATACCGTGGTTCCTACCCTTCAGATGCTCCTGCCAGACCCGCCGGACGGTAGCCACATCGAACAACCCGCAGCGCTTCAGATTCGTCTCCGAGAGCATGTCCTCTGCCCAGAGACGCAACTCCTCTCGAAGCCATCGATGCATTGGAACGCCGAAACCCCGCTTTGGGCGCTCAATCCAGCTGGCGGGCACATACCGGCTCAGAACTTCCCGGAGGATCAACTTGCCCCGATCACCGGAGGACGCAACCTTCATGGCCAGAGGAACCCGCCACGCCCACTCCACAAAACGATGGTCCAGGTACGGAACCCGGACTTCCAGCGACACCGCCATCGAGGCACGGTCGACTTTCGTCAACACATCATCAGGAAGGAAATTCTCCATATCCACGGCCATCATCTGCTCGGCCCAGTTCACCCCGGGGAAGCGCGAGGGATCCGGGCCCAATCGCGTCTCACAACCACCCCCGAGCAATATCTCCGGACAGGACCAGACAGCAATCATCTCGGTGTACACGTCGGCCGGGGTACTGCACAGGTACCCGCCGAAGCGATGGATCCGTTGCGACAACCCTTCGCTACCGCTGAAACGCTCACCTGCCACATGAGTGACGGGCCCATCCAGCAGAGAAACGGGCAGACCACGCAACAGGTGACCGATCAAACGCGCTCCCGGACGTGTCAGGCGCTGTTGCCATGTCTGGATACGCCCGGCCCAGAAGTAGCGCGGGTACCCCCCGAACAACTCATCGCCCCCATCGCCAGCAAGAACTACCGTCACGTCACGCCGTGCAAACTGGCTCAGCAAGTATGTGGGAATGCAGCTGTTGTCGGCGAAAGGCTCGTCGTAAGTGGCTGCGATCCGGGGCACCAGTGCCAGCAGGTTGCTCGCGGAGAGGATCTCCTCATGGTGCTCGGTACTCAGATGCGTAGCGATCTGCCGCGCATACCCGGACTCATCGTGCGACTTCTCGGAGAAACCGATCGTGTAAGTCTTCACCGGGCGGTTGGACGCTTTCTGCATCAGTGCCACGATCAGAGAGGAGTCGATCCCTCCGGAAAGAAACGCACCCAGAGGCACATCTGAAACCATATGTGCTTTCACGTGCGCGAGCAACTGCTCCTCCAGAGCCTCCCCGGCATCCCGCAGGGAGCACACGAGCGGATGCTGCTTCCCGCGGCGCATCGCCTGTTCCACGGTCCAGTAACGCCCTGACTGCAACGAACGACGATCCCAGCGCAACCACTCGCCACCGCGCAGCTTGCGCACCCCGCGCAGGATGCTCGCTGGCGCCGGCACGCACATGTACTGCAGATAAGAGGCCAGTGCATCCCGATCAATTTCCCGATCGATCCACGGCACTGGCCGTAACGCCTGCAACTCGGACGCAAATACGATCTGGCCGGGCCGATGCGCGTAGTAGAGCGGTTTGATCCCGATCCGATCCCGTACCAGCCAGAGAGCATCCTCATGACGATCGTAGACTGCGAAGGCAAACATCCCCGCGATCCGTTCCACGGTGGCTTCCATGCCCCACAATTCGATCGCCGCGACCAGCACCTCCGTGTCGGAATTGCCCCGGAACACCACTCCCTGCGTGACCAGCTCTTCCCTGAGCTCAGGATAGTTGTAGATCTCCCCGTTGTAGGTAATCACGTAGCGCCCGCCGGGTGAGACCATGGGCTGGTGCCCGGCAGGAGAGAGATCCAGTATGGAAAGTCTGCGTTGCCCGAGCCAGACGCCCTTCTCGGGATCGTACCACATCCCGGCATCATCCGGGCCCCGATGGATGAGGCAATCACGCATCTGAAGCGCCAGATCCATATCGGGCTCGCCCACCCACCCCACGATACCGCACATGGCCCCCTACCCTTCGTGCTCGCAGTTACCCGGCAGTCAGCAACAGTGCTCTCACATGTCTACCCGAAGGCCCGGATCACTCCCCATGCCTTGGCCCGGGATATCAACCAGCCACACACCTCCCGTGGGAGCAGCGCCAGCACGGTCACCAGAGCCAGTCTTCGCCACCCCAGACGCTTCCGGTGCCGCCATGCGAACCCCAGCCCGCTCCCACGCGACTCTCCAAACGCCCGATAAATCGCCTCCTTCATGTAGAGTTCTGGCAGATACTTCCCGGCAGGAAGCCCCCGCGCGCGGTCATACTGCTCCACCGCCTGACGTATGGCCTGGAAGCACAGGTACGAGTCGCGCGCTTTACGGGCATCGAAAGGATTCTTGGAAACCGAAGTAGCCACGCCCACGTAGTACACACGCATTACCTCCGGGTGTACGTACAGCGGCCCGGCTTCCAGAATGCGCGCGTAACTGAGCGTGCCACACCGCTTGCGAGTCCCGAGATCAATGTACCCGACTTTCCGGGCGACCTCCCCCCGGAACACAGGGAGGTACTCGCCCCGCCCCTCGCCAGCCAGGAACTGCTCCCGGGAATAGATCCCGCGCCCCTGTCCGGTGCTCTCTCCGTGCTCGGTCACCGCCCAGGCAAACGCCAGAGGCGACTCCGGAGGCCAGCAATCCAGCAGGTTCCGCAATGTCCGGTCCCAGCCGGGTGCCAGCGCATCATCCGCGTCCAGAACAACCACCACATCGCCCCGGCTCTTCGCAAAACCGGCATTGCATGCCGCCGGCTGCCCACGGTTCGTATCCAGCGTCACGACCACGAGGGGCGTCGCAACGTTCCAGCGCAAACGCTCCCGGCATAATGGCTCCTGACTGCCGTCATCCACCACGATCACTTCCAGATCGAACAGATCCGTTTCCCCTATCGAATCCAGCGCTCTCTGGATCGTGTCCGCGGCATTGAAGCAGGGAATAACAAAGGAAACGAACGGTGTCGCTGGCGTGACATCTGTTGATCCTGATAGCCTGTCCGTCACAATCCCATTCCAACAGAGAACACAAAGTACTGGCCCTTGACCAGCCCCACAGTCGCGTTCAACTCCATCGCGCGAACGCCACGTCCGAGACGACACACACCGAGCAACCCGTAATTGACCCCGTAGCCGTCCGACTCGGCCCAGATGCGCAACGGAGCAGCGATCTGATGACTGATAGAACCAAACGGACGCCCGAAGCGCCGGGTACCAATACCGGCGCTCAGATAGATCGGACGCCGTCCGGCATCCCACCGGTAAGTGAGCACGCCAAACAGAGACTGGGAGGACTGTGTGTCTTCAAGAAAAGCGTCCCCTGCAGATCCGCCCCGCCCCTGAATATCCTGTCCTCCCAGAGAGAACGCCCACTTCGCCCCGGGCTCGGGAATGTACTGGGCCTGCAGGTGGAACACCTGATCCAGCGCACTGCTCTTGATAAAAAAGGTACCGGCCAGATTGATGCGCGATAGGGTCGCTCCCACGGTGATGAAGCCGGTACCGTTCGATTTTCTGCCGTTGATCTCAGGCAGAGAATGAAAGCTGAGCGTGCCCCCGGAAATCTGGACCATCCCGCGCCCCAGAGTGTGCGCTACCGGAGTTGACAACGCCACTGGCCCCGAAAGGGACCGATATCCCTGCAGGTCTGCTCCATAACCGCATCCTGCCAGGCCAGAAAGGTTGCGGAACTGCGGAAATTGATTGGGGCCACTGGTAGGATCACGTTGTGCCATCCCGGGCACAGAGACCGCGGTGCACAGAAAAACAACCGCAACAACAGAAACGGTTTCATTTCGTGTCATCATGAACACGCAATCTCTACCAGAAAGTAAGCCCTGTTCGTATCAGGCGGGGGATGACGCAAAGCGCGCATGAAACAACTCCAGACTGGCACAGCGAAACCGATACAACCGTTGCCGATCACGCGCTAGCTCCAGGATCTTCCCGGTCAGTTGCTGCTCAAAGGCTCGTGTGTCCGTCTGGCGGATCCGTTGCTTGAAACGGGGCAGATCGTAGTATACCTCACTTGGTAGCACCCCATCCCATACACTGATGGGCGGTTGCAGAAGATATCCATTCACTCCGTGAAATACCATCTCCGGGATCGCATAGACATCTGTCGCCACCAGAGCAAGGCCAAAAGACATGGCCTCCAGGATCACCATCCCGAACGACTCCATGTACGTCGGATGTAGGAGCACATCGCACTGCCGGAAAAAGGTGTCGATAATCTGCTGGCGGGTAAACTCCGGTGGATGCACCGTGATGCCAGGCGAACGCGCCAGATCCTCGAACTCTGCGGGCAGATGCGTCACCACGTCCAGATGGATGTTCGGATCCTGCGCATGCGCTGCGCGAAACGCGCGCAGCAACGCCGCCCCCCCTTTGATCTCAAACTGGGTGCCCACAAAGACAAAGCGACAGGGGCCGGACGCTCTGTCCGGGATCGTTACATCCTGCGGGGGCATGTATGGATAAGTAACCACGGCCTTTGCGCCGCAATCCTCCCCTAGCAGGATCCGCAAGCTCTGCCGACAGGCCTCGCTCATACAACGTATCTGCAGGCAGCGAGAGCTGAGCAGGACCCTGCGGATCACAGGCCGGTACACCGACAACGCACGCAGATTGTATCCGGTAAAAGCGTATGGGTTATCCACATCCACAATGAACGGCCCCGTGAGCAATAGCCCGCCCCACACGTAGACCGCCGCCTCTGCAGGAAGACCTCGTGGGCGCATCTTCACATTCAACAGCCAGAGGTTCCTCCGCCAGTCCTGCATCCACCGGTGACTGAGAGCCTGCGCCCGGCTCACCTGCGCCCCCCGCCGCTCACCGATCTCCGGATTCAACACGCGGTCGCGTGGCCATCGGCGGATGGTATCCAGCTGCCTGTCGCGCAAGTACGCGTGCGGATAGAAGAACACCAGAGGCGTCTCTACACCGCGTTCCTTTGGCCCGGCAGTCATGACGCACACTTTCGTGCCCTCACATGGTAGCCCGCAGTCGCCATGTTGGATCGGTCCAGCGGATCCAGAACATGCATGATCAGCGGGGTGAGGATCCCCAGATACAACACCAGAGGTATCCACAACGGATACAGCAGCACCTGCAACAACGGATTGCGCGTGAGCACCGACGGCTTCAGGCAGTTCACCAGGCGTACCGATTGCGCGCCATAGTGGCGAAAAAAGCCCCCATTCTGCATGACCTGAATGTCTGTGAAGCCGTTTTCACTCAAAAACTTCTGATAGAAGTACGGACTGAAGCCCCCGTAAAAATGGTACGGCTCTTGATGCACATATCCGGACAGAGGCGCACTCAGCAGCAACAATCCCCCCGGCCTCACAATCCGCCCGAACTCCTGTATCGCCTTGATCGGCTCCGGAACATGCTCCAGAACCTCCGTGCAAATCACCACGTCGAAGGAGGCATCAGGCACAGGTATCGCTGTTACATCACAGACATAATCGATCTGTCCGTAGGGTTGCCCACCCCGATTCTGATGCGGTTGCAGAGGGCAGGCATCTGTCGTCCTGTATTCGCAATGCGCAAACAGGGGTCGGTACGGCGCCACCCCGGCCCCTACATCCAGCACACGCGAGCCCGCAGGAACACGCGCAGCCTCACGAGCGATCCAGAGATCACGCTCCACAAACCCGTAGTTGAAAATCCGACTCCTGCGCCAGACCTTCCGCAATGCCGCAATCACGTTACCACCCTCTTGCGAGAAAGCGCATTCACAGACCCGGGCGCGCACAGCATCAGAAATCCAACCCAGAACCACCAGTAAAAGTAAGTGAACATGGGAGACCCCAGCAGCATCACTCCGATGAGCCACAGACACACCACAGGAACCCTCCGGAGCAGGAACAGCGCCCCCATGAGCCCGGTAAAAAAGATTGTACCCACCATGCCCAGATACTCTAGCAGATAGGCCACCCCGTTGGTCACTCCCAGGCTCTGGTCGTAGTTCCCTATCCCTTTACCCAGCAGCTGGATCTCCTCGGGAGACTCAAGGATACTGGCGAAACCACGCAACAATCGTGTCTGCCCGGACGAGTCCTGCAGAGGCGCCAGCATACGCAACCGGACGTACTCGGTGACCGGCGAGTCGGCGAACAACGTGAACAGCCCGATCACCACGACCACCGGGATCAGTGGCAACGCCAGCAACTGTACGCCTCTGCCGGAATACACAACGCAGGTGAGGATCAACAACGCCATCAGGAATGCCCCGTAGACCGAGAGGCTTGCCAGAACCGTGACGATAGCCACCAGCTCCATCCGCCCCACCACAAAGCCCGTCCGGGCCAGCCGCATGGTCAACCCCATGTACATGAAACTCGCGTAGATGGCCGGCTCCACAAACAGACCGGTGAACCGGGTCAAACCGAGCCCATAACCAGCATATAGCTTCCGGGAAGGGTGTCCTGTGAGAAATTCGATGAAATCCAGATAACGCCCGGTAGCGAAAAAATAGCCAAATTGTATCAACCAGAACACAACATGCACCGTGAGCAGATCCCCCAGACTCCGGTGCAGATCCTCCAGAAATTGCCGGTTCGCATCCCGGGCCAGCAGAACCACCAGCACCACCACCCCCAGACTCAGCCCGATCGCGCCTTTGAAATAAACCTCGCCAAAACGGAGCCAGCCCCAGAAAGAACTGAGAAAGAAAAGCAACACCAGCAGGGCCGCGATCAGATACGTGAACAGATGCCGGGACACACTTTCCGGACGCGACAGAGGCGGGTAGCACCGCACTGCAGCCAGCAACACCAGCATCCCGGCAATCGGCAAGGGAGCCAGACCGATCCGCAGGAAGTAGACATCATAGAGCGACATCAGGAACAACGCCACGCTCAGAAAAAACCGTGGCGATACACGCCAGATGTCCACCCGCGCCGTTACCTGCGGAGAGACGACATCGCTCATGATGTTTCGGACTCCCGCACACGCGGCACTCGCCCCAGCAAAGCCCGCACCAGCAGGCTCACGCTCGCACGCGTCTGAAACAGAGCCGAGACGCAGAACGCCCATAGCGCGGCGTACAGGGAACGACTGCCCTGATACACCGAAGCGGCCGTCGTGAAAATCAGTTCGGTGCGGATCAGAAGGCTGCCCATGACAGGCACTCCCTTTCCGCTAAAAGACCCCTTGTGTGCGCGATAGAGAAAACGCGCAGCGCGATTCGTTCGCACTGTCCCGGCAGACACCAGATAGAACAGAACGCGCGTTTCCGAGTTGTTGGCCAGCTTCTTCACCAGGTGGAAGGGCTTCACAGCATGGCGCTGTAGCAACGCCGTACGGTGCAGCCCGTAGAAAAACAGGTGCGTTGTCTTCCCCCGGGCAATCTCCCGGATACGCCGCAGACGCGAGGGGTGCTCCAGCTCATAGAAAGCTCTCACCTCTCCAACCGGATTGCCCTCCGCATCAATGACCTGATGCTCCCCCTGCGCGCACACGCACGCCGGGTCGCTCTCCAGAGTCTCATACAACGCCTCGATGTAACGCGCATTCCACAGGTCATCGGCTGCTGCCCACATGAAGTACTTCCCTCGTGCCTGACGGAGCACGAAATTGAAGTTCTCCTGCGCCGACGAAGTGCGTTCCTGACGAAAATAGCGTATGCGAGGATCCCGGGAGGCATACTCCTGGCAGATCGCCCCGGTAGCGTCCTGCGACGCGTTATCGGATATGATCAGCTCAAAGTCCCGGAAGGTCTGCCCCAGCAAAGCATCCAGAGCCTGACGCAGGTACTTCTGCCCGTTGTACACCGGCATCCCGACAGACACTGCCGGCCGGGTTGCATCTGTCGCTTCCTTCACTGTCATGACGCAAATGACCTGTTGTCCTCCTGATCGTGCCGGCCCTCATACCGGCACATGGTCAGTCCTCCAGAAGCTCCGGGTCCTCGTACAGAAGGTCATCGTCATTCTCTGCCGGAGGCTCCAGCCTGACCGGCTCTGCATTCCGCCTGTAGTGCTCTCGACGATAACGCACATACTCCTGCCCGATCGTATGTCCTTTGGCCGTGCGCAACCGGGTGCCCGCAGCCGGAACGAACAGGTCATCCTCGATCGTAAGCGCCCCATGCTCCACCAGCACACGATGATTGGGACACAGACAGAGCACGTTCTCCGGTGTATCCGGGCCGTTATGGGGCGGCTCCAGCGGCCGGAGATGCAGAGCCTCCGCGTAAGCCCCTGCATCCGTCTCCAGACGCACACCACAAATCTGGCACGTGCTGTCGTGCAGCCGCTTGACCTGCAATGTTGTCGCAGTATCCCGGATCACCCGGGTGACGATCCTATCACGCGTCCCGCCAGAGATTGCCCGATATGGTTCCCTGCTCTCGTTGACTGCATCCCCCTCACCCTGCTCCCGACCCGCCGAGGACAGCTTCACCAGACGAAAGCGCCATATCAGAAAACCCGACTTACCGCGCTCGCACCAGTAGTCCTCCACACGGTAAAGCCCGTCGTAGCGAAAACCGGTCTTCGGCGCAAACGGCGACCGATGCCTGTGTCCGCGGATCACACGCACTGGAATACCCGCCAGACTGTTGTGCGCCAGCGCCAGATTGCCCCGCGTCAGCTCCTGATCGCGCACCTGCTTCTTGGTCTCCAGATCGTTGCCCCCGTGCCCCGTGTAGATAACCACATCGCCGTAGTCCTCATCATCCTCGTACCCTCCGGATAGCACAATCGACTCTGCCCCCGAGAGACCCGAGCCACAGATGCCTGCCATCAACGGACGATGCACCCTGGATTGAGACAGCTCATAGCGATTGAGAAAAGTAGCTCCCTCCGGATAACCAGGAACTTCTCCGAAGAACTGTTCCTTTGCTTCCTTGTCGGATTGCCGGGCCATTCCCATCCCCCCGAGGACCTGCTTCCGACTCCAATCCAGTTCTACCACCGGAGCTCACAGGGACACTTCCTCCCGGACAGGATCATGCCC
>JANWZQ010000163.1 GCA_025054835.1 Chthonomonadaceae bacterium
ATCTGGCCGAAGGACATGTTGAAAGCCGGGTCGGCAAATCCCATGTTCTTCACGAACACAGGAGCCCAGGAATAGTAGAATGCCAGCGGAATGCAGATCAGGAACGAGCTAATGAGGAACACAGCGAACGCAGTCTGACGCATCAGTGCCAGCGCGTCCAGACCCAGAATATCATGGACTGTCGATTTCTGGCCAGCGGCAGGTGGGGGGGTGTGCGGCAACGTGAAGCTGTAAAGGCCCAGCAAAATGCCGGCACCACCCGCCACGTAGAACTGCAGTGCACTGGTGTCGGCGTGCAGCATTTTGCTGACTACGATGTTGGCGACGATCCACCCGATCGTGCCGAAGACGCGTATCAACGGGAACTGCTTCTCCGGGTGGGTCACGTTGTGGAACGCCAGGGTGTTGGTCAGACCCAACGTGGGCATGTAGCAGAGCGTATGCAGCAGGAGCAGACCCACGAAAGCCACCGGGGACCCCCCTGCGGCCACTGCAGGGGCGAGCAGCAACAGAGCGCCACCCAGAAGGTGCATGACAGCCAGCACTCTCTCTGTCGCGAAGAAACGGTCCGCAATCATGCCGAGGAAGAACGGGGAAACGATCGCGGCAATTGGCCCGACAGAGTAGGCCCAGGCGATGGCGTCTTTCATGCCGTTGCTGTCCATATAGTTGCCAACGGTCACAAACCAGCCACCCCATACAAAGAACTGCAGGAACATCATCACAGACAGCCGGGCACCGACCGCGCTCCCGTGCGATAGGGCATTTGCACTCATTCAGGGACATCTCCTCTGCAGGTGTATGCCTCTGTGGCGTACGGGCGCCCGGGCATCGTAGGAAAGTCTTGCATGCCCGGGATACCCTGCTCGTGGTGACAGTGGGGCCATGAGGCAGTGTATGCCCTCTCTTTCAACGGGATCCCGCTCGCTTCCTGCACGGTTTTGTACGCGAGGGCTCGGTACAGATACCGGTTTCCACGGAGCAGGATACGGGCCCGGCGTACAGCGTCCGGGTGCACGATCCTGTCAGCAGGATCCGTGCGACTCAACGTTCAGGCTTCCGGCGCAGATAGCGCGTGGGGTCGCGCTCAAACGCTTGCTGACACTGCTCGCTGCAGAACACAAAGATTTCCCCGCTGTAACTGCTGACCGCGGTGGAGAGTTCCGGATCCAGATCCGTACCACAGACCGGGCACCGTGCCATGATCCTGCTCCTCTATGTACGATATTGGCGCTGCAAGCGCCGGAACATTCCATCATACGGTATTACCGGCACGGAATAGCGCCATACCGCCCGATATGCCGGCAGCACAACCTGCAAAAAAGCATCTTCTTGCCAGAAAATAGAAGTAACTGCTTGTATGTGACCGATCTGCCACGAGCCTGCAAACTATTGCGTGGATGAGGCGGTGAAGATGCGCAAAAAAGGTGTCAACCCCTCCGGTACATCCAGCCGGGGTGACCCCCCGGAGACAGACAGTTTTCCCCCGTACGCTCTTGTGGCACCTGCAGTGCCTGTCAAACATCATTCTGGAGCTCCGGGCCTGCCGAATGCCACAGGTGCAGAACCTGCTGCAACGGACAGCTCCGATCTCTTTCGCACTCTCCTGGAAGCCACTCCCGATGCGCTCCTCATGATTGATACGGATGGAAAAATAGAGCTTTGCAATCAGCAGGCAGAGGCCCTGTTTGGTTACGCACGGGAAGAGCTTGTCGGCCAGAAAATCGAGATGCTAATGCCGGAGCGTTTCTGGGAAGTACATGTGCGGCATCGGTACCGTTATCAGGTCGCGCCACACGTTCGGGCTATGGGACAGGGGCGTGTCTTTCGTGCGCTGAGCAAGAACGGGATCGAGTTCCCGGTAGAGATCAGCCTGAGCCCTCTGCATGCGGGTGACGGCAGTCGGGTGATCTGCACCGTGCGTGACGTCACGGAGCGTGTACAGTATGAGGAGCAATTGCGGGCGCAGATGCTGCTGATACGTGAGTATACCGAGGAACTGGAGTCCCGCAATCGCAGCCTTGTGGAGGCTAACCGCCTTCTGGAAGATCGGGTCGCGCGCGATAGCCTGACCGGCCTGTTCAATCACCGGATGTTTCACGAAATGGTGGAGCGGGAGTTCCAGCGTGCGATGCGCGGTCAGATCGCTCTGTCCCTGATTATGCTGGACGTGGACCATTTCAAGCAATATAACGATACGTTCGGTCATCCCGCGGGAGATCAGGTGTTGCAGAAGCTGGCTGCTATTCTGGTGCAGGCGATCCGCTCCAGCGATGTTGCCGCGCGATGTGGTGGAGAAGAATTCGGAATTCTCCTGCCGGATACCGGTGCAACCGAGGCCTGTCTCGTGGCAGAGCGCCTGCGGCACCAGATCCTGAAGCAGGCATGGAGCCATCGACCTATCACGGCGAGCTTCGGAGCCGCCACGCTCACACTGGAGGTAGGCTCGGCGCAGGAACTGATCCGAATGGCGGATCAAGCGCTCTACACTGCCAAGCGTGCCGGGCGCAACCGGATTGTACACGCTCGAAACCTGCAGAAAGCTCCTCTGGACTAACGCGACCCCTCACGCGGGCCGTGAGCGAGTGATACTATTCTGTCCCCTGTGAGTGCGTTTGACTTGACAACGCGTCTGTTTTGCCTTCACAATAAAACTTCCAGACCCTGTTTGCGCCGTGAAGGGAGGCACGTGTTACGATGAGTATTTACCCGTCTCCAGACAAACTGGATCGCTTCGGCAGCAAGTACGCAATGGTGATCCTTGCCGCCAAGCGAGCCCGTCAGCTGAAAGATGGTGCGCGGAAGTTGATCGAGACGCGCTCCACCAATCCCTTGACTGTTGCGCTGGAAGAGATTGCAGAGGGCATGATCGTTCCACGCCAGATCGAAAGTCCGTCCCTGGCCGCGCACAAAGCGGCCCTGAAGCCTGCCGAACCCAGTCTGGAAGATATTATTGCAGCCGCCCCGTTGATTGTGGACGATGTCGTCGATGATATGGACACAGCGCTGTCCGAGCTGGAAGCTTTCCGCACAGCTCTGCCAGATACAGAGGATGGGGACGATGCCGTCGACGACGGCATCGGGATAGGCTTCAAGGCCGAGGAACTGGTACTCGACGACATGGATATGCTGCCAGATGAAGACGAGGAAGAGAGCATCGTGGACGACTTCATCGGGGATGACGAGGAGTAAGTCCTCGGGCCTGCAGGAGACTGGACAATCAGCTGCTTGATCGCTGTCCCGGATGCGCTATGCCCAAGATCATCGGTATCGATCTGGGAACGACCAATTCGGTCGTTTCGGTGATGGAAGGACAGGAGCCGACGGTAATCCCGCTGTCCGATGGCAGCCGTCTCTGCCCTTCCGTGGTCGGGTTCACGCGTGCCGGCGAGCGACTGGTGGGCCAGATGGCCAAGCGGCAGGCGATTGCCCACCCGGAGCGTACCATCAGCAGCATCAAACGCCGGATGGGCACCGACTACAAGGTCGAGATCGACAACCGGGTCTACACCCCGCAGGAGATCTCGGCGATGATCCTGCAGAAGTTGAAGGCGGATGCCGAGGCCTACCTGGGGGAGAAAGTCGAAAAAGCGGTCATCACAGTGCCGGCCTACTTCTCCGACGCGCAACGGCAGGCAACCAAAGACGCAGGCGCCATCGCAGGATTGGATGTGGTGCGGATCATCAACGAGCCTACGGCGGCAGCCCTGGCCTACGGGGTAGATCGGGAGGACGTGCAACGGGTTCTGGTCTGGGACCTCGGCGGCGGCACGTTCGATGTTTCTATCCTCGAGCTGGGCGACGGCGTGTTCGAAGTGCTGGCTACCAGCGGGGACACGCGGCTGGGCGGGGATGACTGGGACAATCGTCTGGTGGAGTGGATGGTCGAACAGTTCAAAGTGCAGGAAGGAATCAACCTGCACCGCGACCGTATGGCCATGCAACGCCTGAAAGACGCCGCCGAAAAGGCTAAGATCGAGTTAACGACACTGGCGCAAACCAGTATCAATCTCCCCTTTCTCTCTTCTGGCCCGGAAGGACCCCTGCACTTCGAAATCGACATCACGCGTGCCGAGATGGAGAGGATGTGTTCGGACCTGCTGGATCGGATGGTCGGCCCGACCCGGCAGGCTATGGCCGATGCCCGGGTGACCCCGGAACAGATCGATCGGGTGCTGCTGGTAGGTGGTGCGACCCGAATGCCCGCTGTGCGTGATCTGGCACGGCGCCTGTTTGGACAGGAGCCTTACAGCGATATGAACCCGGACGAGGCCGTGGCACGCGGGGCAGCGATCCAGGCAGGCGTGCTGAACGACGAAGTCACCGGAGTGGTGCTGCTGGATGTCACGCCCCTGTCCCTGGGAATTGAGACGGTTGGAGGGGTGATCTCTCGCATCATCGAGCGGAACACGACCATTCCTACTCAGGGAAAAGAGATCTTCACCACTGCGTCTGATGGACAGACCACAGTGGAAATCAAGGTCTATCAGGGGGAGCACGAGCTGGCCGTCTACAACAAACTGCTGGCGCGCTTCCAGCTGACCGGGATCACCCGGGCCCCCCGTGGTGTCCCTCGAATCGAGGTACACTTCGATGTGGATGTGAATGGCATCGTGCATGTCACAGCAGAAGAACTGCAGTCAGGGCGACGCAAACAGATACAGGTCAACACCGCTACGGGCCTGACTGAAGAAGAGATAGAACGTCTTTCCCGGAAGTTGCAGGAGTAAACGCTCCGGGAATCCCCTGTAACGCGAAATTTCAGAACGAGCGCACGCGCAGCGGAATAAAAATCCCGGGGCGCATACTGGCTCTTTGTAAGGACGTATTGATGGTACGGGAAATCTACGTCCCGGACGTTCGCTGGCGCACTTTGTGCAGGGACACATTCCCGGACACAACCCGGGGCGTGCGCCGGATCTCCGGCATTACAAGGGTTTGACACAGGGAGTAAGGAGCAGTATGGTGGCACAACCGCGCGACTACTACGAAGTTCTCGGTGTATCCAGAAATGCCAGCCCTGAAGAGTTGAAGCGTGCCTATCGAAACCTTGCCCGCAAGTACCACCCGGATGTCAACAAAGCCCCTGACGCTGCGGAGAAATTCAAGGAGATACAGGCTGCCTACGAGGTGCTGAGTGACGAGAACAAGCGCCGGCAGTATGACCGTTACGGACATGAGGGCGTGAATGGTGGGGTAGATGCTGGCTTCGGTGGCTTTCCAGGGGGAGTCGGGGACATCTTCGACATCTTCTTCGGAGGAATGGGGGTACGAACCGGTGCAAGCACCACGGTGGTGCGTGGCGATGATCTCCGCGAGGATCTGGAGCTAACACTGGAAGAAGTGGCCGCAGGTGTGGAGAAAACCATCCGCTTCCATCGCATGGAGACCTGCGATACCTGCCAGGGAAGTGGGTCGCGCCCCGGAACCAGCGCCGACGTCTGTCCCCAGTGCCACGGGGCCGGGCAGATCCGGTTCTCGCAGGCCACCTTGCTGGGTACCTTCCACAGCACACAGACCTGCACACGGTGCCGCGGCGCAGGACGGGTCGTTACCACACCCTGCGCGGCCTGCAGCGGAAGCGGGCGCGTGCGCCGGTTGCGTGAACGCACCGTGAAAATCCCTGCAGGGGCGGACACAGGAATGCGGTTGCGACTGGTAGGTGAGGGAGACGCCGGGGAGCGCAACGGGCCTGCCGGCGATCTCTACCTCGTGATCCAT
>JANWZQ010000187.1 GCA_025054835.1 Chthonomonadaceae bacterium
CCCCGATCCGGTCCAAAAAACTCGACCTGTACGTCGGGTTGTGTGGGGTCCGGAAGGCCAGCAACCACCGGTTTCTGCCCTTGCCATAGAAAGCAGGTAAGACTGAAGAGGAGAAGCGTACCCCGAAGGACTTTTGCAGAGATCAACCCGGTATCGTCCCGAACCAGTGAGATCGTGGTTCATTATACCCCGATAGCCTGACAGAAACCGCAGGCAACACTCACGCACACACAGGCAGTTCCACCGTGAACGTTGTTCCGCGCCCTATCTCACTGGCAACGCGGATCTGCCCGTTATGTGCTTCTGCGATCCAACGCGCGATGTTGAGACCGAGGCCACTGCCACCGAGATCCCGACTTCGGCCCGGATCCACGCGGTAGAAACGATCGAAGATGTGCGGCAGGTGTTCTGGTGGGATGCCCGGTCCGGTATCGCGCACCTGCATCAGGGCACGCCGGGACGTTCCCACGTATTCGCAACGCAACGAGAGGAAAACTCCTCCCCCCTCAGGTGTGTAGTTGATCGCGTTGTTCAGGAGGTTGGTCAGCAGTTGTAACAGCCAGAGCGCGTCGCCCCGCAGGGAAACCTCCTCCAGATTTTCGATGTCCAGTGTGATACGCTTGCGTCGGGCCAGAGGTTCTACCCGCTCGTAGGCCTGCATGACGAGCGTGTCCAGTGCGACCGGCTCCTGTTTCAGGGTTACCTGATTGGCGTCCGCCCGTGAGAGTAGAAGCAGGTTGTTGACAATCTCCGTCAGACGCTCTGTCTCCTCAAGGATGCTTCGCAACGCACGCCGGTACTCCTCCGACGTCAGGTCCGACATGAGCGCCACTTCTGCTTCTCCACGGATCGCGGTCAGAGGGGTCTTGAGTTCATGTGATGCGTCCGCTGTGAAGCGCTCGATCTGCCGGAAGCTTTTGTCCAGCCGCGCGATCATCTCGTTCAACGCAGAAGCCAGTCTCCCGATCTCATCATCCGTACGCGGAGGAACCAGTCGCACATCCAGTCGCTTGCTCTCGATGGACAACGCCGCACGTGTCATATCGTCCACAGGCTTCAGGGCGCGCCCGACCAACCACCACCCCCCGACCAGAGCGATCACAAATACCGATGGGGTGAGCACCAGTAAGATCACCGACGCACGCTTCAGCGCAGCCTCCACGCCCTCTACAGACGCGCCGACCTGCACCAGATACGGCACTCTGTTGCCGATCATGATAGGTACTGTGACAATCCGCACCGGATATTCGCCGAGCTCCGTCTCTGTGGTGAAGAAGGTCTCTCCGCGCAAACCGCGCAACAGAGCGTCGTCACGCAACCGGGGCAGGTGTTTGGTTCGCAACGCATCGGAACGCGCTACCACTTCCCCCCGACGATTAATGACCTGCACATACCGTCCCCACGACTGCACATCGTTGTTGTCCACAAAGCGCGCTTCCTCGGCAGGACCAATCTCTTTGCCGGGAAACTGTTGCTGAAAGCGCAGCAGATCCGCCACGATGATCTTTGCTGTCGTTTCTGCGTACTCTGCCAGCGCCGTGTCGGCCCGGGAGTTCAGGAACTGCCGCAACAGAACGTAGGTGAACGCTGCCAGCAGAAGCAAGGTGATGGCCAGCAGGCCCCCATGCCACAACGCCAGTTGCGCCCGGAGACTGCGCGGTCGGGGCCAGTCCCGAAGCAATTGCCGGGGCAGTTGTAGACGACCTGCTATGGACGGCGCGACACCCACCGTCTACTCCGCCTCCTCCCTCAGTACATATCCCACGCCACGCACTGTGTGCAGCAGCTTGCGCCTGGCTCCATGGTCTATCTTCTTACGCAGAAAATTCATGTAGACTTCAAGCACGTTGCTTCCCGCATCGAAGTCATATCCCCACACACTCTCGAGGATTGCAGTGCGCGTGAACACCTGCCCGGGATGTCGGAGCAGCAGTTCCAGTAGTGCATACTCCTTGTTGGTCAATTCAACCGGACGACCATCACGGGTCACCATGCGAGTGATCGGGTCCAGTACCAGACCACCATACTCCAGTCGCGGTGTTCGCGCAGTGCCCTTCCGACGCAGCAGAGCGCGCAGGCGCGCCAGAAACTCCTCGAAATGAAAGGGCTTGGCCAGATAGTCATCGCATCCGCTGTCCAGTCCCTGCACGCGATCTTCCAGAGAGTCACGCGCAGTCAACGCCAGAACCGGTGTTGTGCAGCCGCGCTCCCGCAGTTCCCGTACGACGGAAAACCCATCCTTGCCAGGCAGCATGATGTCGAGCACGATAGCATCGTAGTCATTGGTCAGTGCACAGGCCAGCGCGTCCTCGCCGTTGTCGACCACGTCGACGGTGTAGGCAGACTGCTCCAACCCCTTTTTGACAAAACTGGCTACTTTCTCCTCATCTTCCACGACCAGAACACGCATGGTGCCTTCGACCTCCATCGGACATCCGCTCTCGTTCCCATCAATCCAGTATACTCCAGCAACAGACACTTCGTCGCGCGTACACTGTGCAGAGCTCGCGCATGATTGATGGCTCTACATGCTACAATCTCACAGACACTGGATACTGAGAGAAACCGAATGGGCGGGCGTAAGAAGAGAGGCAAAAACGACGTCGATATGGAGGTCGATTTCCACGGAATGACAGTGGAAGCTATGTCCCGTGCCCTTAATCATCTGCTGAAGAAATGGCGGGATATGGCCTGCGTGCGCGTCGTGCATGGTCAGGGCACGGCACTACCCCCCGTGTTGCACGAATGGTGTCATCACCGTGGTATCGCATTCCAGCTGGAACCCGGAAATCCGGGTTCCACACTGCTTTTCCCTCGCCGACATCGTGAACACCCGGAGCGCCCTCTGAACCCTGTCGGTGAGAAGATGCCGGACGCGCTCAAGCTGTTGCGCCAATCAGATGAAAAACCGCCGGCAGATGGTCAGCAGGACGCACAACAGCGCCGTCTGCAGATGGTACGCAGAGAACTGGAGCGACGCCGCAAAGAAAAGGAGGCCGAGGAAGAACGCAGACGTCAGCAGGACCTTCTTCTCTGGGAAGCGGAAAAAGCGCGCCTCGATGCGATGGACCGCAACCGCCCGCGGTCCGATCCGGGTGACTGGAAACCCTCTCCGCCCCGCATCGTATCGCGCAGTGTGCACAGCAGGCAGCAGGAAGGTTACTGGAGAGCCGAACTGGTGCGCATTGCGGATACGGATACTGAAACCCTGCAGAAGCAGAAACAGACCGGCCTGGATAAACTGGTTCCCCCTCTGGATCCTACGGCTCCGTCATCAGAAACCTCCGGTAAATCCCGGCAAACACATACGCCTCCACGCGATGAAGAAGCGGATCGGGCTCTCTTTGAAGCTGAGATGAAGCGCCTGCAGGAGGAAGGCCACGCACCGAAGTACTGAAGCGCCCCCGGATGGCAAGCTCAATCGGGGCGCTCCTTACCCTGTAGGCGAAGAAATGGGGCAGGAGACACCGGGATCCCCTGCCCGCTGTAATCTGCTGGTACGCCTTTTACGGGAACTCATCCCCGGCCTGATCGAAGTTCCGAATGAAAATGCCCAGGTCCAGCACGTCCACGGCACCGTCGCAGTTGAAGTCCGCACGGTTGGTGTATCCAGCGTCCCCCTCTACCGCGTCGAACGCTCCGATCAGAACGTCCAGATCCAGCACATCCACCACGTTGTCCGCATTCGCGTCGCCCCCAACCAGTGTCACAGGAGGCAGAATAAGACTGCCATCCACGGTCACATTGGGGATCACTTTGCGCAGCGAGTTGCGCGAGCGTATCCCTACATGGTAGGTTCCTGCTGGAACTTTCACCATGAAGATACCATTCTCGTTTGTCAGAGCGGCCCGGGTGAACACCGGGTCCGCAGGATTCACTGAGCGAAACTCCAGAAACACCGGGGGCGGCATCACGCAGTCCGAGGAGACCGCACCGGCAAAATCACGTACATTCGTGGCGAGGAACAGGTCATCGATGTAGATCGTGTACGGGCCCCGTTGCGTCACGTCCACAGGAGTGATGCCAAGGCTCTCCAGGGTCGCCCGACCGGAGAACGTCTCCAGGATGCCATTGCCCGTGAAGAACTGCACGGGTTCGATGTCCATTTCAAACCCGAGTGTAGTCCATCGCCCGGCAGGTACGAGCTTCCCCTTCGGCTCTATTCCACTTGTGCCACTGACCGTCACAGCCGTGGCACCCACCCACTCAATGGTACCACTGGTCCCGGAGTTGGCGCCCAGCGCGGCAACCGTATTGGTCTCACGTACTCCCAGCGACACATAGAGATCCGCTGGACCGGCGTTGTACACCTGCATCTCCACGTAACCGTTGGTCACCGGGATGGCCGGGTTCCCCAGTGTTGCTACGTTGAACGTTGTCAGACGAAGCCATGTGAACGCGGTACTGTCGCGCCACTGCCAGGACACCTTGATCGCCCTCGAGCCACTCAAGGCACGCTCAGTGAGGACCTGTGCAACGTTAGGCGATGCCGCCAGGAGCCCGCTGGTACTTCCAGAGAAGGATGGCTGACGAAACAGAACGGCTCCATTACCACCGGAACGACTCTCGAAATTCTCAGTAAACACCTGGATCTGTGCTGTAGCTGGCAACGCGATCATCAGAGCAAGAAGGCCAGCGAGGTATCGTGGTCCCTGCATTTTCATTGATTTCTCCTCAGAGTCTAGGGGTAACGCGTAGCACGGGCGAACTGTGAATACATTCCCGTACTGAAGATCCCGGAACACCACATGAGTAGACACAGCAGGAAGGGCGTCTCTGCTCCTGTGCAAGCGCTACGGATGAGTCATCATCCAGCAGAAGGCATAGCGGAGAAAAGCGGCTCGGTCTGTCAGGATCGTATTGCGCAACACGGTGAGCAGGCTGTGTCCATCATGGACATATGCATAATTCATGCCAGACCGGCTCGATCCATATAACCGGACCTGCATACGAGAGGACATTGTTGCAACGCAGATCAGCCACGTCGTTCGATGATGCTGACTGGATCCAGCCGTGCCAGACGGCATGCGATGGTCAGGAGAGCGAACAGCGTGATAGTGATTGGAAGGGGAACTGTAAACAGGTACGCGGAGAAGTCCAGTGGGTTGAGCAACAGCCCGCGGGGTGTGATCAGAGTGGCTTTGATCGCCGTGAGAACGCCGATCGTTATCACACATCCGGCTCCCCACCCGACCATGCAGTAAATCACCGTCTCCATGCCTGCCCGCGCCAGTAACAGGTTGCGCGTATACCCGATTGCTGACAACGTGGCAATTTCAGGCAACCGTTGCGTGAAATAGATGTTCGCCAGCAGGCCGCACACGAACGAAATGGTGAACACAACAATGCTGATGATCACTCCGAGTACCAGGTACAGGTTCGCCAGCGAGAGTTGCGTCTCACGCACCACGTAGGAGAAAGGCCAGACGCGCGCCCGGCTACGATCCACACGTTGTTCCATCTCCCTGCCCAGCTCTTCCTGGAGCTCTGGCGTTCGAGCGAAGGCCAGATACCCCTGCCATGTGTAGGGAGAGTGCCGGTCCACAAATGATTTGGAAGTCAGTCCGAGCCAGCTCGCCCCGCGCAACAGGCCAACCAGCTTCACCGGCACCGGCGCATAGCGGTCCTCGGACTCTGGAAACAGCAAATTATCCCCGACTTTCACCCCGAGGTTTCGTGCGACCTCCTCTGACACAACCGCCTCAGCCGCTCCTTCGCGCAGCATGCGCCCTTCTGAGACGGTCACCTGACAGACCCGCATCAACCGCTCACGCGCCTCCGGGGAAAGCCCGAAAATCGGGAAGATCAGCCGTCCGAAGATCGTGCGCAGCATCACCTGATACGAGTGTGCGCCGGCCAGATATCCCATTTGAGGAAGGTGGCGCACCTCCCGCACGATGTCCTCGTCCACAGCAAGCGCATTCCGTGGAGTGAGCCCTGTAACGTATCGGTTGTAGCCATAGAAGGTATACACGGTGAGGTCAATCGAGTTCACCACTGTCACCACACTCGCGACCATCACCACCGACAGCGAGATCACCAGCACGAAAGGCAACGTCCGCGCAGGGTTGCGACGCACATACAGTAAAGGGCTCAAAACCGAGCGTATCATCAAGCGCAAATCACCACAGGAAGACGCCCACTCCGTTCACGCATCACAGGCCAATCCACACAGGCCGGGGAAACTGTACTCTCTCGTCCGGCAACAGTTCTGACGGTTTCCGCTTCCCCCGGGTTATCTGTAGTAGAAATCACAGCACAACATCCTCACAAAGCCCTGACAACATTCCAGGAGACGCCATCATGAAGTCACAGAAAACCCGCACAAAAGTGTCGGACATCATCCACGATACGATGCAACTGCTCATCTTCTTCGGCGGCCTGTCCCTCTGCATGCTGTTACAGGCGAAGCTCCTATCCCTGCTGTGCCCGCAACCAGATCAACCGGGGGAACCACTGGAGAAGTTCCTGTCCGGGCCGGTAGAACATGCGCTGAGCAGTATGCCCACCTACCTGAAGACATTCTGCAGGGTATGCATCTATGTTCCCTGCATTGCCCTCTACATATCGGGCCTGTTTCTGGCGTCCTTTCCGCACATCGCCATCCTGGGCCCCTGTCTGTTACTTCGATTGTATGACACCTACCGCACCCGGGGCAATTATCACCGGGAATTCAGACAGATAAAACAAGCGATCGAGTGGTTCCAGCAGAAAAAAGCAGATATCATCCTCGGCCTCATCCTGCTTGTATCCGTTGCCGCATCAGTCGCCGAGATCCACTTCTTTGCAGACCGCATCGCTCCGTTTCTCGCAAACACCGTGTTTGTGCCTCTGTCGCACTCTCTCGGACAGCTCTGGGAGCGCTTCATAGACCGGCCGGCGGTTCACTCCATCCTGACGTTCTTCCATTCTCTGTATTCCAGCTACCCGGCATTCTGGAACGTGATCCAGTGGATAGTGGTCTCGGTTCTTACGGTGCTCATCCTGCTGGCTGCGTTTGTTCTGTTCTTCCTGCTGATCTTGTGGAATGCGTTTATCCCGATGCGCATCTTCCATGCTGCAGACGAGTTCCTGAAATTTGTCCGCAAACATGCGGGCCGTTGCATGAAGGTCAGTCCGTGCGCTCAGTCATGAGCTACTGCTTTCAACCCGCACCACAGCTATCCAGCCAGTAGAGGCAGAGCTTTCTCGCCTCTGCTGGCTTCATACCATTCCTCCGTGTCCAGTCCATGTGCCCCTTGCAATCAGTCCAGTCCTTCCTCGGCCAGCTCGATGGCCCGTACCAGCGCACTGGCCTTGTTTACGCACTCCTGATACTCGCTGGCCGGTACCGAGTCCGCAACCACTCCGGCGCCCGCCTGCAGGTAGGCAGTCTGCCCGTCCACCCACATGGTACGGATCGTGATCGCCATATCCATGCCTCCCGCGTAGCCGATATAGCCGACAGCCCCGGCATAGAACCCGCGGCGGGTCGGCTCCAGCTCATCGATAATCTGCATGGCCCGCACTTTGGGGGCACCGGAAACCGTTCCCGCAGGAAAGCAGGCACGCAACACATCGAATACGCTGTGCTCCGGTGCCAGTCGCCCCGTCACATTGGAAACAATGTGCATCACATGTGAGTACTTTTCTATAACCATCAACTCATCCACACGCACACTACCGTACTCACACACTCGCCCGATGTCGTTCCGCCCCAGATCCACCAGCATAATGTGCTCGGCCCGCTCTTTCTCATCGGCCAGCAATTCCGCCTCCAGTCGCGCATCCTCCTGATCGGAAGCACCGCGCCTCCGGGTTCCGGCTATTGGTCGCTCGCGCACGATCCCTCGATCCACTGTAACCAGGATCTCCGGGGACGTACCGATGAGCTGCTGTCCCCCCAGCATGAGATAGTACATATAGGGCGATGGATTGACGGAACGTAACGCCCGATACAGATCAAACGGAGGTGCCGTGAATGGAACCCGGAAGCGTTGCGACAATACGACCTGAAACGCGTCACCGGCCAGAATGTACTCGCGACAGCGCGAAACGGCTGCCTCGAAGTCCGTACGGGCGAAAAGCGGTTCTACCGTTACCGGGACTGGATCACTGCTTCGCAACCCCCCTGCCGATTGGGATGCAGCCGGGGCGGCACACAGCCGGGCGATGATTCGCTCAATGCGCTCTATCGCCCGATCATAGGCGCTCTCAGGATCATCGGTCACATGGACGTTGCAGACGACCTTGAGTCCGTGACGTAGATGATCAAACACCAGCAGCGTATCGGTGAAAAGGAAGCACACGTCATCCACGTTCAGTTCATCCGGGTTGGCATCGGGTAACTCCTCGAAGAACCGCACGACATCATAACTCAGAAACCCGACAGCCCCTCCACTGAAGCGTGGCAACGTGGGCTCCGGGACATATCGGTACCGCGCCATGAGCTCTGCCAGCAACGTCAGCGGATCTGCGTCCGGAAGGATCTCCCTTGTCTGGATCCTGCCATTTTCCACCAGCGTGGCGGTCCGCCCCTTGCTCCGAAAGATCATCGCCGGGTCAGCCCCCAGAAACGAGTAGCGCCCGATCCGCTCTCCCTTCTCCACGCTCTCCAGCAGAAACGCGTACTGCGGCCCTCCCGTATCCCCAACCAGCCGTTCGAACGCTGAGACCGGCGTTAACCGATCCGCCAGAATTTCCCGATAGACCGGGATCAGGTTCCCCCGGGTAGACCTGCGGAGGAACTCCGCCCGGTCCGGCACAATGGTCCTCGCCATCAACACTCCCTTCTCAGGCTGCGCCAGTGCCTGCAGCGTTGCCCTCTTCGCCAATCAGAGGATTGTCAGGGTTGAGCACGGAACGCACATGCGCAGCAAACTCTGGAGGAGCAACTATAAAGGGCGCTCGCGTTACTCTCTGTTTCAGTAACTCTCCGGGGTCCAGCGGTTCTCCAGTCAGATAAGTCGCGATGCAACCTGCTTCCTGTGCTACACAGAGCCCTGCGGCCATGTCGTAGAACCCCTCGTTCCAACCAATCAAGCAACACAGTGTCCCCCGGGCTGTGTACACGAGATCGGCGGCAATGCTGCCCAGACAACGTATCCGGCCCTGCAACCCCACGGTGTTCAGCATCTTCACTGCCCGGGAGGTGAACCCCAGCGTGTCCTCCGGGTGACACGCTGTACGGTCTGTCGCGCGCAGAACCGTACCGTTGCAGTATGCGCCCTGCCCCCTCACAGCCCAGAACAGCTCCCCGGTGCAGGGCAAATACACCGCCCCTGCGCAGAGTGTTCCCTGATCCACCAGCCCGATGGAAACACCCCAGAACGGCAGATTGAACACCATATTGGTTGTGCCGTCAATTGGATCTACGGCCCAGAGTGGTGCAGTTTTGCTCCCCTGCCAGCCGTACTCTTCTCCCCAGAACGCGTATCCCGGGTAGCGCGTTTCCAACCGCTCCTGCACGAAACGTTCCACCTCACGATCCACCGTGGTCACGTAGGAACTATCTGCTTTGAACTCCGTCTGCATCGCACGTCGCAACTGCAATGCAAGCCCTCCCGCTTCTACAGCCACACCTTTGATGAACTCAATATCGATCTCCACAGTTATCCTCCCGTTCCTCGCCGCGCCACCCAGATCACTACTTCCACAGACTTACCATGCGTGCCCTGCCAGCACACCTCCAGTGTTTCTATCTGAAAGTGCCATCCGCTCTTTTCCAGATGTGCAGCAAACTCCAGAGCCTGCGGGCGTACGGGATCAGCGATGATCAACACACCGTCCTCCTTGAGATTACGGGCGAACACCGCTTCCAGGTAGAAGTGCATGGCACGATCGTAGAAGACGTCAGCCCCGATCAACACATCGTACCGCCGATCGTGCGCCCACTGACGCCAGTCCCCGGGGAAACGTTCGATCCCGAACACCCCATTCTGCAACGCGTTGATCTCTGCCAGCTGCAACGCCCCCGGCAGGTGATCCGTTTGCCAGACCTGTGCGCCCAGAGAACGCGCGATGATCCCGGACAGCCCGACACCACACCCGAGCTCCAGCACCTCCCGGCCGCGCACGTACTCCGGGCAGGTTGCCAGATAGCGTGCCAGCCCCACAGACGCTTCCCAGAGCAAGTACCCGTAGGGAAAATGCTCCATGGAGACGGCAGCATCCAGAAGAGCATCCTGATCCTCCACACAGGTTACCTGCCACACCCGATCCGCCACCACCACCGGGCGTGTGACCAGAGCGACCTGCGCGGACAGACGTGCCCATAATGCCTCAATCCATGCGGTTTGTGCCATCATGGAAGGAACAGCTTTTCCTGTGAACGTATAGTTATACCGACGTGTCGCGCGTGCACATACATCGTGCATGCCGGGAGATGCAGGCAACGCCCATGCGAGTTATCTGGAATGGAACCGGTGCAGCATGGTCCTATCATCTGGGCAACGCATCGGCTATTGTGGAGACGGACGGGCTCCGAATATTGATCGACTGCGGGCACACTGTGCCGGCACGCCTGCAACAGATGCACCTGGCTTTCAACGACATCGACGCGGTTGTCATCACGCACCTGCACGGAGACCATATCTACGGTCTGGAAGAGTGGGGCTTCCGCAACTTTTTGATCTGGAACCGCCGTCCTCCTCTCCTCATTGCACACCCCCTTGTGGACCCGCTCTGGCATCACGTTCTCAGCGGACCCATGGGCCAGAATGATCAGAAACGCCAGCTAGGTGACTATTTTCAGGTGATCCCGTTGCAAGAGAACGCGCCCCTGCCGTTTGGTCCGGTGACCATAGAGGTACACCCTGTTCTGCATGTTCCCGGTGTTCCCGCATACGGCATCAAACTGCAGGGCCCCGACGCCACTATCGCCTTCACAGGCGACACACAGGCGGAAGGGAACCCTTTCTTCTACAACGATGTGGATCTGACTTTCCACGATTGTAGCTTCCTGCCCCCCTACCCGAACACGGTCCACGCGCACTTTGAAGAACTCCAGCGCTACCCCCGGGAATGGCGCCAGAAAACGTACCTCACGCACTACGAAGACGCTGTCCAGCAATGGCGTACCGATCCGCAGTGGCGCGCCATGGTAGAACAGACTGGCATGCGCCTCGCCGAGCCTTTCACACCCATTGAAGTCATCCACACGCCTTGACGCTGGCAGGCCCTATCGCGTACCATGAGTGCCATGATCACCTCTGGCCTCAGTCTGGATCCGGCGATCGAGAGCGTACTGGAACGCATCCGGCAGGTCACTGCCGGTACTCCCTACGAGGGCACGCTCTACCTCGTAGGCGGTGTCCTGCGCGATCATCTGCTGGGAGTCCCTCATGGAAACGACCTCGATCTGGTGCTGGAAGGAGATGCGCTCGCGCTTGCGCGCTTCCTGCACCAACAGGGTGTTACCCGGCATGCCCCGGTCACCTACCCGCGCTTCGGTACCGCCATGGTCCATATTCTTTCTCAGGATGGCACAGAGTGGACCGTGGAGCTGGTGTCGGCACGCGCTGAACGGTACTCCCCGGACTCGCGCAAGCCGGAAGTCCGTCAGGGCACCCTGCAGGACGATGTGTTGCGCAGGGATTTTACCATCAATACGCTCCTGCAGAACCTGCACTCCGGTCAACTGCTTGACCTGACGTGCAAAGGGCTCGCTGACCTGCGCTCCGGGATTATTCGCACGCCTCTCGAGCCACGCGTCACTTTCTTCGATGACCCGTTGCGCATGCTCCGCGCCATCCGCTTTGCTGCCCGCTTCGAATTCACCATTGAGACCGCAACCTGGAGCGCGATCGTCGAGCACGCGGGCAGGCTCCAGTCACAGGCCATCTCTGCAGAACGCATCCGCGATGAGTTCCTCCGGATTGTACGTCTCCCGGGACCGAAGTTCCGTCGCGGTATGGAGTTGCTACTCACCTCGCGCCTCCTCGAGCAGTTCCTGCCGGAAATGCTGCCCATGGCAGGTTGCACGCAGGGTACCTGGCACATACATGACGTCTGGACCCACACGCTGATCACGCTGGAGTGCCTGCCCGACGATGCCCCGGATGAGGTGCGCCTGGCCTTGCTCTGGCACGATATCGGCAAGCCTTCCACACGCAGCGAAGATGCGACGGGCATTCACTTCTTCCATCATGCAAAGGCAGGCGCAGAGATCACCCGGGAACTGATGACCCGACTCCGCTTCCCGAACGACGTTATCAAGGACGTGACTGCTCTGATCGCCCATCATATGCGTCCGGGCGAATACCGCACCGGATGGTCCGACGCGGCAGTCAAACGCCTCATCCGTGATTGTGGTGAATACCTCGAACGGCTGCTCCTGATCACGCAATGTGACCGCTCCGGTATCAATATTCCCCCGGAAGAGGCGGCCAATCTCGACGAGCTCCGCGCCCGGATCGAGCGCATCAATGCGCTCTCGGATGTCGCGCGCATCGATAGCCCGCTGAACGGCCACGAAATCATGCAACAGCTCGGTGTCGGTCGCGGGCCCCATCTGCGCGCAGCCAAAGACTTCTTGATCAATGAGATCCTGGAAGGCCGCCTTTCCGAGGGAGACAAACAGACAGCGCTCCAGCTGCTGACCCGCTGGTGGCAGACGCAACAGGTCACCTCACCCGATCAGATCTCATCCCTTCATCGGCCAGACAACCTGCGCGAAAACGTCGTAACAGACTCGCCCCGGTAGCACAACGCTCACACGGGCACGGATCTCCCGGCGGGCACAGGCAGCACGGACTGTGCGCAGGATCTGCTCGTCTGTGTAACGCCGGGAGATGTGGTACAGGGCCAGCCGCTCCACGCCCGCGGCCTGTGCGACCTCCAGCACCTCGCTCAGGCAGGAATGCTCGTGTCCGCGCGCCCGGGCTTCGGCGCGCTGCTCCGCATCCTCATCCAGAAACGTGCACTCGTGCAACAGGAAGCGCGTTCCCGCCAGTGCCTCTGGATGCAGAGGCAGCGTATCCCCGGACACGGTGAGCAGAACGTCCTCCTCCACGCAGGTGATCGCCGCGCGCCCGCGTTCGGTGCGCAACCGATCCAGTTCCTCCTGTGGCAGGCCGCGCAACTCCGGCCGCAAACGGGTCACCACCCGCCCGATCTGATATCCCAGGCATCGTGGTCTCCCGTCTGCCGTGCCGGGCACATGTCGGGTCTCGCAGGCACGCAGAAAGCGATTGTCCCCGAGGTCCAACCGATCGTCATGGCGCATGCCGTGCCATCGTGTCTGCCCGGTCGTACTCTGGTCAAATTGCGCGAGGAAGCGCCCGAATGCAGCTACCGCGTTACACCCTTCAGGGTGCACTACCTCCACCGGGAAGCCCTGCAGAGATGCAACACCTCCTCGCAGATTCAACAACTGTGGCAACCCCGCAATGTGATCACGATGCGAATGCGTCAGGGCAACGTACTGCACTCGGTGCACCTTGCCATCCAGCAGTGCAGCTACCCCGTCGCCAGCGTCAAACAGCACGCGGTGGGTCTCATCCAGAACCCATGTGGACACCAGAGGCGTGGAGAAAGCGATGAGCCGGGGCGGTTCCATGGCATTGCAATAGACCGGGACGGCACCATCCGCGCCGCAGACAACATTGTACCCGACATGGCCTTCTCAAGGAGGATGGGCTCTCCGGTAGCAGTAAAGAAGGGCCGGGGTGCTGCATCCCGTTGCACCTCCGGCCCTCAACAGCCACACTCAGAATCTACCCGCAAAGATGACTCTCTCCTTACCTTTACCCTCAACTCTCCCTCTGAAGAGTTCGACGATACCCTGGTACATCTCTTCCATCGCACCCCGAATAGGTTGCAGGTGCTTTTGCACGAGAGCATCCCTGTGCCTGGCGACAGCCTCACTCAGCAATCGTTCTATTTTCGGCCCCACCACCGGAAGGCCATACAGGATTTCCACACGGCACGTGCTCTCGAAGCGACGTAGCTCAGAGGTCATCGCCTGCAGGACATCCAGATTCTCCTTCAGCAGTGCGTGCACCTCCACACGCATTCTGGCAACAGCCTGTGCCAGACGCTCTGCGTTGCGGTACATATTCTTTTCGATATCTTTCTGCTTTTCATCTGTCATCTCATAGTCGGGTTCACTGACAACAAAGCACTCCTCTGGAAGATCCTTTCCAAGGACACGGGCCTCGCAGTAATCAAGTTTGAGCTCCCCTTCCATGCCATCGAGAAAGGCACCTGCCTCGTTCACCAAACGGATACTATCAGGCAGATCCTGGAGCAAATAAGGCAGAAAACCTTCCCAGTCCACACCAGCCATGCTCCTGATATCGCCAAAGAAGTCAGGCATGTGAGCATGCAGGCTGAATTTCGCATAAGCATCTACGGAGATGCGGGGGACGCTCGCCCACCAGTCCCGGTCGTATCCGCTACACCCTCCTTCGATAGAAGATGTGACATCAACGTCTACCGTAACAGGGCATCCATCATAGTCGAAGAGATAGGTTTTCTCCTGCTTTTTAAAGCCCTTCCAGTAGTTCCTAAATTCCCATTCTAAATGCTCGAAATATTCCCTGACTTCCTCAGCTTCTTCCTCACAACACCTGTAGGCGTATTCACTGAAGTCGCTGTAGTATTCACTCCCTATTTCTGCTGCCTCACAGGGGTATCTGCTCCAGGCCTTGAGAAACGACATATAGTCATGATAACCTTTACCTCCCAATCTGTAGTAATACCTTTCCTCGTCATCGTCCTCTTCATACTCGTCCACTTCGTCTGTATCGCTTTCCTCATCTTCCTCGTCGTCTTCGCAATCCTCATCCACGTACTCGTCTTCCTCGTCCGTGAGCATATCCTCTGCTTCTTCCAGCTCATCGAACGCGGCTTCCTCTACGTCCCGGGTCTCAACGACCACAGTGGCAGTCAGGTCCTCCTGCTCGTTTGCCATCCCGGCGGCCGGTGCCGTGTTCTGGACTTCCTGCATGTTGCTGCGAGCTTCGGTGATCATGGGTGACTCTCCTGTTCTCCTGCGGTGTGGTGGTAGCTCTGCAGGGGCCTCTGCCCCGTCCCTTTCATTTCACACACTCGCAACTTCAACTCAAAACCGGAAACCGGGGACGCTTTTCTTGCTGTTTTTTGCAGGCACACCGGAACAGGAGCAATGAAAAGTGGCACTATGGCACGGGCCGGGTAGCGTGATCTGGTCCTGCAACACCCGGGCGGATCTATGTCATGCGGGCAGCAGTGCAACGCTCCGGTGAAGAAACAACGTAGAGTTAGATGAGGCAACGCGTTCCGGCGCATCAGAAATGCCGGAATACACAACCAGGCTGACCAGAGCGTGAGCCTGCGGACATCGTACAAACTCTCCCTGCCCGGCGTGCTGAGCGCCGGGATTTTTTCTGGATCGTACTCAGTGCCGGTGGGGCACGGGGAACCGATGGTAGTGCTCGGCCAGAAAATCGCGCCCAAAGTCCCCCTTGAAGTCGCGCCAGACAGTGTGGATGTGATTGGCGTCATTCTGCGTGTTATCGTACTCTATCAGGAAGGTCTTCCCCTGGACGCGATAGTAGTGACCCTGTCCCTTTTCCAATCCCCCCATCCACGCAAACCGGATCGTGTCCAGTCCGGCCTTTCGGATCGCCTCGAGGCGTTGCCGCGCCAGCTCCGGGCGTTGCACACTGGCATGCTCCCGGATCAGTGCGAGAAGGATCCCCTGCTGCTCCCGATTGAGTGTCCGATAGGCAATCCCTCGATCCTCCAGGATTGCCGCCTCACGCTTGTTGGACGTGATCAGATCCGGAGGAGCAGTATCGCTCAAGATGGCCTGCCGACGTTGCTCGGCACTCAGTGAGCGGACCAGCGCGCGCCCCAGATCTTCCTCGGCAGCCAGTGCGCGCGTGCCTCGCATCGGGCCCTCACGTACTTCAGCAGGATTGGAACCCAGAAATTGCGGGCTGGATGCGATGACCTTTCCCCCAACACTTGTCCAGTTGAGGGAGATGTGATGTCCCTCGTAGCGCCATCCCCATGCCCCCTGTTGCGAGGGCTCGCCAAACACTGTGATGTAGTATAGCTCCGGGTCACGTACCGGTCCTCGCCCCTGCTCGATCTCGCGTAACACGATTTCCAGAGCGCGAATGGTCTCCACCTTCTGATATCCTCTCGCACTGAGGCTATCGCGCAACAGCTGGAGTGCAGCCTCACGTTGCGCAGGACTCAGGTCTTTGAAGCTGATCCCTTGGCGCACCATCGGCACGTAGTTGAAGTTCAACCGCTCTTCCGAGTTGAATGGCAAAACGGCCCTGGCCCGTTGCTCTGCCGTGAGTGTCGCAAGGAACCGGGCAACGGCCCGGTCCATCGCGTGTTCCTCTCGTCGTTGCGCCAGCGAGAACATCACCATAGCGAGCGCTCCTGCACCCGCCAGGATCAGAGGCCCCCCATGGACAGAACGCAACATCATAGCATCTCCTGCACTAGATAATCCCCAGTTGCTTCCCGACCTTTTCGAACGCAGCCAGAGCGTCGTCCAGGTCCTGTCGGGAGTGCATGGCGCTCGGCATGGTGCGTATCCGGGCCTTGCCCCGCGCTACCGTGGGGTAAACGATGGCAAGCGCCATCACCCCTTCTTCGAACAGGTCCCGTTGCATCTGCTGCGCCTTCTCCTCGTCCCACGTCATTACAGGAGTGATCGGCGTTTCAGAAACCCCGGTGTCGAACCCGAGACGTTTCAAGCCTTCCTTCCAGTAGCGCGCGTTGTCCCAGAGCCGTTCTGTGAGCGAGGGATCATTCTCCATCAGATCGATCGCGGCCAGAACGGCCGCCACCACTGCCGGCGGATGCCCGGTGCTGAACAGGAACGGGCGAGCGCGTTGCGTCAACCAGTCAATCAGCACCGCGCTGCCAGCAATGTAGCCTCCCATCACGCCCACAGCCTTGGAGAGTGTGCCCAGTTGAATATCGATCCGCTCGTGCACACCAAAGTGAAACGCCGTGCCCCGGCCGCCCCCCAGCACGCCAGACCCATGGGCATCGTCTACCATCACAGCCGCGTCGTACTGCTCTGCAAGGCGCAGGATGTCTGGCAGAGGCGCGATGTCCCCATCCATGGAGAAGACCCCGTCGGTAATGATCAGGCGCTTCCGGGCGTCCCGTGTGGATTTCAGAGCGTCCTCCAGCGCGTTCAGGTCGCAATGCTTGTAGATCCTGCGTGCCGCTTTCGACAGACGCACTCCATCGATGATACTGGCGTGGTTCAGCTCATCTGTGATGATCGCATCCCCTTCCTCGGTGATGGTTGGAATGACCCCCGAGTTGGCTGTAAAACCACTCTGAAACACCAGCGTGGCAGGCACATGCTTGAATTCTGCCAGACGTCGCTCCAGATCCATATGCAGGCGCATAGTCCCGATAATCGGGCGTACCGCACCGGCCCCGGCTCCCCATTCCATAACGGCCCGGATTGCCGCTTCTTTCACCTTCGGATGGTTGGCCAGACCCAGGTAGTTGTTGCTGGACAGATTGATCACCCCGGGCCTGCCGTTCACCGTGATCCGGGCCTCCGAGGGCGTTTCCATAACGACAAGCGGCTTATACAGGTGTTCTTCTTTCAACGCATGGATCTGCGCTTGCAACCAGCGATGCAGTGTGGTGTTCATATCGTCCGCTCTCCACGTTTCTCGTTGCTTTCATATCGCGCCTTCTGTTGTATCGAAGCGCCATGTGAGATATAGCGACTGTTTCTTGCACGCGGCACTCTTTTCCTGCGCTCGAACAGTACACACGACAGACAGGGGGTTCCGGGTACAATCACAGCACAGCAGAACATTCAGGAGGAGCAAAAGCGTGCATCTGGGGCTCGATGGGAAGATCGCTCTGGTCACTGCGGCCAGCAAAGGACTGGGGTTTGCTGCTGCTCTGGCGCTGGCACGTGAGGGAGTGCAGATCGCGATCTGTTCGCGATCCGAGCAGAACATTCACAATGCCGCCAGCCAGATCCGGGAACTGACCGGGGAATCGGTCCTGCCGATCGTGGCGGACGTGACCCGACCGGAGGATGTTGCGCGCAGCGTTCAGGAGACCGTTGATCATTTCGGCGGTCTGCACATCCTCGTATGCAACAGCGGCGGGCCTCCGGCCGGGACCTTCGAGTCGCTGGAAGAGGCGCAGTGGCAGCAAGCGCTGGACAGCACGCTCTTCTCGACCACGCGCCTGATCCGCTCGGCTCTGCCCCACCTGCGCGGATGGGGACGGATCATCGTCATCACCTCCACTTCCGTCAAACAACCCATCCCCGGGCTCTTACTTTCCAATACGATCCGCGCTGGCATCGTCGGGTTGTGCAAGACGCTCTCGCAGGAATTCGCCCCCTACGGTATCACGGTGAACAACGTCGCGCCGGGCAGTTTCGACACCGACCGTCTGCGCATGCTGCACGAACGACAGGCCAGGGCAGCAGGGATCTCACTGGAAGAGGCGCGCCGGCAGGCCGAAGCCCGGATCCCGCTCGGGCGTCTCGGCCGCCCGGAAGAGCTGGCCCATGCTATCGTGTTCCTCGCCTCCGAGGCTGCCAGCTACATCACCGGGCAGACCCTGATCGTAGATGGAGGTCAGACGCTCGGCATCTGATCCCCGCCCCCTCAACGGTCCCTGAGACACTACCATCAGACAACGAGCCCTCTGCCATGGCAGAGGGCTCGTTGCGACACGGCAACGGGAAATTGCTCAGGTGTTGGGCGCGCCGCCCGGAATTCCAGACAGATCGCAGGGCAGTGTGTAGGTCTTCACATTGCCCGTTGAGATGCCCGGGATGTCGCTGCGTCGGGTGTGGTACTTGGCATGGCCGTCCACAAAGTTGACCACGAAGCCGTCCGAGTGTCTGGGATCCGCCGGGAAGTTGTCCCACCCGAAAACTCCGGAGGGACGCGGGCAGATCGGATCCACCTGCGGATCGGTCGGGCGAACGTAACGTGAGTCGAAGAACATGGTGGTATTGACGGGCTCCTGGATGGCCGCCAGAGGCACCACCGGGTCATCGGCAAACAGACCGGGGGGCAATGCCGGATCCTGGAACAGCGCAAAGTTCATGGCGTAAGAGGAGTAGCGGAAGTTGCCACTGCCACGCAGGCCCAGATTGGGCAGGATCGCGTTGGCCGGCGGCGGATTGGTCCCCGGCCCTGCGAAGTCGATCCCCGGCCGGTTCGACGGGCAGACCAGGATCTCAATGTTGCGCATATAGGGCATCACCGCATCGTAGACCGTGAACACCCGCACCCCGGTACCCGGCATCAAGATCGGTGAGTCCATGCTGTACGCGCTCTGCGGAAACGTCTCGTCGTAATCCTGCACATACATCAGCACAGCGGTCGCAAACTGGCGCATGTTGGAAGTGCAGGAGGCCTGCCGTGCCTTCTCCCGCGCCTGCGCGAACACCGGAAACAGGATCGCCGCCAGAATGGCGATGATCGCGATTACTACAAGCAGCTCAATCAGCGTAAAACCCTGTCTTTTGCGATACATAAGAGCTCCTATCCTGAGTCACATGGCCACGAATGCAGCACAACAATGCTGCTGGCCGTCATTGCAATTCGTGAGCCATTGTACCTGCCGTACGTGTTAAGAAAACGTTAAATTTCGTTCCCGGAGCCTGTCGGATCGCCCGGCCCGTTGCCACCTGCAGAAGGATTTCCCCGATCACTGGCGAATTGTCCCGCAGCGATATCGGGCTCCCGGCCCGAACCGAAGGATCCCAACGGAGGTTGTAGCACATGGCCAAACGGCAGATCAACGTGGCTCTCATCGGCTATCAATTCATGGGCAAAGTGCACAGCAACGCTTACCGGCAGGTTCACCACTTCTTTGACCTCGACGTTGAGCCTGTCATGAAGGTGATCTGCGGTCGCACGGAACACAAAGTGAAGGCTGCACAGGAACAGTTCGGCTGGCAGGAATACGCGACGAACTGGGAAGACGTAGTAGCCCGCAACGACATCGATCTGATCGACATCGGCACTTCCAACGACACGCACGCGCAGATTGCCATCGCAGCGCTCAAAGCAGGCAAGCACGTGCTCTGCGAGAAACCACTGGCTATTTCTCTGGCCGATGCACGGGCGGCGTGGGAGACCGCACGCAACAGCGGCCGGATCCATGGAATCTGCCACAACTACCGCAAGGCTCCGGCTGTTGCCTTCGCGAAGAAACTGGTCGAGGAAGGCCGTCTGGGCCGGATCCGCCACTTCCGGGGTGTCTACCTGCAGGACTGGATCCTGGACCCCTCGGTTCCCCTCGTCTGGCGCCTGGATAAAAAGGTCGCGGGCAGCGGATCACACGGCGACCTGAACGCGCACCTTATCGACACAGCCCGTTTCGTGATGGGCACTGAGTTCTCCGAAGTATGCGGCATGGCCGAGACGTTCATCAAGCAACGCCCCCTGCTTGCCGACACCGAGGGAGGGCTCAGCGGATTCAAATCCTCTGGAGAGATGGGGGAGGTGACCGTTGACGACGTCACTGCCTTCCTCGCCCGCTTTGAGAACGGCGCTACCGGCACCTTCGAGGCCACGCGTCTGGCCCCGGGACGCAAAAATCACCAGCGCTGGGAGATCAATGGCGAAAAAGGCTCCATTGTGTTCAATCTGGAGCGGATGAACGAACTCGAGGTGTATATCACGGACGATCCAGAGGGCTTGCAGGGCTTCCACCTCATCCAGGCCACCGAAGGGTTCATGCCCTACATGAGCGCCTACTGGCCTGTCGCACACATCATCGGATACGAACACACCTTCGTTAACATGATGTACGACCTGTTCAAGGCCATCAGCAAGAATGAGCCCTTCTCACCCGACTTTCTGGACGGCTATCGCAATCAGGCCGTGCTGGATGCCGTTGAGCAATCCGTCGAGAAGAAACAGTGGGTCACTCCTGAGAAGTGAGCGCGTCGGAATGACGCTCCGTGGGCCGTTGCAGAGCATCGCAACGGCCCACGGTTCTTCCCCCGACATCTCGGGATCGCGTCAGGTTCCCTGCGTTCCCTCCGAGGAAGCAGGCGCAGCGCCATCGTTGGCGTCCGGTGTCGCAGGTCCGCTGGGGGCTACCGCGCTCGCACTACCATTCAGGTCCAGACCGGTCAGGCGAGAGAGCAACTCCCGGGCCTGAGCCGGCAGGTTGGCCTGAAAACCATCCAGCATGAACCCGGCGCTCTGACCGGCGAAGAACGCCCGTGCCATCTTCTGCATTGCTTCCGGATCTCCCCAGATCGTGACATTGGCTTTCGCCATGGCAGCACCGAAAGCCTCCGCAGCCGCTATCCGTGCGGCTTTCTCGGCCTCGATCTTCGCCAGTTCAACCTGAAGCTCACGCGCGATGGATTCAAAGCGCGCCTGCCCCTCCAGCTCCCGGATCTTCACAGCAACCCGATCGTCTTCTACCTTCACTTGCTCCCGGGCTACCAGCACCGGCACCATCTGCAGGGCCTGCTCGCCCTCGGCATGTAGCGCTCTGGCTTTCCTGTCCGCCTCCGCCAGCACCAGTTGCGCCTGCGCCTGTTTCTCGGCTGCCTGCTGCTCCGCCTCCGCTTCCTTGACACGGGCATACGCGGCCACATCCGCCGCCATCTGCTGCTCAATGCGCTGTTGCTGCACCACGGCCTCTTTGGCGATGATGGCTTTCTGCCGCTCGCGCTCCGCGGCAGCTACCTCTCTGGTCGTCACGACTTCCTGACCGGCAGCCTCCTGCTGCTTCTGAGCAGCCAGCTGCAACGCAGCGGCTTCGGCGCGCGCCTTCTCCGCCCGGGCGATCTCGATCTCCTGTTGCCGGCGGGCCAGCTCCATCGCCTTCTCAGCCTCCACCTCCGCTACCCGCCTGGCCCGTTCACGCTCTTTGTCCGCAACCTCTATCGCCTTCTGCTGCGCCACGCGAGCCAGCTCGATCTCCTGTTGCGCCTGCACCTCCGCGATCCCGGCAATGCGTTGCTGTTCTGCGGCTACTGTCCTGGCACGTTGAGCTGCCTCGGCAGCGGCAATGTTCTTCTTCGCCTCCGCCTCATACTGAGCCAGCGCGGCATACTGATCCGCCTCACTCTGCGCCACCTTCTTGCGCGCCTCTGCCTCTGCCATGGCCCGGGCCTGCGCCGCATCCTGCTCCGCGATGTACTTCGCAGCCAGAACCTGCTGCTCTTTCACCTTCTGATCCGCTTCGGCCTCGATCCGGGTTCGCTCTACCCGTTGCCGCTGCACCTGCTCCGCAATGGTCCGGGCACCCTGCGCATCGAAAACGTTCTCCTCCGGCCGCATGGAAGAGAGAGGCGCCTGATCCAGACTGGAAATCGTCACCGACTCCAGGCTCAATCCGTTCGCCTTGAGATCCTCCGCAACGATCTTCTGAACCGCATCGGCAAAGTCTGCGCGATTTGCGTTCAGGTTCTGCAATGTCTGCTGCGCAGCCACGGTGCGTAGCGCCGAAACCAGTTTGTCGTTGATCAGGGCCTGTACCGGACCAATATCCGAGGTGATTTCTGGCAGAGAGCTCGCCGCCTGAATAATGGATGAAGGATCTTTCTGTACCCGTACATAGAACACGGCCTTGACATCCGCACGCAGGAAGTCCGCCGTGATCAATGCCTCCGGCCCGGTCCGATCCACCTCCAGCTTGAAGGTGTTGGTCGGGATCATCTTGATCTGGTGGAGCACCGGGATCACGATGGCACCGCCATCAATCACACACTTCATCCCCTTGACCCCGGTGCGCACAAACGCGACATCCGCCTTCGTGCGCACGTAAAGCCGGGTGATCACCGCCAGAACACACCCGAAAAACGCCAGGATGGCCCCGAACCCGACCAGAACCCCCCGGCTGATCGGCGGCAGGTCCGGCACCAGAAACGGCGCGACCACCAGCGCCAGTCCCAGTCCGGCCACCAGAACCAGTACCAGTGTTAACCCACCACTTGTTCTCTGCATCGTAATCTCCTCCTGACTCCACCCTCCGACAAGGCACTACCTGAAGCGAGATAGGGCCCGCTTCCTTCCACCATGCAGTCACCTGCGCACCGGTGTTGTCCCACGCTGCGATAGAGGTCCAATCGGTCGCCTCACCCACTGCATCCCGGCTCACCAGAAACTGATATTGCTCCGGGTACGGCCCTGCCAGCAATCTACTGTCCTTCCAGCAGTCCTGCATCCTCCCTGGAATCGATGCGCTTCTGCACGACGTTCTGGAACCGTGAAGAACGTCGCCACTGCACCTGACTGACCGTCCACGGGGTATCCGGCACGAATACCTCCACGTTGACACTGATCGCCCCATCACGCGGATCACACCCGAACTGCAATCGCTTGTTCTGATTCTTGAGCTCCAGCAACTTCCGGGCAAAGGTGGGCAGACCACTCTGCAACCGCGGAGATCACGCGCACATTCTATCCCTCGTCTGTCAGTCCGACTCGCCGCACCAGGTACACATCCCGCTCCGGGTCGTACTCCTCCAGACGCACCTGCGAACCTGCCGGTATCGACTCCTCCCCCGGGAATGTACGACACTCCAGATCCAGCAGATGCCCGAAACGATCACGCACACGCACGGTCCCCCCCTGCCCGTGTACTGAGTAAAGCGCCAGTCCGGTTTCCCCCCATAACTCGGCACGTGTCGCATGATAGCTCTCTTCCGACGGCACCACCCGCGCCACACCCTGCCCGATCACGCGCGCTCCGAAAACGGACATCACTGTTGCGCACAGCAGAGAAATCCACACACGGTGCACCCCGACAAACAGGTTACAGATCAACCCGGAGGCCCCCCAGACCAGCAGCAGGCCTGTCAGCAGAATGGACAGCGGAACGCGCCCGACCCCCAGAAAGTCCAGCATCCCGCTCCACAAACCGGGCCCTGCCTCGACTTCTCCGTCACCCTCCAGCTCCCCTGCATCCGTGTCTCCCACACCACTGACAGCCAGTGCCAGCGCATATAACGCGCCTGTGACCAGCGGAATGAAGAAGATGAGATTCTGCCACAGTATCAGCTCCATACAGGTGCCTCACAGCATCGTTCCAGCCGAACAGCGGCTCACCACAGGCCGTCCCGCTGGTTTCAGGAACACCTATCGATTGCCCGCAGGACTGCACGCCATT
>JANWZQ010000004.1 GCA_025054835.1 Chthonomonadaceae bacterium
GGTCACACGGTAGCGCCGGGCCAGCCACTCCCACAGCCAGAAGTCCGAGCTGCTGACTGTCCCCCCGGAATCCGGCAGGGCCTGCGGAGCGTGCGTGCGCACTACGGGAAACTGCGGATCAGGAGCGTTCGGCCAGTCCAGCAACGCCAGCGGGAAGTCGAGCGCCTCCAGCGGTTTCATCGACAGTCGGCCCTGTGGCAGAATGGCCTGTGCCTCTGCATCCGGGCGGAAACGCGCCAGCGTGTCGGCAGGCAGCAATGTGCCGTCAACATCCAGAAACAGCAGGGGAGCTCCGTCCCAGAGCATCGCGCGCTCCAGTTCTGTGGTGCGCAGGGTGATGATCTGGCCGGGGGCGCTGTCGGCGGGACGCAGGCGCGAGCCACCGAGGAACCAGAGGTCAGACACCCCGGCACTGCGGTAGAGCCGGTGCCGTCTGCGCCACTCTCGTGCCGACAGGTTGGCGCACTGGAACTCCAGAACGATCTTCCCGAACGGATGTTCGGGAAGCATGACCAGCACATCCGCCCGCTGTCCGGTCTCCGGCAGGTAGGCCTCCACAACAACCCGGGCTCCGGGCAGTTTTTGCTGCAACCACTGTGCGATCCGGAGCTTCCCCTCTCGATGTTCCATGGTTTCCGGTTCCGTTTGTGGCAGGCGACACCGCGCACCGGGCAGATGCGCAAAGTGATGTGCACGCACAGCGCCTGCATGCAACACCACAGGGGCTTCACAGAACGGGCATACCAGCTGGCGCGCGTCGGATAACTGTCGAATCTCTTCCAGCGGGTCCAGCCCGATGGTGACACGCCGATCCGGGGACTGTGCCGAGAGCAGGTTCTGCGAGGAGAGAGCGTTCATCGTACGGATCTGCGCTGATTCGACGCGCGCACGGGTTCTCGACGTCGGCGCAGGATCTCCACGTACTGCCGCGACGGCATGCGCGCGTTACGAAAGACTGTAATGTAGTGTTGACGGATGTAGCGCTCGATCGATGGCGGCATCCATCGCATTGTCTCCCGATTCAATACGACCGTGGGGGCGTGCTCGATAGCACGGACCGCCTGATCCGGGTCAGCCTCCATGGCCAGCTGGCGTCCGTGCACGTCGCCACCGAGATGAGGCCACAGGGGAGGAGGCTGCCCGGACGCCGCATTCCAGATCGGGTCCAGAGTGAAAACCGGACCCGGGCCCTGCCGCAGCACCCGCAGCGCTTCATGGTACGCTGTCGGGGTGCGCGACTCCCACAGGTGGTACTGCGCCACCGAGGCCAGATGCACCAGAGCGCACAGAGCCCCGAAGGTCCACACGAGGGAGCGCGTCGGACGCCGTTGCTCGGACGTCAGGAACTGTTGCCACCATACCGCGCACCCGATACAGAAAACTGGCACGGCAGGCATCAGGTAGCGCCAGTAGAAACGGTTCGGCACGAGGAAAAGCAACAGTGCGATCCCGATGGCATAGAACGCCAGCATGCGTTCCACACGGCTGCGTGTGCGAGACAGCATCTGCCCCGTTCCGATCACGCCGAATGTGAGGGGGAAAGGCAGTGCATAAAAGCCGTTGATCAGATCGTAAAGCCTCTGCCCGATCTGATAGGTGTCATTGGCGTTCTTCGTGAGGGAGTAGTAGCCTGCAAAGTAGTGCAGGCAGTTCGGGATCTGTGCCAGATAACCCAGCACCGCGCCAAGCGCCCCCGCACACCCTGCGCCGAACCAGAGCCAGGCCCATCGGTCGATCTGGCCCGCAGGACCGTCCCCGGAGCGCGTCAGGCCGGCAAATAGCAGGGCCATACCCAGCATGAAGCCAGCAGGAATGGCGGTCTCCTTGACGAGAAAGCTACACCCCACCAGAGCACCCGCAGTGATCTGCAACAGAGGACGTGATCCCGGTACGCAGGTGAGCAGCCAGATTCCCGTATACACGAACACGTTCTGCGGCAGTTCCAGAAACACCGTGCGGCCCTGCCAGTTGGCGAATCCCGGCGAGGTCATCAGAAGCGCCAGAGTGGTCAGCGCTACCGGAGGGCCGTAGAGCCGGCGTGCGATGGCGTAGATCGGGAGGAAGCCTGCCATGCAGAAGAGCGCGTAGACGAGGCGCAGTGCAAACAGGCTGCCGTCCACAAGAGGCCAGAGCCAGGCACCGACCCAGATCACACCGGGCGGGTGTCCGAAGATGATGTCCCGGTAAAGCGCTGCCTGCCCGGAGGCGATCACCTGCATCAGAGAGAGATAAACGCCCTCATCGAAATAGGCGTTGACCGGGTTCTCCTGCAACCCGACAATGCGCAGCCCCAGCCCCACCAGGGTCCACAATACGATCAGGATGCCCTCGCGCTGCCTGTTGATGAGGCAGACGCATCCGGATGTCCGCTCAGTCACCGGAACGTCCCTCCTCGCGCCATCCCCAGATGTAGTAGGGGGCCTGCGGCCCGGTATGAAACAGAAGGTCCAGAATGGTAACGTGGTGATCAAACGGGGGATGGAACTGAGGATATTCCGGGTAACCCGCATAATCCTTGTAGCGCAGATGGATCCCCGCCTGCGCAAAAGCCTCCGGGTCGATGTAGGATCGTGCTGCTGGCCCGGACAGGTATTCTGTTGCACCCACGGCCTGCAACAGCTGTAACAGGCGTTCCTGCCTGCGCCCTGTCAGGGCGTATTCACGGGAGTCCGCAAAATTCGTGGAGATCCCGAGCAGATCCCGGCTGATAGTGCGGATCAGGTACTGATTGAGCTCCGACAGGGTTGCCCAGGCACATTCCAGATAGACATGTCTGAGGAGGTCGGCATAAAGAGCGAAGTAAGGCGCTTTCCCGTAATACTGTCGCAGGGTCTTCCAGTGTTTCTCCGCCCATCGTGGATCCGGGGGCAGGGTCACATCGCAGATCCGTCGGTCCAGCGCGGTCCCTACTGGAACGGTAAGCCAGAGAGGGCCCGATGGCGTCTTGATCCGGTTGCGGTTGCGCCAGTCGTTTCTGGTGTACTGCACATCGTCGTAGAACACGAACAGTTCCACGTCGTGGATGATATCAAAGTAGCCCTTCCACGGCAGGTAATTCGATTGCAGAACAGCTACCCGTGTCACGGTTCGTCGGTTACCATGCGAAAAGCCACTGCAGGATCGTTCCGGGTGGAGGCCGAGTAGACGGTTCCAGCTTTAATAAACTGCGCTGGAGGTACTTCCATGTGATCCACCACCACGGCACCCGCGCCGAGGAAGCACCCATGGCCGACCCGGGTAAATCCGCAGACGATCGCGCCCGGCGAGAGAAACGTGTTCGCGCCAACAGCACAGTGATGGCTCACGTTCGATCCCGGCCACAGGACGGCCAGTTCCCCGACCGTGGCGCCTACGTCCACAATGGCCCCGGCCATGATGAAAGCTCCTGCTCCTACTGCACCCGGATCGCGCACGTAGGCGCGCGGATGGATCAGTGCGGGCGTTGCGTAGCCGTCCGCACAGACACGCCGGTACACCTGCCAGCGTGCCGCAAGGTGCCGGTATCCAATCGCGATGGCGATAGCGTGTTCCTCTGGCAGATGGGTGCGTCGCACGCTGGCATAGGTGCCCAGAACCTCCGGGCCATCCGTAATGTCATCAATGAAGCCCGCGAACGGGTAGCCACACTGCGCCACCAGATCCCGAATGACCTGACCGAAATCCCCGGCGCCATAGACCAGAACGGGTTTCATACCAGAAGTGTTTCCGGCGCAGAATGTTGTTCTGTTTCCTGCGCCACCAGATAGAGTGGCTTACGCGAGGTTTTGAAATTAACGCGCGCCAGATACTCGCCCATGATCCCCAGAATGAGCATCTGCAACCCGCCGAACAGGATGATTGCCGCCATGATGGATGCATATCCGCTCACAGTGATCCCGCCGAGCAGACGCGCCACAACGATCCAGGCAAGCCACGCCAGCCCGCCCAGAAACGTGCCCAGTCCCAGCCAGATAGCGAACCGCAGAGGGAGGTCCGAGAAGGTCACGAAGATGTTGATCGTATGTGCGAGGAGCTTGCGCACCGTGTAGTTGCTACCACCCCGGGCGCGGGAACCGTGTCGGACTGGAACCGTGGCGTAGCGATGCGTGACCCACGACAGGTAACCGTCGATAAACGGGTACGGCGAGTCGAAGCAGGGGAGCGCCTGAGCCACGGTCTGACGCAGAACACGGAATGACGTGTATTCCCGGTTCAGGCTCGGGATTGCCAGCGTGAACAGACGGCGCGCCAGATGAGACGTGAAGTTCCGCCACCGGGAATGCGCCCGCTCCGGGAAGACCCCGTAAACCAGATCGTAGCCCTGCTTCGCGCGATCCAGAAGAGTCGGGATATCCTCCGGGCTCTGCTCCAGATCATCGTCGATCGTAACCACCCAGTTGCCGGTGGCCCGGGAGATGCCGCAGATGGTCGCAGCGTGCTGACCGAAGTTGCGGCTGAAACGGATCCCGCGCACGTGCGGATCGTTGGCCGCCAGGCACGTAATGACCTCCCACGAATTGTCGCCCCCGCAGTCCTCCACAAAAATAATTTCATACTCCGGGGTCAGCGATTGCAGGGTCGCAGTAAGACGTCGGTGCAACTCCCGCAAGCCCTCGCCCGAACGGTACACAGGAACAACAACCGAAATTTCCATAACAGTTCGGTACTCCCCTGTGCTAACGTGCAGCGATTACAAGGCCCACGCACACCAGCAACACCCCCAGCCAGCGATGCCACGGCACGTTCTCCTGTAATAGAGGGCCACAGAGCGCCAGTGTCAGCACTGGCGCCAGGCTCATGAACGGGTATGCGAAGCTCAACGGGGCGCGTGCGAGCGCGATCACCCATGTAACAGCCGCCAGCAGAGAGCAACACAGGCCCGCCAGCACCGGAACGCGGGTAAAAGCCTGCAGTACAAAAGCAGGCCAGCGATCCACGTGCACCGGAAGGGGCCCCATGGCCTGTACGCCGCGCTTAACCAGCAGTTGTCCGATGACGGTGAGCAGTACGGTCAGCAGAATGCACCACAGCGTGATCGGTGAGGTCCTCGGCATTCTCGTCATTTCTGGAAAGCGTGACGGCAGGACGCGATGATGACAGGGAAGCGGGTACGCAGGGAGGACAGGGCACCCCGAACGCGCAGACCGCTTCGATCACCTGCATCTGTTCCTGCGGAGTCAGTGCGTTATAGAAAGGAAGACGCAGCAGGCGATTGCTGATGTCCTCCGTAACCGGGCAGTCACCCGGCCGTCCGCCGAATTGCTGCCCCATGGCAGACAGATGCAGGGGCAGATAGTGGAACACGCTCTGAATGCCGCGGGATCGCAGGTGAGCAATCAACTCCTGCCGGGTTTCAAACGATGGGAGCAGCAGGTAGAACATGTGGTAGGACTGCTCGCAGTGAGGCGGCACCACGGGCAGGCGCACATGGTTGATTGCAGCCCACTCCCGCAACCCGGCATGGTACATCTCCCAGATCTGCCGGCGTCGCTCCTGGATCCGGGCGCGCGCCTCCAGTTGCGCGTAGAGAAAGGCGGCCAGCAGATCGGAGGGCAGGAAGCTGGAGCCGATGTCCACCCAGGTATATTTGTCGACCTGACCGCGGAAGAAGCGACTGCGATCGGTGCCCTTCTCACGCAGGATCTCAGCCCGCTCTACAAAACGTGGTTCGTTGATCAGCAGAGCCCCACCCTCGCCACACGTGAAGTTCTTGGTCTCATGAAAGCTCAACGTGGCCAGGCTCCCGAACGTGCCAAGATAGCGCCCGCGATACCTGCCGAACAGACCATGCGCGTTGTCCTCCACAACAGCAATGCCATGCTGGCCTGCGATCCGCAGGATGGCGTCCATCTCGCAGGCGACACCCGCGTAGTGCACAACAACGATCGCACGGGTGCGGGGTGTGATCCGCGCAGCACAGTGCGCCTCATCGAGATTGAGTGTGTCCGGGCGGATGTCTACAAAAACAGGAGTTGCGCCCCGCAGGGCAAACGCGTTTGCAGTGGACACAAAGGTGAACGACGGAACGATGACCTCGTCGCCGGGACCGACCTCCAGCAGCAGGGCGGCCATCTCCAGGGCGTCCGTACAGGAGGTTGTCAACAGGGCCCGATGTATGCCCAGCTCCCGCTCCAGCAACGCATGGCACTGACGCGTGAAGTGCCCGTCACCCGAGATGTGCTTGTTAGCGATCGCCTGCGCCATGTAGCGTTGCTCGTTACCTTCGAAGCAGGGGCGATTGAAAGGGATGCAGTAGTCGCTCATTCGAGGGAAAAGCTCACGGCAGGCAACACCCGGCGACGACAATTGGCTGCGACCCCGGGCAGGAACTGAGAGATACTATACCCTTATTGTATGCTGGTTGTATCCCCTGCGGCGTATATCCGCAGGCACAGCGCTCTCCGGGGACTCAGGAGTTCCGGTAGGCCGCATCCAGCAGCTCCACAGGATGGCAGATACGCACGTCCATTCCAGCCTCACGTACGCCCTGCTGGATCCATGCCAGACACCCCGGGTTGCCCGTTGCGACAATGCGGGCGCCTGTCTCGCGCAGATGGGCGATCTTGCGCGCAAGCAGTTGCCGCGCCATGCGGGGTTGCGTGATATTATACACGCCAGCACTGCCGCAACAGGTATCCGCTTCATCCATCTCGACCAGTTGCAGACCCGGGATCTGCTGCAGTAACTGGCGTGGCTGCTGACGTACCCTCTGCCCGTGCGCCAGATGGCAGGCGTCGTGGTAGGATACGACCGCGTGCACGGGGCGCGCCGGGGGAGTCAACCCGATCGCAACAAGCCACTCGCTGACATCACGCACCTTGGCGGCGAAGGCACGCGCGCGGTCCCGATAGTCGGGATCGTCCTCCAGAAGCTCACCGTACTCTTTCAGGGTTGAGCCGCACCCTGCGGAATTCACCACAATGGCGTCCAGTTCCGGCAAACAGGGCTCGAAGGCGTCGATCAGGGCACGCATGCGCGCGAGCGCATCCGCATGGAATCCAGCATGCAGATGCAGCGCACCACAACACCCGGCAGCCGGCGGGGCCACTACGTCACACCCGTTCTCCTGCAGTACCCGTACGGTGGCCGCGTTGGTCTCCCCGAACAGCACACGCATCACACATCCGACCAGCATGCCGACCGTATGCCTCCGATCCCCTTTTGCCGGGCTGCGCTCGGGCAGGGTATGCACTTTGAGCTCGCCCTGTGGCGTCGGCAGAGCAATCCCCTGATCGGGCGATCCAGAGAGCAGCTGCGCCGCCAGTCCGGGCATTTTCCCTCCGGTCAACCGCCCCAGCAGCCCGGCAGCCCGGAGCGAGAAGGCCAGTCGTCCGGGATGCGTCAGGGTCTCCAGCAGCTGCTTGCGGGCGAACGTCTGGGCCGCGGGACGCAGGTGCGCCGACTCGATGTGTTCCCGCGCCATCTCCAGAATGGATCCGTACGCGACGCCAGAAGGGCACGCGGTCTCACAGGCGCGACAACCCAGGCAGGTATCCAGCGCCTCCACAACATCAGGGCCAAAAGGGATAACCCCTTCGCGCCACGAGCGCACCAGGTAGATGCGCCCGCGAGGGCTCTTACTCTCCTGCCCGGTCAGACGAAACGTCGGGCAGGCATCCAGACAGAAGCCGCACCGGATGCATTTAATGGTCTTATCGTCCAGCTTGTGCGAAACGCTCACCGGAAATGTGCTCCCCTGCATGCGCCTGTCGCGCTCTTTGCTCTTCCGCGTGGCGGCCGGCAATTCCTTCCCGGAACGGCACGGGCAGGAAGAGTCTGCGCACTGCCTGCCCTGCAGCATCCCGGGCCGTGCAGGAACTCCGTGTCTGCCAGAGGAGTTCCGGTGCAGGCCAGAGAAATGCACACGCGTGATGAAACGGTTTGCTGTGACCATCGGAGCGTTATCCGCGCTGGCGCTACCCGACGGCATAAAGCCTCAGGAGCCGATCCCTGCGCTCTTTCCGGACTCCTGTCGCCTGGACCTGAGCCACACGCTGGAAGCCCCTGCCGGCCGTAGAGGGTTCGTGACAGTGGGAAAAGACGGTCGCTTCCGGTTCGCGGACGGCGCGCGCGCACGGTTCTGGGGCGTCAACGTGTCCAGCACGCGGCTCAACATCCCCCCGGAACAGATCGAGAGGGTGTGCGATGTCTTTGCGCGGGCCGGGATCAACCTCGTACGCCTGGAGGCAATCGACAACCGCAACTGCCTGCTGGGCAGCGTGGATGCGCCGGACTCGCGCCACTTCGACCCGCAGTATCTGGATCGGATCGATCGCTGGATACACGCGTTGCGTCGACGGGGCATCTACTACTACCTGGGCCTGCTGGACTTTCGCACCTTCAAAGAAGGGGATGGCGTGTTGCGCGCCGAGAGTCTGGACCGGGGCGCCCGACCCTATGCGGTCTTCGACCCATATCTGATCGACCTGCAGAAAGAGTTCGCCACGCAGCTGTTAACCCACCGCAACCCCTACTCCGGCCTGCGCCCTGTGGATGACCCCGCGCTGGCCATGGTGGAGATCTGCAACGAGCACGGGTTCTTCCTGTACCCGGAGAAGCTGGAGACGCTGGTGGAGCCCTATCGCACAGATCTGCGGCGACGGTGGAACCGGTGGCTCTATGAACGCTATGGTACCCGCCAGCAACTGCTGCAACGCTGGGGGCGCGTCAACGGCCTGCCGGCCCTGCGCGATGAGGAGGATCCGGCGCATCATTCAGTGGACCTGCCCCTGCTGATCTACGCTTCCGGACAGGATCGAAATGTAGCGGATGTGCGCCGCGCGCCCGGCCGGTTGCGTGATGGCGTGCAGTTTCTTGTGGAGATCCAGCGGGCCTACTTCCGGGAAATGCGCACGCACCTCCGGCGGATCGGCCTGCGCGTGCCTGTAACCGCTGTGGTCTCCAGCGATGTCATCCCGGACGTCGCCAGTGTGGCACAGGAGTGCGACTTCACCTCCGAAAACTGGTACGGCGATGGACCGGCTGCGGACCCACGATACCCGGGCGTCAAGTTCTACTCCAATCGGAATCCGTTGCGCACCGACAGCACCGGGGGCTTTGCACCGTTCACCGCGGCCCTGCGATGGGACCGGAAGCCCGTGGTGATCCGGGAATGGGCGACCCCGTGGCCCAATCGCTACCGGGCTGCCTCGGTGCCGGAGGCGCTTGCCTACGCCGCCCTGCAGGACTACGATGCGATGCTGCTATTTGGCTACCAGACCAATCGCGCGCTGAACGGGGCGGAACCGGATGCTCTGAACGACTTCGCCGCTCAGGCCGACCCGACCGTGTGGGGGCTGATGGCCCTGGCGGGGCAGGCCTTCCTTCGGGGCGACATCCGTGCGGCCCAACGCACCATCGCATTCTACTACCCGCCGGCAAAGCGGTTTCTCTGGCCCAATCGTATCGGAGAACCCTATCGGGCCGCCTACCTGGCACGTCTGGAGAGCTTCACGGAACGGAAGTACCTGCGCGGTGTCCCTGCATCCACCATCACGCTGCCGAAGACGGGCGTGTGGCGCAGCGATACCGGGGAAATTGTGCGCTATGTGCGTGAGGGACGCCTGGAGGTCGTCACACCGCGCCTGCGGATCCTCGCCGGGGAGTTGACCCCGGGGCGCGTGTACACTCTGGGCGGGATGCGTGTCGCCACCGCGACACGGGTTGCCGGGATGATGGCCCTGTCGCTGGACGGGAGGCCACTGGAACGATCCCGGCATCTGGTGATCAAGTCCGTGTCCACAGCGCAGAACACCGGTGAGCGGCTGGAGCCCTCGCCGCCGGGCGCGGTCAAGCCCTACCGGCTGATCGCGCCCGGCCGGGCCCCTGTGGTAACGGGTGGCCGGAGTGCGGCCTCACCGACCCGTGTCTGGATCGGTACTGCCAGCACGCCCCTGCTCCAGCTCTACCAGCAGAACGGCACCTGGGAGCTGGAGCTCCATCAGGGGCGCCTGCGCTTCGTCAGCGACACACCCGGGATCCGGGGAGTGCTCGCCGGGAGCCCCTTCCGCACATCGCCCACGGTATTCGAAGCCCGATGGGAGCCCGGGACACGTGCTGTAACGGTCATGCCGCGCGACTGTGTATCGCGCTGCAGCGCTCGATCTCACGCGCAATCGCCTTGCGGATCGCCTCGTACTGCGGCTCCGGCACCTGCAAAAAGTCGAGCACAAGCGGATCGGCGTCCTGCGGCAGTGTCGGCGTGAGGATCCCCTGATCGATCTCATGCGCAATGCAGTTGCCCACATGCACACACGCGGTCAACGGGTCGATTTCAAACACATCTTCTGTCGGGTTATGGTGCTTCGCAATCGGAGTCACGTAAACCGATGGCAGGTTCCAGCGTTCAGCTGCCATGCGCCCCACGTCCTGATGGGTGAGGCCGTCGAAGCAGATCTGTTCCGCCTCGTACTGCGAAATGTGCTTTGCCTGCATCAGGTCATACACCCGGTCCAGTTCCTCCGGCAGGTACAGGCCCAGCACCAGCTTGCCGATATCATGCAACAGGCCTGCGAGAAACGCCTCCCCGGAGCGCGGGCACTGCATGATGCAGGCCAGAACCCGTGCGGCGCATCCGGTTGCCATGGAGTGCTGCCAGAAATGGACGGGGTCGAACCGCCGGTTGAGCCGCCGATTGTACAGTGACGACTGAAAGGCAACGGCGATACAGATAGAGCGCAATGTGTTCATGCCGAGCAGAGTGATTGCGCGTTGCAGGCTGGTGATCTGCCCGTTGCCACCGAACAGGGGCGAGTTGGCTGTGCGCAGGATCTTGGCCGTTAACGCCGTATCTCTGGAAATCACCCGCTCGTAATCTCTGGCACTGTAATCCGGATCATCGCTCATGGCGAGTACGGTGGTCGCGATGTCCGGCAGGATCGGGAGCGTCGTTGCCCTCGCGATCCGTATCTCGATCTGCTTCAGGTCCAGCATCAGCGAAGTTTCCTTTCGGTGTCAGTCCGATTATCGGTGTCATGCAAACCCTGTTTTAGTCGGTGCAAACACGGGGATGTGTCGGGTGCGTTGCGCGATACGGATGATCTGGCAACAGAGTGATGCGGGGAACAAAGCTCAGGAGAGACGCGAACAATGCAAAAGGGATACTGTTTCCTGTTGCTGATGTGTCTCGGGGGGATAATAAGCACACCGCCGACAGGACGTGCTGCGCCAGAACGAAAGGTCACAGCGGTGACGCTGAGCAACGGACTGCGAGTACTGGCCCTGGAGGATCACACGGTTCCCACGGTCGCGTTGCATCTGCTCTACCGTGCCGGCTCGCGTAACGAGCGCCCCGGCATCACGGGCCTGTCGCACCTGTTCGAGCACATGATGTTCAACGGATCCGCGCGTTTCCCCCCGGGAGCCTTCGACGCCCTGATCGAGGCTAGCGGCGGTACCTCCAACGCTTTCACAACCCCGGACACGACGGAGTACCACGAAGAGTTCCTGCCCGCGGCTCTGGATGTCGTGCTGCAACTGGAGGCCGATCGCATGCGTGCGCTTCGACTGGACCGACGCAATCTGGAGCAGGAGCGGGCAATCGTTAAAGAGGAACGGCGCGTCAACACAGACAACTCGCTGGTCGGATCAATGAGCGAGTTACTCTGGAACACAGCCTTCGTGGCGCATCCCTACCGCTGGGACACCATTGGATTCATGAAGGATCTCGATGCCATCCGTCTGGAAGACGCCAGAGCCTACTACCGCACCTACTACGCGCCGAACAACGCGGTGCTCGTGCTGGTAGGAGCCTTCCATACAACGGACCTGCTTCAGAAAGTACGCCGCTACTTCGGCTCCATACCCCGGCAACCTCTGCCGCCCCCGGTGGTGAACTCCGAACCCCCGCAGCAGGGAGAACGCCGGGCCAACCTGCACCGCCCCGCGGAGTTGCCTGCCGTCATGATCGGATACCGGGTAGGAACCTATCGCGATCCAGATGCCCCTGCGCTGGAACTGCTTCAGGGGATCCTTTCCGGCGGAGAGAGCGGGCGCCTCTACCGTCAGCTGGTCTATCAGGATCAGATCGCGACCGAAGTCTGGGCCAGCAACGAGGCCCGCAAGGACCCCGGCCTGTTCACCTTTTATGCGCAGGCCCGTCCGGGTAGAACAGCCGCACAGCTGGAACAGGCGATCTACGCGGTCCTCGAAGATCTCATCCGCAACGGAGTCTCGCCGCGCGAGTTGCGCAAGGCACAGAACGCGGTGCGGGTCCACTTCGAGCAGAGACGCGTCACCAACAGTGGGCTGGCGGCCCTGCTGGCACACTACGAGGCGAACTGGGGCAACTGGCGTCAGATGTACACGTTCCTGTCCCGGTGCGAGCGGGTGACGCCCGCGCAGATCCGGCATGTCGCCCGCAGGGTGTTCACCGAGCGACAACGTACAGTGGTGACGCTGATCCCGGAGCAGGCAGCTGTACAGACGACCGACCTCAGGAAAGGAAAGTAGAACACCATGCGTGTGCGGCAGCTCTGTCGACTGATCTGCTGCGGTATGATCGTACTGGCAGTGCCCGGAGCAGGACAGACCATCCGCCTGCCAGCGGTACGGCGCGAGCGTCTGCCCAACGGCATACAGGTCGTGCTCATGCCCTACCGGCGGGCGCCCTTGCTGACCGTGATCGCCCAGTTCCCCGGAGGAAAACAGGCAGTACCCCCGGGAAAAGAGGGAGTGGAGCAGGTCACCGCGGAAGTCCTGCGCAAAGGGACGGGACAGCGCAACGCCCTGCAGATCGCGGAGGAGATCGAATTCCTGGGCGGTGCGCTCGACACCGGAGCCGATGCCGACCGACTGACGGTGGTTCTGCGCGTGCTGGCGAAAGACGCCGACGCGGGCCTGGACCTGATGGCCGACATCGTGCGCAATCCCACGTTCCCGCAGGAAGAAGTCGTGCGCGCGCGCGATCTGAGCATGGCAGGACTGCAGGCCCTTTCAGAATCGACGGACGCACTGGCGGACTACGTACTGCCCGGCCTCCTCTACGGGAACCATCCCTACGGGAGGAGCGCTTCCGTAAAAAGCCTGAGCAGGCTGACCCGGGAAGACGTCCTGGACTACTATGCGCGTGTGTGCGCGCCAGACCGCATGACGCTTGTCGCGGTGGGCGATTTCGAACCGGAAGCCATGCTGGAAAGGGTCCGGGCACGGTTCGGGAGCTGGGAGAAGTCCGCATCTCCCCGCATGGATGCCGGGGCCCCTGTTGCCGGGCCACCATCCGTGCTGATCGTGGACAGGCCGGATGCCACCCAGACGCAGGTGCGTCTGGCGCGCCTCGCGCTTCCACGCAAACACCCCGACTTCTTTCCCTCTCTGGTGGCCGCCACCCTGCTGGGGGGCGGGTTCACCTCCCGGTTGACCGGGGAAGTGCGTGTCCGGCGTTCTCTGACCTACGGCATCGATGCGTTTTTCGAGCGCTATCAGTGCGGAGGCAGTCTGATCATCGCCACATTCACCCGGGTGCCAACCACAGGAGAGATCCTCCGGGTGGTGCGAGAGGTGTTACGCAGAACCGCCAGCAAGGGATTCTCTCCGGCAGAGTTGAACAGAGCAAAAAACTACCTGTCGGGGCAGTTCGCCATCCGGCTACAGTCCCCGCAGACGCTGGCCAGAGAACTCGCCAGCATGACCTTCTTTGAATTGCCACAGGACTATCTCCGCACGTACCTGCAACGGATCCGGGCGGTTACGCTGGCCGACGTCAACCGGGTCGCACAGCGCTACTTCGCACCGGAAGCGTTCTCGATCGTGCTGGTTGGACCGGCCAGCGCGATCCAGGCGCAATGGCCAGATAAGAAGCGCGTTGCAGTGCGCCCTGCCGGGCAGATTGGCAGGGAATGATCCGGAGCGAGACAGGGAACCAGAGCGATGCAACCACCATTGCGAGAGGAACAGATCCGGCAGTTCTTCGAAGACGGGTACGTTGTGGTGCCGGATCTATTCACGCCGGCCGAGCTGGAGCCGTTGCGTCAGGAGATCGAGGCCATTATCGAAAGAACAGCGCAACGCCTGAAAGCCGAAGGACGCATCCAGCAAACGCATCCGCAGGAGGGGTTCGCCACGCGCCTGACGCGTTTGATGGCCGATCACCCCGAACTGACCCCGGAGTACATCCGGGCCATAGAGGGTAAGGCTGGAGGGGGCCACACCGGCCGGGAGATGTTTCGACTGATCACCCATCCCCGGCTGCTGGACGCGCTGGAGACCCTGCTGGGACCCGAGATCGTTGGCTCCAGCGTCTATCGCATCCGCCCGAAAGTGCCGGGATACGCGCGCGGCGTGATCCCGTGGCATCAGGACTCCGGCTACTTCTCGGCTCACTGCGACACGAGCCTGATCATCACCTGCTGGATACCACTGGTCGACGCGACTCCAGAAAATGGTTGCCTGCAGGTCCTGCCCGGAGTGCACCGCAACGGCATTCTCCCGCACCGGACCGGGGGGCCCGGAGGGTATCTGATCATCCAAGAGGAAGACCTCCCACTCCCATCAGAACAGGCGATCACCGTGCCTGTGCCCTGCGGGGGCGTGCTGCTGATGACCAATCTCACCCCGCACTGCTCCACGCCCAATCGCACCGACACCATTCGCTGGAGCGTGGATCTGCGCTATCAGGCGCTGGAGGCGCCCACCAACGCCTTCCAGATGCCCGAGGAATACCCTGCCGGGGCCTCTGACAGTATCGCCTGCTACCCACCCGAAGGCGATTTTGTGGTGCGCAGTCGGGCCCACCCGGAGCTGGTGCACACCTACGAGCAATTTGTGACGCGCCGCACCCGCTACGACGCTGCGAACCTGCCACCGCCCAACCGCGGATGGGTGCCTGCCGGCAGCACGCAGCAGCACAAGGAGAACAACTGATGCCTTCCGTCAACCGTCGAACGTTGCTTGGCGCGATGTGCCTCCCGGGCAGTGTGCTCTCCGCACGCGCGCAGAAAAGGCCTCCGGAGAAGATGAGCTTTCTTGACAACGGCCTCATTCGAATCGGCATCGATCTCAATCTCGGAGGGGTGATCACCCACCTCTCCTCCCCGAAACACGGCAATGTGGTCAACTCGCACGACTACGGCCGGCAGATCCAGCAGTCCTATTACTCCGGACCGGCGCCGTTTGGCCAGCCGCATCCGGCGTGGAAGGACTGGCCGTGGAATCCAATCGGCACCGGCGATGTCTACGGGAACCCCGCGCGCGTACTGGAACATCGCAACGATGGGCGTACGCTCTACGTGAAAAGCGTGCCGATGCAATGGGCGCTCAACAACGTACCCGGAGACTGCACGTTTGAAACATGGATCTCGCTGTTTCGCAACACGGCACGCGTGCGCTGTCGCCTGAACAATCAACGCAACGATCGGACGCAGTACCCGGCACGTCATCAAGAACTGCCCGCTGTCTACACCATCGGCAAACTCTACCGCCTTTTCACCTACGATGGGACCGCGCCGTTCACCGGGGCCCCCGTCCGCCAGATCCAGAACGCAGGACCCCCCTGGACCGCATGGAAAGCCACGGAGCACTGGGCCGCTCTGGTCAACGATGACGACTGGGGGCTCGGGGTGTTTCACGCCGGTGCGTACGATTTCGTCGGAGGGTTTCACGGACCGCCCAACACCGGGGGGCCTCTGGACAACTCGACAGGCTACATCGCGCCCCTCCGCAACGAAATCCTCGACCACAACATTGTGTACACGTACGAGTACGTGTTGATCCTCGGCACCGTGAATGAAATCCGCCGTTATGCCGTCTCCCGTCGCCCCAGAGACACCCGGCCGGACTACCGCTTCCGCACCGATCGCCAGCACTGGTACTACGTGAACGCGGAGGACACCGGCTTCCCACCACGCAATGGCCTGCAGGTCAAACTGGAGCAGGAAGATCCGCAGATGATCGGCCCGGAGCAATGGTGGCAGGCAAAAGATGTGCCCGTGCTCTACCTGAGAGCGGCGTTTCACACCTCTCAGGACCGCGCCGAGATCTTCTGGAGCGTTCCCGGGCAGGGATTCGCCCCGGAACGGAGCCTCTCCTTCCAGATCCGCCCGGACGGCCGATTTCACACCTACACCATAGAGCTTGCCTCTTCGCCCGCCTACACCGGCACAATCTCTGGACTGCGGCTCGACCCGGTGCCGGCAGGCCGGAAAGGGGACTATGTGCAGGTCGCATCGCTCTCCTGGCGATAGAGCACGCGGATTGCCTGTACTTTTCCTTGCACATTCCGCAAAAGTGCCATATAATGAGAGCAGATTCGACGCGATAGAGATATCGACTCCCCATGAAAACAGTGCGGGGCTCCCGGCGCAACAGCGAACCCGCGTCGAACAGGCTGTTAGCGGGATACGCTGCTGATAAACCCGGAAAAGAGGCACCGCAGGGCGAAGCTTTCGTCTGCATCCGGTTCTGCAAGAGGCAGGAGGAGGCTGGTCAATGGTTCCTTCTTACCGTAGCGTGTCCGCGTACGATGGCGCTGATGACGAAGATCTTGTCCGGTGGTCACGTACGGGGTGCCGCCGCGCTACCGAGTACCTGCTGGCCCGCTATCGTCCACTGGTCGAAAGCAAAGCGCGGGCCTACTACCTGCGTGGCGCAGATCACGAGGACGTGGTGCAGGAGGGAATGATCGGATTGTTCAAAGCAATCCGTGACTTCCGGGACGATCGCCTGGCGCAATTCCGCGCATTTGCCGACCTGTGCGTGACCCGTCAGATCATCACCGCGATCAAAACAGCCTCGCGCCAGAAACATCTGCCCCTCAACGCTTATATATCGCTCAATCAGGCAGCCACACTGGAGACCGAAACAACCCTGCTGGAGGCGTTGCCCGACCTGCAAGCAGCCAATCCGGAAGACCTGATCTTCCGCGCAGGCGACACCGAGGGCCGTCTGGCAGCGGTGCGACCCACGTTATCCCGCCTCGAGGCCCGTGTACTGGACTGCTACCTGCAGGGAATGTCCTACCGCGAGATGTCGGCTGCACTGAACTGCCCCACAAAAGCGATCGACAACGCGCTCCAGCGCGTCAAGCGCAAGCTGAACGAACTGAGGATCCCTGCCTGATCTCCCGGGCACAGACGCCACGCAGGCCTCCTTCCCACCGGGAAGGAGGCCTGCAGGCGTAATGAAGCTCCGCAGAGCTTACTTTATGCGGCGGCGCGCCAGCAGGACGCCCGGCAGAACCATCGCAGCCAGCAGAGCATAGGTGCCCGGCTCGGGAACCGCCGTCACCGAGAACCGCCACCCGGTAAAGCTGCCCACATCACCGGCAGCGTGGTCGATCAGATGCAGGGTCCAGTCACCGGCCATGTCCATCCCGACGAAGTCATCAAACGTGAAGTTGAAGGTCAGGGTCTGCCCGGGCGTATTGTTGGGATAACGGCCATACGTGCCTGCAGGCACATTGCCGGTAGTGGGCAGGGGCGGGCCCCCCTCAACAAAGGTGTAATTGCCGTTCAAGTCACCACTGCTGCCAAAACCGGCGGAAGAAGTACGGCCCACTCGATCAAAAAGCTCGACCGTGATGCCCCCGTGCGACAGAGTGGCCGTCAGGTCGCCGATCCATGTGTGCGTCAGGCCCTCGATCGTAATGCTGTTGAACGCGGTGATGTAGCCACTCTGTCCCACCGTGATGGTGCTGGTGCGCCCGGCAGGAGTATTATCCGGAATGGTGCGCTCGTTGCGCGTGATGTTAACCGTGTTGGTGAACTCGCCGGCGCTGGTGTTGGAGAATCCCGTGGTCACAATGTGGTAGGTGGTCCCGGCGATCAGGTTCACCCCGTTGAACCCGGAACGCCCGACACTCGGAAAGTCATCGTTGGCAATGATCACGTTGCTCAGGGGCGCTGCCGGGTTGAACGAGGTGCGATAGAGTACCAGAAAGTTATCCCAGTTCACCGGGTTGGTACCCAGGCTGAGAAAATCGTAGGCGCCGGTCTCTGCGGCCACGAAGCTCTGCACATGGTAGGGCACATTGTTGCCCAGGCTGCTCACGCCGGTTGGCGGATTGCCGGCCAGAGGACGCTGCCACCGTGGGCCGCCCACCGTGGTGCCGGTGTAAGTAAGAACATTGCGGGTCTCGAAGGGCTGGGTGCGAGAGAAGGTGAAGACCGTTTGCGCCAGAACGGTCTGCGCAGCGGTCAACCCGAGCAACCCCGACACGACAGCGGTCGTGTGCAGCAACGGGAAGCGATACAGGGTTTTCAAGGCAGTGTTCCTTCCTTCATGAGATGTGCAGGATACAGGATTTCGCGATGTGCGTGCTACGTACCGTAGGCCCCCGTCTGGCAGCATGGAGCAGTTCCTGTGCAGCGGCCCGTGTTGCTGCCGGGGGCGCGCTGTGCTTCGACGTTGAAGGATCCGGAGTCAATGGGAAATCCCATGCGCGTTGCTTCACCCGAGCAACGGCATGCGTCATCTCCTGCGAGGTCGCCTGCACCATCGGGTCTGCAGGGGCCGGAGGCAAAAGGGCATATCAGGGAGATGACTTTGCCACGTATCCTGCAAGAACCATGCCAACTGAGGAGGCATGTCTGGCCCTTTACCTGCAGAACAGGGATGAAGAAAAAAACTGTTATGTTTAGCAGGGTGTGGGGCCCGCCTGCGAGAGATGGATGACCGCGCAACAGGGATGCGCGCGAGATCGGCACCGGTTCATACCCTGCCCGCAACCTGCCCGGGTTCAGAGAGTGTCGTCATCGGTTGTGGCAGACTCCTCTTCGGAACCGGCCTCTTCCTCCAGCATCTGCTCGAACTCGTCGTCCAGGTCCTCACCCATCTCTTTGCCGATCTCGCGCATCAGGCGGCGCATCGCCCTCGGATCGTCTGTATCGCCGGCAGCCTCCAGATCCTCGGCCAGCGCATCGAGCGCGTCATCCTCGCTGCGTACACGGGCAAAACGCGAGATGCGGCGGTGTACCTCGGTCGAAGCGCAGTGGGGACACTGCAGAGGGGTGGAGCTGGCCACAACGCCAACGAGCTTCTGAAAGCGCCTCTGACACGCGCCACAGGTGTACTCGTAAATCGGCATGTTCCGTTCACTTCCTCCGGAGTGTTGCATGCGTTTCCGGGGCCACGGGCTCTACCGTCTCCACATAGAGACGCCCCATGCGGCCCACCCGATACAGGATCCGAACAGACTGGCCTATCCGGAGACGCGGGTAATCCGTCACCGCAACCGAGCGCACAGGGTATGCGGCACCGCGAAAGCGCACAATCACCTTGGGCTGGTAGACCTCACCACGAGCGATATCGACGCGCTGATCCACCAGCATGACCACCGTGCCGATCCCCTCATGCAACACCGACTCGGCATAGTCACGCTGCAGCATCCTCCGCCCGATCCACGGCACCAGGATCATGCAGAGCGCAGTCGTGCCGCCAACCACGAGGAGGAACGCCCGGAACCATCGCTGACTACGACGCGCCACGTGCTGCTCCTCCGGATAGAAACGGATTGCTGCGAAAGCCGGCCACGTCCCCTACTGGCGGGCAGGCGCTTCCAGCGTGACAGTCAGGGTAAGCGTCTGGTCACCCCGCCGCACAGTAACCTGCACTCGATCGCCCGCGTTCTTCTCCGATAAAGCCAGCATGTACTCCTCGATGTTGCGGACGGTACGATCATCCAGCTTAACGATCAGATCCCCGGCTTTCAGACCGGCGCGTTCTGCCGGACCACCCGGGCGCACTCCACCCAGCAACACGCCCTCCTCACCGGCGCTGTACTCCGGCATGATGCCCATAGACACCCGGAAACGCATGGAGGGACGGGATGTGTTGCCGGTCTGCATACGCTGGAACGTCGGGCGGGCCGGCATGTCGGCCACCAGTCGGGTGACCTCGGCCACCAGCTGCAGGATACGGCTCATGCCGGCAGTGTTGATCCGGTCGGCCGTGTCGGTCGGGCGATGGTAGTCGGCGTGCAGACCGGTGAAGAAAAAGAGCACCGGGATTTCGCGCTGGTAAAAGGGGAAGTGATCGCTGGCGCCAAACAGGTCACTCGGTCGTGCGGCATCATCCCGCAACGTCAGGCGCACGCCCTGATTGGCCTCGGTGAGCAGGGCAGGCCACTCCTTTGCCGTCGTGACACCGCCGATCGTGAGCACGTTGTCGCGCAGACGCCCGATCATGTCCATGTTGAGCATCGCGACCGTCTTCTCCAGCGGAACCACGGGCTTGCGCGTGTAGTGCACAGAACCCAGCAGACCCATCTCCTCGCCGCTGAAACAGATCAGAACCAGCGAGCGTTTCAGACGCACCGGAGACCCGTTCCCCGATTTCGGCCCGAACCACGCAGCCAGTTGCAGAACCCCGGTTGTGCCGGACGCGTTATCGTCCGCACCGTAATGGATGGCGGGCTTCCCAGAACGGTCCATGGAACCCGCGCCACCGAACCCGAGATGGTCCATGTGCGCCCCGATGATCACGTACTCATCCCTGAGCGTCGGGTCACTGCCTTCAATCATACCGACAATATTGGCCGTCGTCCGGCTCACCTTCTGCACATCCGCGTAGATCCGTGCGCTGGCGTTCAACGGCTGCGAGACGAATTCGCCGGCATCCGCGCGGCGCTGTACCTCCTCGATCTTCAACCCCTGCGCGTTCAGCCAGCGTTCTGCCATGGGATAGCGCACGCGCAGCACCGGAATGCCGGCGTCCGTGCGCTGATCGAACCCGCTGGACGGGGTATCCGAGGCGCGTTCGCGGATGGACAGCACTGCGATGGCCCCACGATTGCGTGCTGTGAACGCCTTGCGGAAGATACTTCCCTGATTGGCCAGAGGGCCCTCCGTCGGGCGGCCCGGCGCGCCCTCGAAAAGCAGAACGATCTTGCCCTTCACATCGATGCTGTGCGCGTAGTCGTCGTGATTGACACCGGGCGCGGAGATCCCGTAGCCCACAAAAACGATCTCGCCCTCGGCGGCCCCTCCGGCAGAGATCCCGGAAGGTTCAAACTCTGTGCCCGGACGGTAGTTCACCGTACGATCCCCGAAGCGTACCTCGAGCCGGCTCCTACGACCGGCCACGCGGCCCCCTTCAATCGTGAACGGCTGATAGTAGCCACTCCCGTCCAGAGGGGCCGTGGTATCTTTCTGCCGGCGTG
>JANWZQ010000007.1 GCA_025054835.1 Chthonomonadaceae bacterium
CCCACAGTGAAGCGCGCAGAAACCTGTCAGGCGTCTCCGCTCAGGTCAAAATTCTGGATCAGAAGCGCCAGATCGAGCACGTCCACGGCACCGTCACAGTTGAAGTCGGCGGCCCCGTCGTTCCAGTTGGGGTCGCCCGCGGCGGAGTCGAACGAGTCGATCAGAACAGCCAGATCAAAAACGTCCACGCTGTTGTCATCGTTGGCGTCACCGGCCAGAAGCGCCACACGCAGGCCAGCACGAAAAGCCCCGGACACCGTCACGCCGGTCAGCACCTTCTGCAGATGCTTCGGCGTCTTCACGGCAACACTGTAGGTGCCCGGAGGAATATCCTCTAGCGTGAAAGTCCCCTGCGCCGTCAACTTCACATTTCGAGTAACAGGGCTTCCTGTGGTAGGGCGGAATTCAAAACGCGCCAGCGTGCCTGCAGCGTTCTCGCACCCCTCAAGCGTCACACGCCCGGTTACCAGCACCCGGTCCTGCGTTACGGCCTTCACAATATAGTTGTCGAAGTATCCCACACTGTCTGGCTGCACACCTCCCGCCGGGATCACTGTCGACGCGAAAATATCCACATCCCCCAGAGTGCTCTCCGCCAGTGGATCCATCGGAAGGCGCCCGACGTAGTCCCCGTTCAGAAAGAAATCGATCTGATCAATCGCGTAATTGATCCGGGTTGTGAACGTGTGGTACTTACCGAACGCCACCCCCGGAACCAGGATCTCATCCGAAGGCAGGGAACCAAAGTTGTACACCACCACGTCGCCATCGGTATCCACCTGGAAGCCCGCAATGCCATCTCCTGCTATGGTATACACCTGATACCCCACCGGGAGATAGGTGTTGTTTCGTTTGACAAGCGCCACATCGACCTGCGCCACAATCACCGGACGGTTGTTCGCCAGCGGCAGATAATTCAATGTAGGATAGATGTACACTGCGCGGCGGTTCGGATTGGTTCCGTACTGTCCGAGCAACGCGCTGTCCAGAATCAGGTGCTGTACCCCGTACGACGGGAAGGTACTAGCCACCCGGACCACGTTGCTGTTGCGTCCAAGATACGCAGCGAATCCTCCCTGCCCGTGCAACAGCCCCGGCACAAAGGCGGGGGACTCAAAATCCGTCGCATACAGCGTCACGGACTGGGCCTGTACAGGTCTAGCCAGCAACGCAACTAGCCCGACTCCCCCCAGAAGAGCCGACAACTTTGAGCACCAACCAGTACGCATGGAATAAGATCTCCTCCTGGCATTCTCTGTGTGGCACGCCTGCAGACCAGCGAAAAGCCCTGCCCCCGGCATCATGTCGCTGCTTCCGATCCAGTGCGCCGTACGCAGTCGCAGCAATAACCCCGTGGTGGCGACAGAACAGAAACTCTCTGAAACTGCAGAATGCCCGACAACGTATATCGATCACCTTTTGCAAGAAGCATGCCATTGTGCCGTTTTTCAAGGTGCATTCCTGGACCCTGCACGCCTCTGGAGACAGTGAAGATGCGCACACCCTCCCGTCGCCGGATCGATGTCGCCGAGTATACCGGTCCCAAGCTCGATGCCAAGAACACAGACCGCCTGTTCGATGTCGTCCACTCGTGGATTCAGGCCGGTTCTCCGGTGGAAGACGTCCAATTCGACCTCTCACACATCCAGTTTATCAGCGCGTCCGGGTTGGCGTGGACCTGGACCATTCTCTCTACACTCCGGGAACGAGGGATATCCGTGCGCCTTTCTGTTCCACAGGCGCCTTCTGTCTGCCAGTGGCTGGAAACAATGAAGCTCTTCCATCACTGTGCAACCCACGATATCCCCGTCCTCGACTACCACCCCGGCACCGGCAGGCTCACCGATCCGGAAGAGGCGCTGCTCCCCCTCACAACCATCGAGGCCTCTCAGGACGTCCATCAGGTCGTGACGACGATCATCGATCGCCTGGGGTGTATCTTCGAAAGCCATCTCGGTTATCGCCCACGCGACCTGCACAATGTGTCCAGCGCGATTTCCGAGGCCTGCCTGAACATCTGCGAGCACAGCAACAGCCGGGGAGTTGTCGCCGCGCAACGCCACACGTCCTGCCTGGGCACCCCGTTCGTCGTCATCGGTGTCGCAGATGCAGGACAGGGCATCCGATCCAGCCTCACTCTCGCCTATCCAGAGGCCCGCTCATGGTCCGATGAACAGGCCATCCACTACGCGATGCAGGAAGGTATCTCTGGTAAAAGCCGCGAGGATCGGGGGTATGGCCTGCCTCGCATCCGTTCCATCGTACAGACCTACAACGGCCGCCTGCAAATCCGTTCCGGAAAAACCCGGGTCTCCCTTGTCGGGGACATACAGGCTGCCGACTCGCACGCGTTCCCGGGAACACAGCTCTGCATATCGGTCTCCCAGAGATCCTGAACCCGTCTCATACCCGAAATTCGGAAAAAAATCACGAAAAAAATCCGTCCACCCTCTTGACACGCGCAGGAAACATGATGTACACTTCGATCAGTGAATACACAAAAGGCACTCACCATGCTGAAACGAACAACCCCCTACGTGATCCAGGGACACAATGGCGTTCTCGTGGGGCGAGAGGTCGGACGCGAAGTACAGGCCCGGATCGTACACTGCCTGGAGCAGCTCCCCTGCTACTCCGTCCTGCCACTCGATTTCAGCCAGGTGAAGGCCATCAATTTCTCGTTCGCAGACGAAGCGGTCGTCAAAGTAGTGCGCCGCACCGTAGGAGGTGACCTGCAGGGCCGCTACATCATTCTCCAGAATGTCGGAGAAGGACCACAGGAGGACATCATAGCTGCACTCAAAGCGCGCCAGACAGTCTGCGTACTGGAACATCCCGATGGTAGCAAGGAGGTTCTTGGAGAACTCAGCCCGGAATTGCGAGAAACCTACGCCTGCGCGGTGCGACTCGGCAAAATCACCGCCAGAGAGTTGATCGATCGGAAAGAAAAAGAGCTCGGCATCGCCGCAAGTAGCAACCGACTTGCGCGCATGCGCGATATGGGGCTGCTCGTTGCGGTAGAGGCAGAAGCAGCGCCGCGCAGAGGTCGTCAGAACGTCTTCCACCCGGTCGGTTAAACCCACCATCAGTGAGAACAGAAGCAGGCAGGTATACAGGCCATGCCTGCAGATAGCGTTGTCTGTCCTTGCCAGATTTTACACTTGAATCAGTGAATAAAATGAACACAATGAATCATAGCGCATCATCATCCGGGTGACAACCCGACTTTCCGCAGTTCTGTGATGCGTTGCAGTAGCCCTGTCATGCTTGATCGACAGGCTCTGCTGCCAGCAGCAGGGTGAGGAACAGCAGGAAAATCGGGACAGAATGGCTCTCCCGGTGGAAGCCCCACCAGAAGCTTCCAGAACGTGTCATGGAGACTGGATGGCTTCACAGATGGCCCGAAAGGGGCGCCTGCCTCCGGGCCCACGAAGGCTACGTCATGCAACAGCGCCGGATCGAGGAGCAACAGGAAGGAAGGTCAGGAATGAAACAGGCTTACATTGACGATGTGCGCCTCATTGCCCCCCGGGACCCGGGATATCAGGCATTCCTGCGGCGTCTCCGCTCCGAAAGGCAACAACGTCATGTGCAGCATGTGTCGCCTGCCGGAAACTCACATCAGCCGGTTTCCGCTTCTGCAACCGTCGCCACAGTAGAGCATTCGGATCACGCACAGAATGGCGTACAGACGGACGGTGAGATAACGGTGAACCGATCAGAAACCCGGCCATCCGTACCCGCAGAGAACGTCGCATCCCCGCAGCGCATCGGGAAGCAGGTTGAGCGTGTGGCACGCTTCTGGCTAGCACAATACATGAAGCTGGATCAGAACACCATCCTCACCTGGCGCGAGCGTACCTCCGAGACATGGAGCCGACACTATGCGGAACTGGACGCAGTGCACCGTGTCGACTACGACACTGTACTGGTCGCTGAAGTGAAGTACACTTCAGAGGCAGCCATGCGTTCAGGAAAAGGCCGACAACAGCTGGAGCGCGCTGCGCGCCTGTTGCAAACAACACGATCCGGAAGACGGGTGCTCCAGCGCCTGGTGTACATTGGCAACGGAGACCTGCAACTGCCCGGCATCATCCCGGTACCACCGGAAGACCAGGAGACTCCGTTTGGAGTCATCTGGATTTCTGCCAGCACTCTGGACGCCCTGGCGGCCCGACACGATATGCCGCTGCCGGCAAACTGGTACGAAGCGCCGCGTTCTGCCGTACCATCCGAAACAGAGGCGATCGACTTTCGAACGCCCGCATTCTACATGTGCGCCTGAACCGTTGAAAGGAGCCCTGAGTGACGCCCGCAGACCTGAAAGTGATCGAAGCAGCATGCGCCAGACGCCAGCACCCCATCTACTACGACGGAAAGAACTCCTCCCCGCCCCCCCTCTTCTACAGGGGGCAGCACCTGATCGTCGAGATCCTGGTCGCCTCGGACGGACATCTGGCCCGCTTCCGCATCCCCGCCCTGCTCAATCTGTATGATGCCCGGGACCCGCACGCCTTTGCCCGGAAGCTGCTGGAGCTCAATGATCAGAACAAGCGATTTGCAGTTCGGGTGTGATCCGCGGGACGGGGCGATCAGTGTCAACGTGGAGGTATTCGTGCCGGATACCCCGTGGACGGTCAGGCAGGTGCAGTGAGCGATGTTCTTTCTGGAGGAGTATGCCATGCAGTTGCGCGACCAGTTGCTGGCCATGCAACGCACCGGTTCCCGGCCCGACATGCAGGACGCACAACATCTCGAAGAAGAAGGCATGGAACAGACAGAAGAAGCTGAAGAACAGGAAGAAAACGATCAGCGAGCGCGATGAGCACAGAAAACCGGGATTGACAACGGAGAGAAGGAGAACGTGCATGAATGCTCTACACCGCTGGTGTCTGGTACTGATCGGGATAACCTCTGGCATGGCTGGCATCATCGGATGTTCTCGTGCCCGCACCTCCCACGAGGAAGCCCCCCGCTCCCCTCGTGAGGGGTCATCCCGACTGCTGATCGCGGCAGTAGACCGCTCTGGCTCCACGGACGCGGTTCGTGAGCAGCAACTCAACCAGCTGGATCTGATCGCCAAGATCGCACTGAGCAGCGACATCCCTCTGTCCGTCTGGGCCTTCGACAACAAGGCTATCCAGATCTGGGGAGACCGCGTCCCGCACGATCTGGATGCGCTGGACGGCGTAAAAAGCAAGCACCTCACCCCGGTACAGGACAACTCGCGGCGTATCACGCGCCCGGCCCTGCTGCTGGAAGCGTTGAACGACCATCTGAAGCGCAGTTCGGCACAGCAGGTCTACATTGTGATACTCACTGACGGCGACAGCGAAGATGCCAACGACACCCCGCGCATCCTGAAAGCAGCCCGGGACATCGCCACGCGCCCGAACATGCATGTCTGTATCGCCGGGGTGCGGCCAGAGGCTCGCTCCCTCTGGAAAAAGGCCTTCGGGGAAATGCCAGAAGACCGCATGGATCTCCTGGGACCGGAAGAAGCTGGAGACGTGCTGCAACAGTTCCTGCAAAAAATCACGAACTGATTGCCCGGGCTTTCCGGAATACAACACCGGACTCCAGTAGAATCGGTACTCCCATCATGAGAGATCGCCAGACGCTCATTGAAGAACGCAAAACACATCGGTACAGTGGAGTGGAAAGGAAAAAGGCATGGCTCGCTACAACACTTTTGTAAACAGCAATTTTGATGAGAATTTGCTCGCGACACCTGCGATCACTCCGGTCACATCCGGCCCCGGAGCGCTCTCTCCAGAAAAGCTCTACCCCGGCCTGTTGCTGCCCGAAACGGAGCCCTCACCGGGCGAGGAGGAGTACCGACCGGGTAATGGATCTGGAAACCGTTTCTTTGTCAGCAGAGACACCTTCTATTGCCTCTGCGAAGAACATACAGCACTGTTGCCTGATAACACACTGTTGCGTGTCCGGATCCTGTGGCACTCCATGGACCTGTGCAACTGGATCGAGACCGCACAGGTTTTCGAGCAGATCACCGATAGGCCCTGCGCCCGCAGGAGGCTGGACCAGAAACAGGCGGACGCTCTCATCCTGGAAGTGGGACCTGCCATGGAACTGCGATCGATCAATATCTGGGCGGTGCGCAACGGCGTGACTTCCGTTCTTCTGCCGCGCGAGAAAAAGCGATTGCGACTGCCGGACTGCTGCGCCGGATGCTCGCCAGGCAAAATCCGGTATCGTGTTCCGAACGCCTGAAGCACCCGATCGCTGAACCTTTGAACCGAACCCTCCTGATCGTGACTGGTATCGTGGAGCTCTCGCGCGCGGGCTCCACGGCCGTGCGCCGTACCGACGGACGGTGAAAGGAGAGCAAACCGTGCCCGACAGCAGCAACATCTCCGATGCCTTCCCTTCCGACAGAGACCCTCTGGAAATGGATCGAGCGGTCGTCAGAGATAGTTCCAGCGCACCCCGCCCTGACAACGCCGGCCGCAGCCCATCGCCCGGGGCTGCGGCAACCGGGACCGATGCGCCCCGCACCAACAACGGGCATATGCCCCGGCATGTGCCGACCATGCCCCCGATCGCGCGCAAACGTGACGCGCAGGGTCATCCGGTACCCCGCACCGTCTGGATGGAACCAACGCTGCCGGGCTCCGGCCAGCTGGCAACAGACTATCGGGAAGCGCTTGAGCTGATCCAGAAGTTGCGTCCGCTCAGAGCGCACTCCCTGCGCGACGCGATCAGCCGGGTTGACGAGGCCGGAGAACGTTACATGGAGCTCCAGCGCGCTGTAGAAGAACAGATGCCCGGAGTGCGTGAAGAACTGCGTCAGCAGATCGAGGAGCTCGAGCAGAAGATCCAGCAGGTCTATGCGGAAATGCAGCAGAAGGCGCAGGAGCATGACCAGAAGATTGCCCCTGCTCTGGAAGAGCGCGCCCGGAAACGGGTCATCTGCAGAGAGGCCTGTGTGCGGGCCCAGCAGATCCCTCCTGCCCATCTGGATGCCGATGATGAAGCCTCCGAAGAGCCGGACACCCCGCCGGCCCTGCCACCGGGTCCGTCAGCGGCACCGGTCTCACAGGAGCGCAGCTCCACTGGCTTCTTGCAGTCTGTTGTGCAGGGGTTCCGGAACCTCGTGCCGGTACGCCCGGCACCGAACAACACAGAAGCGCCCTCATCGACTCAATCCCCCGAGCCGCCGGCACCGATGCCGGCACCGGTGCCGGCATCGGGCGCGCTCGTCCCCGCGCCTCCAACCGGTGCGTCCGCAGTCGGCGTGGCCACGGCTACACCGTGGCCACAGGCGCTCTCTTCCCGACCGCGGGTACCGCAATTCACGCCACGCCCGGAAGAAGAGATCCCTTTCCCGATAGAAGAAGCCAAGAATCAGGCGCCCTCCTACGAGGCCATTGCCAGCGAGCTGGGCATACCAGCCGACAGCGCTGCCTATCGGGCCCTGCATCCGGGTGATCCACGGTTCCTGAAGTTCATGCACGCACTGGCGCTCGTCGCGTGCGGTGGCATCTTCGGGGTCAGCCTGGGTCTGATCACCCGGCTGGTCGACATGCAGATCCTCATGTTCAACCCGGGAAAGGTCTTATGGCAGCTTATCATCATTCTGGTGCTCGGTATCGCTCTGTTCTGGCTGATCGGCCGGACCGTCCACAGCGCAACGGCCATACTGGCGGAGCACGTCTGCAACCGTGCCATTCAGGAGCACACCAGCGATCAGGAGGCCATGGAACGCTGGATGCGCAGCATGGCGCGATGGTCCATGGTTTTTCTGCTCCTGGTTGTGGCCATTCTGATCCTGATTGAAGCCCATGTGGAAAAAGAAGGGATCGTTCAGACGGTCAATCAGACATTGCTCAACAAGCAGATCGCTCAGGGAGTGAAGAAGGCGGCGGTGCAGGGGCTTTCCGAACTCGCCGGGTGGATGCTTGCGCTGATTGCCAGCGTGCCGTTTGTTCTTTTCCACATCTATGATGCCTGGATCACCGTGCACAAGGAGGCCTACGCCATTCATTTGCGGAGTGAGCGCGCGCGTCGGGTCTATGAGATCGCCCGGGGGCTTTACGAGCAGCGCGTCCAGGCGGCCAGAGAGGCAGCAGAAAAAGCGGCACAGCGCGAGGAGGAGATCTGGGTGCAGTGGCAGCAGAAACAGCAGCAGGAGGAAGTGGCGGCGGTATCAACGCCCGGAGAGCCGGAGCCGTCATCACAGGATGCACCTGAGAGCGCGAGTCAGGCGACGACTGCCACGCCCCCTGCAGATGGCGCTGAACCCGCTGTCAGGGAGAACGGCACCGTTGTTGTGACGGCCCCGGAGGCCAGCACATCGCATGGGGAGGCACCGGTTCCCGAAGCGGTCTACGCCACGGTGGAGGCGCCGGAACCTTCCCGCAGTGCGGGCAATGGCGCGCATGATCCCGCGGATCCGCAGGGCACAGCAGCTGCCACGGAGTCCGCGCCCGAGCCGTACGACATCGAGCTGCTGGTTCAGCTGGCCAGAGCCGACCAGGAAGCCCGTGAGGCGCGTCAACGTGTGCGTGAGTTGCGTGGCAAGAAGAACGACGATATGAAATGGTACCGGAGCCAGATCCAGCAGCTGGAACAGCAGCTGGCTGTGTACCGCGACCGGCTTCAGAAAGCATGGGAGCCGGATCCCGAGACCAGAAACAAGCTGGAAGACGCCTATCATAACTGGCTGGCCTCGATCTACCATTTTGACAGACTGTACCAGCAGGAGATGGCGCGCATCGAGCCGTTGTTGCATGGGGGATGGATCTTCCGGATCTGGGAGCGCCTCTTCCAGCGGCCGATGTATCGCATTCCGAAAGACCTGTCTGCCTCTCCAATGACGCTGAGCGCTCGCCCATCCGCATCGGAAGGGCCCCGCAATCCCCGGAGAGGATAGTTTTGCCCCGGACTGCTTCGATGACGCGTCTGCACATTGAGCAGTCCGGGTTTCACTCCTTCTGTGGAGGAGGTCGCTATGGCTGATGAGCGACCGGTAGTACGCGTTACCGATATTGGCGACTACATCCGGCATGGCTCCTGTGCACGCCGGTTCAAGCTGGACATAGAGAGTGAGCACACGCGGCGCCTGCCCTTCTTTCATAAGCTGGCGAGCGCGGTAGACCCGGTACTTCAGAACGCAGGCAAGGCCCGAGAGCGCGAATGGGAGATCTCATTGCGCCATGCGGGCCTGCAGGATCTGTGCCGCTACGACCTGCGCCCCGGCGAGGAAGAGAAGACCCCGTGGGCGCTCTTTGCACAGCGCGCTGCCAGTCTGGAAGTGCACCAATCTGGCTACGGACGCGAAGTGCTTCTGGAAGGTTCTCTGGGCGCTTTTCGCATCGCCGGGCGTATGGACTTCGTGCTGGTCCTCTGGCGGGATGGGCGGCCTTATCTGCGGCTCGTGGAGTGCAAGGCCAGTCGCAAGGATCGTACGTACCATCGGATCCAGCTGGTGCTCTATCGCATGCTGCTCCGACAGGCTCTGCACGCTACCCCTCTACAGATCCACGGGCATTGTGTGGAGCCCGAGGCGATCGAATGTGTGGTTGCCCGGCTCGATGAGACTACCGGAACTCTGAACGACATCCTGCAACTCGAGCCTCTGGATCTCGATATTGAGGAGGCCGATGTGACCCGGTTGCTGGCCCCGGATGGCCCGTTGCTGCGCATTCTGGACACGCCACTGGATGCGTTGCCCTATCAGCTCAACGAGATCTGTGACGGTTGCGTTTACAGCACCTTCTGCCTGCCAGAGACAGCCCGGCAGCGCCGTGTGGAACTGCTCGGCATTGATGCGACGGCGGCGCGCATCCTGCGCAGTGTGGGGGCAGGCACGATCGACGCGCTGGCGCATCTGGATCTGGAGGGCCCGCAGGCGCAGCAGGTGCGCACGGATCCCGGCTTCACGGAAAGTCTGGATGTACTCAAGGTGAAAGCGCAGGCCCGGCTCAGCACTCTGCCCGGGGGATCCAGCACGCCCGAAGCCCTGCAGGTGAAGCCGTTGCCCCATTCCGGCAAGGGGCAGCTGCCCGAACATGTGCAGCGCGGCCGCCGGCTCGTACGGGTTTTCGTTACGGTAGGCTTTGACTACGCGGAAAATCGGCTTGGCGCGCTGGCGGCACACATCACCCGCAGCGATGGCATCCTGACGACACGGTTCCGCATCGAGGATGGGAAGAACGTGCCTGACCCGGATCTGATAGAGGAATGGAAGGAACCATCTACCGAGGGGCCTGCGCAGGAACGACCGGTGGAGGGCGTGGACATTGCCGGAGTCGTCACGGCCCCATGGACCGGTGATTATGAGAAGGACAATCGCACCGAAGCGCATCTGATCCAGAAGTTCTTCGAGCGGATCATTCAGGCCATTGCGCAGATCTGCCCGGAAGAGAGCGCGCCCATCCATTTTTATGTCTGGTCCCGGGCGGAAATGGCCCGTCTGGTGGAAGCGTGCTCCCGGGTTCACAACGATCTGCTGAGCAGTCTGCGCGAGTTACTCGGGTGCCGGGAGAGCGTGGAGCAGCTGATCTACTCCTGTCTGCAGGATGAGGTAACACAGCGTTATGCTCTGGGTTGGACCGGGCGCGGGCTCACGGTGGTCACCTCGTTACGGTGGTTCAACCGCCGATTTCACTGGACGCGCCGTGTGGGCGACGAGATTGTGGTGCTGGACCAGGTCTTCCGCAACGATCTTTTCGACTTCCGGGAGCGTCTGCGCCTGGACCGGAACGGGCAGTGGTGCCCTCCGGAGCAACCGGATGCGCTGGCGCACTGGTTTGAAGTCCGGGCGTGCTTCCAGAGCTCGTTGACGCCTCCTTACTGGCATGCTTACTGGGGGAGCCTGATCGCCCCGGAGACGGCACCGGACCCGCGCACCCGGAAAGCTCTGGAGCGCTACTGGAGATCTCACGGTTACTTGAAGGCTTACCTGAAGGCGCGTACCCAGGCGTTGCGGTGGATTGAAGAGAGTGTGCGCTTCAAAAACCCGGATATCGTCAAGCCTCCATTGCGGATACAGGATCTCCAGTCGTTCAGTCTGGGTGTGAACGACACGGCGCGCGCCGCACTGGATTTTCTGTACATCGAGCAGCATGTGCGGGTGAGTGACTGGCTCGCCCGCCATCTGGTTCCCCCGGTGCACCGTGTGGCGCAGGGCGTTACGATCCCACTGCGGGACGTGCGTCTTGCCGGTCAATACCTGACAGCTCGCATCGACCTGACAGGCTATCCGATCAGCATACAGGATCTGGCCCTGCGATGCAATCTGGGCAAAGGGGCGTTTGTTCGCCTGAGCCCCTGTTCTGAGGACCCGCAGCAGAGTCAGACCGTGCAGCAGTTGCTGCGCGGTGGCAGTACCTGCACGATCGAACACATCGACTGGCAAACTGGATCGGTGCAACTCGCAGTGGTTACCCTGCGACACGCAGACCGTTTTCGGCTCGCCAGCCGGGCGATTGATACGTATGACCGGGGGTTCGATTTTGCTACTCTCGACGAGAGCCCTTCCGATTACGTGAGCGGGCATATTGAGAAGCGTTTGCAGTGCCCCCGCGGGAGTTATGTCTATCGCTGGTTCGATCCGAAGTGCCCGGAGATCCCGCCACAGACACCGCTCCCGGAGGCGCAGATCCAGCGCTACCGCGCCCTGCTCCAGCGCGTTCGGTATGACGGGCATCCCCTGCAGGCAGATCAGATCGATGCCGTGCTGGATGGCCTGCAGACCCGCGTGCAGCTGTTGCAGGGGCCACCGGGCACCGGTAAGACGCAGACAACTGCTGCGGCCCTGCTCACGCGTGTTCTGGCGCGCCGGCATCCCGGGGACGTCGTGCTGGTCTCCGGTAACACTCACAATGCTGTGGACACGTTGCTTGAACGCATTGCCCGGCTCTTCCCTCACTTCTACGACGCTGCCCGCGCGCTCGGCATGGCCATGCCGCGTGTTCGTCTCGCCAAGGCGGTCTCTTCCGCTACGGATGCAGCAGGGTATGCACTGGATGGGGAGATCGAACTTTTTGCCCCGAATGAGGCCGGTGTTCATTTCCTCGAGACCAGAAGTCGGGATGTCGTGCTGGTCATCGGAGGTACGCCGGGCAGCCTGATGAAGATCGTTGAACGCCTCAACAGTCGTGCCACGTATGGTCAGCATCCCCATGGCTTTCAGGTGCCCTTGCTGATAGTGGACGAGGCGAGTATGATGGTGCAACCCAACTTTCTGGCGCTGGCCTCTCTGGTGACGGAGGATGGGGAGTTGATGCTTGCGGGGGATCACCGGCAGTTGCCTCCGATCATTCAGCATGACTGGGCCAATGAGGATCGCCCGCCCACGGTGATGTATCAGCCGTATGTGTCGGCGTATGAGGCGGTTCAGAACCTCAAGATCCATGCGGGCGTTTCCGATGATCGGATCCGGCGCTCCGCGCTCACGTATTCGTTCCGTCTGCCCCTGGCGGTCCGTGAAGTGATCGCACGTCTGTACCAGATGGATGCGATCGAGTTGCAGGGTCGGGAGGATGTGAGCCCGACGCCTGCTCCAGCTCCTGTATTGCGCTGGCAGAGCCTCTGGCAGGCGGAGACGGGACTGTTTCTGGTGGCGCATGACGAGCACGAGTCACGATCCTCCAATTCGACCGAGGCGGCGATTATCGAGGCGATACTTGCGGCCGCGCCTGAACTTCCCGCCGGATCGGTGGGTCTGGTGATGCCCCATCGCGCTCAGCGGAGCCTGCTTGTCACCCGGTTGCAGGCTTACACCACCGCGGTGGACGTGATCGACACGGTGGAAAAGTTGCAGGGTGGCGAACGGGATACCATTATCGTTTCCGCCACGGTCAGCGATCCCACTGCGATCACGGCCAGAGCGGACTTCGTGCTGTCTCCACAGCGCGCCAACGTTGCTTTCAGCCGGGCGAAGAAGCGATTGATCGTGGTGGCTTCCGAGGCGTTGCTCTCCAGCATTCCCCCGGAGTTCGACCAGTACTCGGCGGCCCTGCTCTGGAAGAGCCTGCGCGCCCTGTGCGTGTACCCCGTTGGAACCACGCAGGTTGCCGGTCACACGGTACGGGTACTGACTCTACGACCCCGCTCACTCTCTGCCGGCGGGATCGGGTGTTGAGCGGTATCTGATCCGCCGGTTGCATGGCACGGAAGCCCGGGTTTGATCCGGTATAATGCAGGTATCATGTCCACCATGCCGCCACCCACGGATACCTCCCCTGGATCTGAAGGAAACACGGGTTTGCAATCCGGAGCACATCGTCGTGTTGCTGGCGCGACGGTGCTCATGATGGCGGGCATTCTGCTGAGTCGCGTTCTGGGTTTGATCCGGGACCGGGTGATTGCGCACCGGTTCGGTCAGGGGATTGAGACGGACGTTTACAACGCGGCGTTCACCGTGCCTGATCTGCTCTTTTTCCTGATTGCCGGGGGGGCTCTCTCGTCGGCATTCATTCCGGTTTTCACGGAGTACATCGCGCACGGTCAGGAGAGAGAGGCGTGGCGTATTTTCAGCGCGGTAGCCTCGGTGATGCTGGTTGTTGTGGGGGCGCTCGTGCTGCTCTGCGAGCTGCTGGCCGTGCCCCTGGTGATCCTGACCAATCCGGGGTACCTGGCGCCGTTGCACACGACTCATCCGGATCTTTCCTTCCTGGCTCTGACGTATCAGGTCAGCATCGGGGCTCTTCCCATGCCGGAGAAGGTTGTGCAGACCGTGGCGTTGACCCGCGTGCTTCTACCGGCTCAACTCTGTTTCTTCCTTGGCGGCCTGATGATGGGCACCCAGACGGCGCGTGGCCTGTTCGCCGGGCAGGCGTTTGGTCCCTGCATTTACAATCTGGGCATTATTCTGGGTGGATTGCTTCTGGCTCCCCGTCTGGGTGTGATGGGTCTCTGCTACGGCGCGGTCGCCGGGGCTTTCGCGGGCAATCTGGCTCTCCAGTGGTATCTTGTGCGTCGGTCCGGCGGGTACTTCGTGCGGGGCAGTTTGCGCCGGTACCTGCGTCATCCCGGCGTGCGTCGGGTTGGTGCGTTGATGTTGCCTGTGCTGCTGGGCCTCGCGTTACCGCAGGTCAGCACCATTGTGGGCAAGATGTTCGCCTCGGCGCTGGGCGATGGCCCGCAGTCGGCGTTGATGAATGCCAACCGGTTGATGCAGGTGCCTCTGGGGATCTTTGCACAGGCGGCGGCCATTGCGATTTTTCCCACGATGGCGACGCAGGCGGCCCGAAAAGAGCTGGGCGCGTTGCGCGCCAGTGTGAATTTCGGGATCCGCTCGATCCTGTTCCTGACTCTGCCGTCCTCGCTGATGATGTGGGCCCTTGCGCTTCCGATTGTGCAGTTGCTGCTGCAGTCGGGCGCGTTCACATCGGTGGATGCTCGATTGACTGCGGATGTCCTGCGATGGTTTGCCATCGGGATTTTCGCGTGGTCCGCGCATGCCATCATTGCCCGCGGCTTTTATGCGTTGCAGGACACGCGCACTCCGGTTCTTGTCGGCACGGCAATCACGCTGATTTTTGTGCCGTTGAACTGGCCGTTGATGCGATGGATGGGGGTGAACGGGCTCGCGCTGGCGACTTCCATCGCCGCAACGTTACACATGCTGGTGATGCTGTTGCTGCTGCGCCGCCGTCTCGGGGGTCTGGATGACAGCGCGCTGGGGCGCTCCATCGGACGCAGTACGTTTCTCTCCTGTCTGGTTGCTACGGTCTGCTACGGGATCTACACGGGTCTGGACGCCCTTCTGATCGAACGCGTGCCTTCCGTTACAGGGCGTTCGGGGCTGGTGTTGCTGGCCTGCCTGGTCGTCGGCAGCACGCTCTATCTGGGGATGGCGATAGCCCTGCGCATGGAAGAGGCGCGTCTGTTGCTGCGGGCTCTGCGGCGACGTTGACACGTGGAAACAGGGGACGAACGCGGTGATTCGTCCCCTGTTCTGCTGCTAATGGACTGCCGGCCGATTTATTTATCGCTGACGCCTTTCCCGAGCGCGGCCTGTGCTGCGGCGAGTCGGGCGATCGGCACCCGGAAGGGCGAGCAGGAGACGTAGTTGAGGCCGATACGGTAGCAGAACTCGATGGAGCGCGGTTCGCCACCATGCTCGCCACAGATGCCGAGCTTGATGTCTGGCCGGACCTTTTTGGCTTTCTCCACGGCGATCTGCATTAGCTGTCCGACACCGGCCTGATCGATGGATTCGAAGGGGTCGCCGGGCAGGATCTTCTGTTCGATGTAGGGCTTGAGGAACTTATCGCTGTCGTCGCGAGAGAAGCCGAAGGTCATCTGTGTCAGGTCGTTGGTGCCGAAGGAGAAGAACGCGGCTTCCGTGGCGATCTCGTCGGCGGTGAGGGCTCCGCGGGGCACTTCGATCATGGTGCCGAACGAGTAGTCGATTTTGACCCCCTGTTCTTCTTCTACCTTGCGCGCGGTGGCTTCGAGTCGCTCGCGCAGGACGCGGAGCTCGTTGACGTGTCCGACCAGCGGGATCATGATCTCCGGAGTTGCTTTGCCTCCGGCTTTGACCACAGCAGAGGCCCCTTCCATGATGGCGCGGGTCTGCATTTCCACGATTTCCGGGAAAACGATGGAGAGGCGGCAACCGCGCAATCCCATCATGGGATTGATCTCATGCATCGACTCTACGGCGCGCAACAGGGCCTCTTTCTCCGGATCTGATCCACCCTGAGCTTTGAGCGTGGCGACCTCTGCAATCAACTCTTCCCGTTTTGGCAGGAACTCATGCAGGGGCGGATCGATCAGGCGGATGGTTGCCGGGCGTCCTTCCAGGGCTTCGAAGATGCCTTTGAAGTCTTCGCGCTGGAAGACCAGCAGTTCGTCCAGAGCGGCCTGTCGCTCCTCGGGGGTCTGCGCGAGGATCATGCGTTGCACTACCGGTCGCCGTTCTCCCTCGAAGAACATGTGTTCGGTACGACACAGTCCGATGCCCTCGGCGCCCAGTTCAATGGCGATCCGGGTATCTTTGGGCGTATCCGCATTGGCTCGTACGCCGAATGCGCCCCGGAAGGTGTCGGCCCAGCTCAGAAACTCACCGAACTCGCCAGAGAGGGAGGCCTCCTGCACGGGCACTTCCCCCTCAATGACTTCGCCAAGCGTGCCGTTGAGGGAGATGTAGTCCCCTTCGCGGATTATCTGCCCGGTTGCCCTGACGACGAAGTGGTCCGGCCCGACCTGGATTTCGGAGCATCCGGCGACCGTCGGGATGCCGAACCCGCGCGCTACGAGCGCGGCGTGCGAGGTCATGCCGCCGCGCTCGGTGAGCACGCCCTGAGCCGCCAGCATACCCTTGAGGTCGTCGGGTGAGGTATCGGCACGCACGAGGATCACTTTCTGCCCGGCGCCTCCTTTACCCAGCTCGGCAGCACGCGTTGCGGTGAAGACGGCAATGCCGGTTGCTGCGCCAGGGCCGGCGGGGAGCCCTTTTGCCAGTACCCGGTACTTTGCGCCCGGCGCGATCACGGGAAGGAGGCACTGTGTGAGCAGGTTCGGATCCACGCGGGCAACAGCTTCTTCCTTTGTGATCAGGCCTTCATTGACCATATCGACGGCAATTTTGACGGCGGCCTGTCCGGTGCGTTTGCCGGCGCGACATTGCAGGATGTAGAGTTTGTTGTGCTCGATGGTGAACTCGATGTCCTGCACATCTTTGTAGTGGTTTTCCAGAGTGCGGCAGACCTGATCGAATTCTTTATAGATCTCGGGGTTACGCGCGGCGAGCTCGTTGATCGGGATGGGCGTGCGCACGCCCGCAACCACATCCTCGCCCTGCGCGTTCATCAGGTACTCGCCAAAGATATGCTTTTCGCCGGTGGCCGGGTTGCGGGTGAAGGCGACGCCGGTGCCGCAGTCGTCGCCCATGTTGCCGAAGACCATGCTCTGCACGTTCACCGCGGTGCCGATATCGTCGGAGATCTTTTCGCGGCGGCGGTAGACGATGGCGCGCTCGTTATTCCATGAGCGGAAGACGGCCGTGATCGCATCTTCCAGCTGAACGAACACGTCCTGCGGGAACTCTTTGCCTGTCTGCTTTTTGAAGTGGTCGAGGTAGATTTCGCAGAGCTTTTTCATGCCGTCGGCGTCTACTTCGAGGTCTCCGGTGACGCCCAGGCTGGCCTTGAAGTCGCGGAAGATGTGTTCGAAATCGTGCTTGCTCAGAAGGTCATACTGTCCCGAGTACGCGACGTCGGACAACATCATGATGAAGCGACGATACGAGTCGTACACGAAACGGGGGTTGTTCGAGATGCGGATCAGTCCCTCCACGGTATCGTGGTTCAATCCGAGGTTGAGCACCGTGTCCATCATGCCCGGCATTGAGAATTTAGCGCCGGAGCGCACGGAGACGAGCAAGGGGTTGGAGGGATCGCCGAATTTCTTGCCAATCGCGTTTTCGACATGGGTGAGGGCTGCGCGCACCTCGTCCATCAGGCCTTCTGGTAGCTTCTGACCGGCCGCATAGTATTCGTTGCACACTTCGGTGGTGATGGTGAACCCGGGAGGAACGGGCAGGCCGATGTTGGTCATTTCGGCGAGGTTCGCGCCCTTGCCGCCGAGCAGGTCGCGCATGCTCTTGTCGCCTTCGTGGAACAGATAGACCCTCTTCTTTGCCATCTGACAGGTTCTCCTTCTTAACGTGCGTCCTCGCAGTATACCGGGGGTATTGTACCCGATGGCCAGAGGGCGAGTAAACGGGTCACGGGTGTGCCTCTCTGGAATAGAGAGGCACACCCGCTTTCATCCTGCAGTGCGGTGGACGCCCCGGCAGAGCCAGCAGAAGCTGTGATGGCGATTTGCGAGTGACTTCAGGAAACGGGTGCTGCGGCTACGATGGCCGCGAAGTCCGCGGCCTTGAGGCTGGCTCCTCCGACCAGCGCGCCATCGATCTCGGGTTGCGCCAGCAGTTCCCGGGCGTTATCCGGCTTCACGCTACCGCCGTACTGCACGTGCACCGCGGCTGCTACATCGGTTCCGTATTGCTGTTGCACGGTCTGGCGCACCAGCCCGCACACTCGATTGGCCTCATCGGCCTGACAGACTTCGCCCGTGCCGATGGCCCAGACCGGTTCGTAGGCAAAGATCACTCTGGCGGCCTGTTCCGGTTGCACGTCCTGCAGGGCCGCACGCACCTGATCGGCGACGATGGTATCGGTCTGTCCGGCCTGCCGTTCTGCCAGTGTCTCGCCAACGCAGCAGATGGGCACCAGGCCGTGCGCGAGGGCAGCGCGGAGCTTTCGATTGACTGTGACGTTGTTATCACCGAAATGCGCGAGCACGGGCGCGTCGAAGTCCGGCTCCGGCACACCGAACCGGCCTCGTCGCTCTGAGTGCCCGATGATCACGTAGCGACATCCGATCTCCAGCAACATGAGCGGAGAGATACATCCTGTGTATGCTCCCCGTTCTTTCCAGAAGACATCCTGCGCGCCCAGCAGCACTCTGGTGTTCTGGATGAGTCGGTGCACGGTCGCCAGTGCGGTGTAGGGGGGACAGACGATGACCAGAGCGCGGTCGTCAGTGGGGAGTTGTGGCAGAAGATCTCTGAGCAGGGCCTCGGCCTCTGCGCAGGTGCCGTGCATCTTCCAGTTGCCGGCGATAATGGTGGAACGCATGCGAGTGCCTCCTTCTTTCTCGGTAACATCAGTTTACCGCAAGAAGAGAGTCAGGCACTTTGCGGCACCACCGGCCTTGAGAAATTCGGAAAGGTCCACGCTGTGTACCCGGTAGCCCCGGGCCTCCAGCCGGGAAGCGATGCGCGGGCAACCGGCGGGCATCACCACCTGATTTCCGATCACCACGGAGTTGCAGGCGAACCGCAACGCTTCTTCTTCGCAGACTTCGATGGTTTCGAAGTGGTTCTGGATGACGGTGCGGGCATACGCGTCGAATGCTCCCGGGTAGTAGACTACCGTGTCTGCGGAGAGCGCGAACAGGCAGGTATCCAGATGGTACCAGCGGTCATCCACCAGTTCCAGTGACAGCACCGGGACAGCGAGATAGTCGGACAGGTGGCGGTGGGAGCAGATGTCGCTGCGTTTGAGGTAGCCGGCCACCAGCGTATCACCGACGAAGAGCGCGTCTCCCTCGCCCTCGAATTTGCATCCAACGGGCAGGAGTTGTACGTGATAGCCATTCTCTTCGAACCAGCGTCGGAAATGGGGCTCTTCTACCTGCCGTTGCGGATGCCGGAAGTTGGCCAGCAGAACGTACCTGCCACGCACCAGTCCGGCATTGGCCGTGAACACCATGTCCGGCGCTTCCGGTGCCTGCTCGATCAGTTCAACCTGTGCGCCGACCTGTTCCGTGAGGATCCGATAGAGCTCCTGCCACTGCCGGGTTGCCAGAGGCAGATCCGGCTGGTTTTCCAGTACCATCCACGGGTTGATCTCGTACCTGAGTGCGTACTGCGTGGGCGCACACATCAGCAGTCGTGTGGGGCGGGGTTCCGTATCGACCTGTCGCTCCCATTCTGGCTCCTGAACCACGGTGATGCTCATGGTATCACTCCCGGCAAGCGTGCAGCAAGTTCTTTCAGGAAGAACTCACAGTCTGTCACCAACCCGAACGCCTGGTGCGTTCCCCGATCCATCAGTTTAATCACAGTATTCGGGTCCGAGTCCACGCAGAGTGTGCGGACAGTCGCGGGCAGCAGATTGCCGGTCGCGATCGAGTGGAGCGTGGTGGCGACCATCAACGCAACGCCCACTCCGCGCACTCGCTCTCGCATTGCGTCCTGCGCCTGAACCACATCGGTAATCACTTCCGGCAGGGGGCCATCGTCCCGGATACTTCCCGCCAGTACAAAATCCGTGCCACACGTGATGCAGGCATGCAGGATGCCCCGGGTCACTATGCCCTGCTCCACCGCTTTCCGGATCGATCCGATGGAACGGATCGTGTTGATCGCGCGCAGGTGGTGCTCATGGCCATGTGCGCGATGATTCCCGGTGTTCAGGTCCACCCCCAGCGAGGTGCCGTAGAGAGCCTGCTCAATGTCATGCACGGCCAGCGCGTTGCCAGCGAAAAGCACATCGATCCATCCGGCGCGAATGATCGCTTCCAGGCTGCGCGCTGCTCCGGTATGCACGATGGCTGGCCCACCGACGAAGAGGATCCTGCGCCCCGCATCCCGCGCTTCCTGCATGGCCTGTACGATGGCAGCAATGATGCGTTCCTTGGGGCGCTCGGTGGAGACTTCGCTCCCCATGAAGCTGAACACGTCTGTGGGCTCCAGACGCTCCAGGGGCGTCACGCGCACTCCCCGGTCACCGACCACGATCCGGTCTCCTCTGCGGACGCGGTGCATCGGCACGCTGGTTGCGGTCTCCTCACCCGGATTGCCAGAAATTACGATTGCGCAGTCCATCTCGATGGGCTCTACCGGGATCCAGCGCTCCTTCCAGCGCACGTGCGTTTCCAGATTGGTTGTGACATAGAAGCCTGCTGGCAGGACCCCGTCGGCGGGAGCCGGTTCTACTTCTGCTTCTCCAACTGCGCGCTCCGCTCCATGCTGCCCGATCTGATGCAGGATGCGTTCCAGTGTCGTGGTGTCCGGAGCCGAGACGATAATCTCCGCGTGGCTTGTGTCGTTCCGGGTTTCGCCGATTTCAAACCGCCGGATACGGTACTGTCCCCCGTCACGCAGGATGATATCCAGCACTTTCGAGAGGGTCAATGAGTCGATGATGTGCCCGGTCAGCGAGACGACTTCGGAAGGCATGGCTTTCTCCGTGGCACTCCGATGGGTGTGCGCAGTGATTATCGGCACAAGTCGGGATTTTCCTGCTCCTGTCAGGCCTGCATATCGCATTACGAACCGGTACGATGTACAGGTTTCTGACGGAGTATTAGCGGGGGGTTGTTGTGGTGTTGAAGCGGATCTGCTTTTTGCCTCCTCCGGCCACAGTATCCCCGTAGAGAGCCCGGGTTATGCCCCATGCGCTCAGGACGGTCAGGAACAGGAGCGCCATTCCGGCGACAACGCCTCTCCTCAGGATGGTTGTGTAGTCCGTGGAGGCGACGTGAGGCACTTCGCACTCTTCATATGCCCGGAGGAGTGCCCAGACCGAACAGAGCAGTGCGTTGACGTGGATCACTCCTTCCGTGATCAGGCGATCCGGGCTGAAGGCTACCAGCGCTCGCATGAAGTTGCCTGTAACAATCCACCAGAGGAACACAAGGTAAAGCATCTGCCCACGGCCCAGAGGGCTCCCCGGTATGAGTGGCAATGGGCGTTTCAGATGCTCCCGCATCACCCACAGGAACGCAGCTGCTGTTAACGCGTAAAACAGGTCGAACCACCCGCGCGCGGTTAGAAAGAGGATGGACTCCGGGACTGCCTTTGCCCGGAGCCAGTCATCCACCATTCTCTGCAGGTTCACGTAGGTGAGCAGCAGTAGAACTGCGCTTACAGCCACAGCGTCCGACCAGCGGTACACTCTCTGCTCGTCCTGATCCTGCCAGCGAGGTGCCCGGACGCGGAGCCACTCCATGACCATCACAATGCCCAGCCCGTTGATCAGGCCGTAGGTCTGTTCCATCACGCTATGCCAGTTGGTGCTCCAGCCGGTCTTCATCAGGACCAGCTTGATGAGCTGTGCGCCGGCAAAGCCGATACCTCCGATAATCCCACCCCACAGAGTCGCGTACAGCAGTCCCCATTGCCGTTGCCGGGTCAGATGCACGAAGATGCCAGCCACCATGCCCAGGCTGCCGGACCAGTTGTCACTGCGGGGCGGCGTCATGCGTAGCCCGAGCAACACGGTCAGGAGCAGGAACCCGACCCACCAGCCGACGGCCATATGCAGGATCCAGCGGTCGGCGTCTTCCAGGCGCCTTCGGACAACTGTCCGCGCTCCTACCACGAGGATTGCCAGCAATACGGAGATCCAGTCTGTATCGTACCAGTCGAGGGGGCTGCGCTCCTGATATGTCGGGCTGGAGGCCAGCCAGCGCGCTTCCCATGCCCCTTCGGCCCACCACACCAGAAAAATGCAGGCTAGCGGAGCGAAAAACTGCGCCAGCGCGGCGCGGCTACAGTATGCGGGCAGAGCCGTTCCCGCGCCTCCGACTGCGCCCCAGAGAAACCCGATGACGAACAGACAGCCGAACCCGTACAGTACCGACAGCGTGTCCCCGGATTGGGTGTACCCGATGACGAGTCCGTAGGACATGCTGCCCCCGAAGGACCATCCGAGCGCGCCAAACAGCGCAAACAGAGGGATCCGTTGCAACCAGTCGGTACGGCCCGACATCAGCACGGCCGCCATGGCTGCCAGAGCACCGGGCATGGCTGCGCCCCACTCGTGCCCGAAGTTGCCCCGGATCCCCCACCCGATAGAAAGCGAGAGCCCGGTTAACGCATAGATCTGCCAGCGTTGCCAGCCGGATGCTTTCGCGCTGTCCGGTAACGATCCTGCGTTTACACTGCTCATGGCCTACCGTGGCGTTCCCTGAAGGATCCATTCTTCGTCGAAGACCACATGGTTGATCACTGTTCGCTCATGCGAAGTGTAAACCAGATGGATCTTCCCATCCTGCGTCTGGATCGCGAAAGGGTAGGCGTAATCGAATGGGCCTTCGGCAATATTGCGTCGGTAGGGCCATGTGCGGTCCTCATCGGTTGAAAGCGCGACGGTGAGAGGGGTGCGCTCATTCATGCTGTCGTTGTAGATCAGCAACAGATGCCCGTTGCGCAACCGCAGGAGCTCCACGGCGGCATTGGGATTCGGGAAGGGCGTATTCTTGCCCTCGGTCCACATACGCCCTCCATCGGTCGACTCCGCGCGAATGATGTACCCGCTGGTTGTCGGTTCATACCCGCCTCCCCGGCGACAGTAGGCAATCAGGCGTCCGTCCGAAAGCTGGGCTACGGCGGGTTGCAGGTTGCCCTGCGCGGACCGGATCACCCCATGTGGTTCCCACCGTTTTGTCTTCGAGTTGTACCGCAGGAACCGTGATGTGGTGTCCGGGCCAA
>JANWZQ010000036.1 GCA_025054835.1 Chthonomonadaceae bacterium
CCCAGACCTCATGGACCGTGCGTGCGATCTCCTGCACCCCTGCGCGCGGCAGAGAGCCGAACTCCCAGGGCTGGATCAGGGCCAGCTTGCCCGCAGGCGGTGCGCTGAAGTCCGGTGGCCACCGATGGCGGATCGTGAGGCACGCATCGGATGGCGGAACCTCCGCGCACTGTACCAGAGGACGGAAACGCGGGGCCTGCTGGATGCTGGCTACCGGGGGCTCGTAGTGCGCAATGCGCAACGCGTAGCGCCCTGCGAAGTCAGGATGTTCCAGCAGGGCCAGGGTCAGCTCGCGATTGACCAGAGCCAGCGAGTGGTAAACGAAGAAGGACCCGTGCCAGAGTATCTCCCGCTTTTCTGGCGTCTGCGATGTCCCGGCCGGGATTTCAGAACCAACGTGTAACGGCATGATTGGTCTCTCCACATTCCCTGTGAGTCAGATCGCTGTGCAGGGAGCATCCCTGCTCCCACACTTCTTTTCGGTTTTCCATGAGCCCGCGCTTACCCCGGAGCACTATGCGGCATGGCGCTGTCGCATGTCCTGCAGAGTCCAGACCGGCACGCCGGCATTCCGGGCCAGATCGGGATGATAACCCGTTGCGCGCGGGGTCACAATGACTGCACTGGCAAGACGGTACAGCTTCCACTGATCCTGCGGGGCAACGGGCTGGCAGATCAGGGTAACGCGAGGTAGCACTGTCTCGGAAAGTTCCCTGCTTTGCGTGAGAAAAGACCGGATCTGTTCCAGAACCTGGAGCCCGTTCAGGCAGTGTTCCGGGTCGATCCGCAGGAGCAACATCGGAGCGTCTCCCGGCACGCTCGTTTCCGCGAAGCCCCGGAGCAACGCCTGCCAGTCTTCAGGAAGGCTCCAGTCCGCAAAGGCGATCCATCGTGTGATAGGGGGCTCTCGCTTTGCACGCTGCTGGCTCTGGAGCGCTGTGGCATGCAGGTGGTCGAAAGCCGGGCGCGCCCCTGCGTAGTAAGGACTGCCGTCGAGGATCGCCAGTATGTCGCCGAGCTGTTCTATAGCCTGACCCGGGCGTTGCAGGTCGATGAGCAGCTGGATCTGTTCCTGCCATGCTTCCAGCAGGAAGGGGGATGCCGCGACTGCCTGCTGGTAAGCGACCAGAGCTTCCTCGGGGCGCCCGGCAGCCCGCAGGGCGCGCGCCAGATGGTACTGCGCCGCGCCATTTCCGGGCCAGCACGTCACGGCCTGTTTCGCATGGCGGATGGCGGCCTCGAAGTCGGCCTGCTGGAAACAAGCCTGTGTCCACTTCAGATAGATCTGACCCAGGAGAACCTGGCGCAGGGCGTCCTTCCACGCGTCGGTGCCCGGGCAGAAGTGGTTCCATACCTGTTCGATCAGGACATCACACGTGTCGAATTCCCTCGGGAAGCAGGGGCCACGCAGTTGCCGGGATGTGAGCCGGGGAGACTCCAGTTGCTGTACCACGTTCCGGAGCTCTGCGTCTCCCTCGTTTGTCCGCCCCATGTGATAAAGGAGCCAGCCCAGGTTGTGCCGCGCCATGGTGTAATCCGGATCAGCAGCGAGCGCGCGGAGCAGTTCCTGATGCGCATTTTCGAACAGGGTGTAGCGCGTCGGCGTGGCGGGCAGGTGGCAGGCACGCTCTGCCAGCAACACTCCCCGGAAATGCGCCGCATCCACGCTGTCTGTTCCGGTGCGCAACTCCTGCTCCATCCGTTCGTAGGTCTCATGGTTGCAGGAGAGGTACCACTGATGCGCGCGGCACAGGCGTTGCTCCTCGGGAGGACGCTCTGTGAAACGACGGGGAGGCATCGCGCCGTTGCGCTTTGCCTCCACAAAGGGCTCAATCTGGTCTAGCAATGCGGAGAAGTGGTGCGCGTAGGTGTGTGACTGCACTTTGATCCAGCCGGCCTGTGCTATACGTTCTCGCTCCGCAGCATTCACGGGCGCGAGGTAGTAGGCGAGCAGATCTTCCAGATCCTCTTCACCGTACAGCACACATTCTTCACGATCAACGAATAGATCCCGGATCTCAGGGTTCTCGCGTTCGTAAAAGAGCAGCGCGCCGCAGGCCGTGGCCTCGAACGTCCGCATATTCAGCTCGCCACGAATGGAGCGATTGAAGACGATCTTCGCACGGTTCAGGAGGCGTACGTACTCTTCGCCGTACACGCCGGAGGTTACGACCACCCGGTAGTACCGTGAGAGCTTTGCAACCCGGGCCAGCCAGCGCGCGCGCTCCCACTGCACCGCGTGGTTGAAACTGCCGATCATCACGATGTCGAGGTCGCGTTCGCAGGGGATGCGGCGGTGCATCTGTGGATCGAAAGCCCACAGAGGAGCATACAGAACGTGTGGAAAGCCTTTCTGGCGCAGGAGTTGCGTGCCGTTACGGTCCGCGACAAGCACGTCGAAGAGCTCCCCGACCGCATGGATCGCCCGACCGCCCAGGTTCCAATCACCGAAAACTCCGACAGTGAGGCATGCCGCACGCTCCAATCCTTCCGGCACCGCATTGTATTCCGGGCTCCAGTGAATATACACATCGGGAGACCAGCCAGCAGGACAGCAGGACAGCAGGGTCTTCCAGGGCATGCCCGGTGTGTGACGGACGTGCGCGTAGCCGTTACCAAACGCAAGGATCTGATCCGGCTTGTTCTCCCGGCCGGGCAGAGGACGGTGCGTCATCACTTCTGGAATGCGATTGGTGTGTCCTACAAGCACGTTCATGAGAGGAACCGTTCTAGCTCAGCGAGCAGGATCTGCGCGACTGCCGCGTATGTGAAGTGGCGTTCGATGTGTGCTCGTGCGCGCTGCCCCACCTCCTGCGCCGTCTTCCGGTCCTCGAAGACCTGACGCATCAGGGCGCGCAGGTGCGGCACAGAGGGTTCCGCCCAGCGGTGGCCCTGATAGGTTGGCGTTTCACGCCATGCCGCCTCGGGCACATCTACCAGACTGTAATCGATCAGGAACCCGGTCTCCGGTGTGATGAACGCGGTCTGCCCGCTCCAGTTCGTGGCGATAACGGGAAGGCCCATCGCCATTGCCTCCATGTAGGGTCTTCCCCAACCCTCCCCGCGCGAGGGCATTACGTAGCACTGCGCAGTGCGATAGAGGTTGGGCATCAGAGCGTCCGGGATGTTGGTATCCTGCAAGACGATATCCGGGATCCGGTTCAGATCGTATCCCAGCGATCGGGAGATGAAATCGCCGATCATCTCGGCGATCTGCGCAGTGGAATATCCCATGGAGGAATGTGTCTTGATCAGCAGGGAGACATCCTCCGAGGGGCGGAATTCCTCGAGGAACGCGCGCAACAGCAGGTCCCAGCCCTTCCGGAGTGTCCAGTCGAACAGGGAGAGGAAAGTAAAACCGCGCAGGCCCGCAATCTGCAGAGGAGCGCAATCCGGCCGGTACGGCGCCAGATCGATGGCGCCCGGCACGACACGCAGCTTTTCCGGACGTACGCCAGCAAACAGAAAGCTCTGCCGATTGAACTCACCCGGTACCCACACCGCATCCATCCGATTACAGGCCTCGGCCCAGCCCGGAGGCAGTCGATCCGTCTCGAACATGGTGCGGCCAATGCTGGCCCGGGCGCCCGGCACGCGCTGGAAATGCGAGGCTAGAATGTGGCAGACGTGGATCGCATCGGGTGCGGCGGGCGTGTCCATCATCTGACGGAGTATGCGTTCTCTCGTTGCGGGCAGGACGGCGATTTTCGCGCTCCATCGGATCTCACGGGCAGCTACGGGCACTCCTGCCTGTTCCAGAGCGAACAGGAAATGACGCGCTTCGTCTGCGTAGCCACTGGGGTCACGCAACGGTGCATGCCAGGCGATGCGAGCTTGCTGTCGGACATGCAGGCTCCCGTTTGTGGTTTCCGGTATGCGCGCCGGCTCCGTTGCTGCATCGAGCGTTACGAGGTGTTCTGTGGCTTTTTGCAACCCGACGGTGTCTCCCATCGCCCGGGCGATCTGCACGCGCAGGGTTAACGCCTCGCGCAACAGGGCATGGCGCAGCTGCCGGTTTTCTGCCTGCCACGTTTCGGCATGGCGTATGGCATCCTCACATTCGGCAATGGCTACCGGCGCAAGGCCGTTTTCCAGAAGATCACGTGCGTAGTTCAGACTGCCCCGGATGGCATCCTCCGGGCGGTTCAGGTAATCATAGGGGGCGTCCGGGCTGTCCTCTACTCGTACTGCAAAAGGATGTTCCTCATCCCATTCTATCTGCGTGGTGGTGAGATTGCGGAACGTGACCTCGAACGCACGTTGAATGTCGGCCTGTGTGTAGAGCAGAGGCACAATCGCACTCTGGAACGGAATGGCGTCGAAAGGCTTCCTCCGGAACACCAGCGTGCGGGTCTGCGCCTCCCATTCCACGAGCCATCGATGCGTTGGGTGGCCGTAGAAGCATTCCCAGAGGGTGTTCGGCGTTTCCAGAAATCCCCGCCGCGCCACGCGTTGCAGTTCCCGGCAGGCAGCAGCGGGATCCTGCACATGCTCCAGAACCATGCGGCAACAGGCAACGTCGAATGCACGGGTGGCAAAAGGCAACCGTTCCACGTTGCCGCACACCAGTGGTTTTTCCCGGCTGATTGCCTGCCCTTGGCGGTGGAGCCCTTCCCGCACATCGATATCCACGCATACGTCCGCCCGTTTCAGGGGACGCTGACCGCTCCCGACATCGAGCACACGCTCACCCGGCTGAATGCGCATATCCCGGGCCAGACGCTCGTCGTAATTAACGAAGGCGTAGAACACCTTGCCTCCGAAGTTGGTTTCGATGTCCTCTATGTCCTCTCGTTCCGGGGGCAGCAGAGTCAACCGGGGGCCTGTGCTGGATCCGGGCGCCAACCGGGCATTGTGCTGGTAGTCCGGGTTATCCGGTTCCAGATGACAGGCCTTCCGGAAGGCCTCGATTGCCGCCGGGCGTTTCCCCGATAGCCAGAGCGCACATCCACGCACATTGTGCGCCTGCGCCCACTGCGGGCGCAGACGAACTGCCTCGTTCGCGTCCGCCAGAATGAGAGGATAGGGAACATTGCCAAATCGGATCGCGTTGATCGCGGAGTCCAGATGAGACTCTGCAGCCTGAGCGGGATCATCGTAGTCAAAGGCGTTGTCTGCTCGGGGGAGCACCTGCACCGGGATATCGCCGTTCCAGAGGAACTGCGTGTGGACTACGTTACGGTACTCCCATTCCCATGCGAAGCGGAAGCGCGAGTCGGCGTAAAGTCTGCTGCGAAGGGCATAGCGCAGGGGAGCACGACGAAAAGGACGCGGGCGAAACGTCAGCAGGGGATGCGCTCCGGAAGCGCGTTCCACGGAAACGACCCACCGCATGGCAGGATGGGCGCCCAGCAGAGCAGCCACGGGGCCGGGCGTCTCGATCAGTCCAGCGGTGCCGATACGCTGTAACTCCTGGCAGGCAGCTACAGGGTCCGGCGTGCGCTCTATGCCTCCGCAGCAGACCACAAAATCAAATTCCCCGGCTTCGAAAGGCAGTTGACCGGTCTGGCCTGCGAAAAACGCCCGGGCGTCAAAACGTGCGTGCGTGCGGTCCGGGCCACGCACCACACGATCGTCCGGCAATAGAAAGTCGTCACCGGTCAGCTCCAGGATACGGGTCTGATCCGGGAGGCCCAGAACCTGCGCGAGCAGGCCCATGTGGCGGGCGGGCAGATTGAGCCCCTGAAAATTGACTGTCGGGATTTCGCGGGCTACTCCTCCCGGGAACAGAAGGACAGAGGCCACGGCAATCTGCCCGGCCGATAGCTCTGAACGTGCTGGTGAGGCAATCGTCATCGCAATGGTAGTCCCACTGATGTCACTGCGGGGGAGGAGTGATCGAGATCCGGTGAGTGCCTTCCACCCGGTGTTTATTGTCGGAAGGCGCTCCGATGCTATGCAGGTGCGATGTATGCGAAAATGCGGGATGCGGTCGGGAACGCGTTCATCCGGTTGCAACCGGGAGGTCTTCCCGCTGGCTCCACTCGTTCCATGAACCGTCGTACAGCGCCAGATGGGGGTACCCCAGCATCGAAAGCGCGAACAGGACGGTAGTTGCCGCAACCCCGCCATTACAGTAGGCAACCACACGCGTTTCTGGACTGACCCCGGCGCCTGCTGCGATTTCTGCGAGCTGTTCTGCAGGAAGGAAGCGACCTTCTGCGTCTACTACAGCTTCCCGGGGCAGGTGCACAGCACCCGGAATGTGGCCACCTCGCTTCCCTCGACGCACTCTGCCGGAGTACTGTGCCGCATCGCGGGCGTCCAGAAGGCAAACATCGGGCTGCTGGGTCAGGGCGAGCACCTGCTCTGCTGTGACCCGCATCTCCGGGCGTGTGCGGGGGGTGAAATGGGCCGGCGGGTAGTGCGGGATCTCTGTCGTGACCGGGTATCCCTCCTGCTGCCAGCGGGTCCATCCTCCGTGCAGAACCCTGACACGATCGTGCCCGTAGTAACGCAGTGCCCACCAGAGACGCGTGGCGAACTGCGACGTCGGGTGCGCGTCGTAGGCGATCACTAGATGCTCATCCCCGATACCCGCTGTCTCCATGACTTGCTGAAAGCGGTCCGGTGGAGCGATCTGCACCGGTACAGGGTCCGCTGGATCCACAAGATCCTGCGTCCAGTCCAGATAGAGCGCTCCGGGAATATGTGCCTCCATATACTCCGGACGGGCACCGAGATAGGTTGCAGTCTGAGATCCATCCGGCGCTGTTTCCGTGTGGACGTATCCGCGCACATCCACGACACGAATGCCGGGTGTGTTATTGCGCAGGCAATGGGCCAACCACTCTGGTTCTACCAGATGCGTTGACCGCAGGTGTGCGTCTCTCTGGAGCATCATGCTGTCTCCTCCTTGAACAGTGTCGCATCCGGGCTTCACAGAACAGTACGATTCCTCCTGCTGCAAAAAAGCGAAAAATTTTTTCCCGCGACCGCCCTAGATCCGGGGTTCATGAAGACACTACACCTATGGATTCCGGAAGTGATCGGCTCTCAGACCGATCCCGGAACCGAGAGCAGACCTATCGTCTCTCCTGTGGGGCGCCTGCGAGCAGTACCAACGTCGCTTCGGTAGTGCGCCGGTCTGTTGTTGTTTTTTTCAGGAAGTGAAGGGAGTACTCGCATGAACCGCATTCTGGATCGTCTGGCTCGCTTCGTAGCTCTCGCCGGGATTGCTGGCACGCTGACCTTTGCTGGCCTGTCGACCGCCGCCGCCGAAGGCAGTGGTGTTGGCAGTGGCCCGCCCCCACCCCCCCCGAAAAAGATCGTGTTCGCCACCTTCGATTTCGTGGTGTACGATGATGGGCT
>JANWZQ010000040.1 GCA_025054835.1 Chthonomonadaceae bacterium
TCGTGATGGATCTGGGCCGGATCCCGGAGGCACGCTTCCCGGACCGGGTGCTGGAGCTGGGGGATGCTCCGATCACAGAGCAGGATATCGACTACACGGTGACCCGGGTGGGCGCCTTCGGTAAGGACAATCGGGCCGGGATCGAGCGCACGCTGCATCGGATCTCTGCGATCCGTAACCGGCAGGGAAAAGTGATCGGCCTGACCTGCCGCATTGGTCGTGCTGTGTATGGCACGATCGACATTATCCAGGATATCGTGGAGCAGGGCAAGTCCATTTTGCTGCTCGGGCGGCCCGGCAAAGGGAAGACGACCAAGCTGCGTGAGATCGCCCGTGTGCTCTCGGAGGATCTGCGCAAGCGCGTGGTGATTGTCGACACCAGCAACGAGATCGCCGGGGACGGGGATATCCCGCATCCTGCCATCGGTCGCGCGCGCCGCATGCAGGTGCCTACGCCGGAGGATCAGCACAATGTGATGATCGAGGCGGTGGAGAACCACATGCCCGAAGTGATCGTGATCGATGAGATCGGCACCGAGCAGGAGGCGTTTGCTGCCCGCACCATCGCCGAGCGGGGGGTGCAGCTGGTGGGCACTGCGCACGGCAACACGCTGGAGAACCTGATGATGAACCCGACGCTTTCTGATCTGGTCGGGGGAATCCATGCGGTAACGCTCTCGGATGACGAGGCCAAACGGCGTGGCACACAGAAAACGGTGCTGGAGCGCAAGGCACCACCTACCTTTGATGTCGTGATCGAGATCATGGAGGTAGACAAGCTCGCCATCCACCTGAACGTGGAGAAGACTGTGGACCGGATCCTGCGCGGCGCGCCTCCGCGCCCCGAGATCCGGATCCGCAACGAGAACGGCGAGATCGAGGTTATCCAGCGCTCGGACGAGAGCACCGGCCCGTTGATCCGGGAGATCCGGGACGAGGAGCGTGAGGAAGTGCGTGCCTATCGGGACTACCGGCGGGTGACTTCTCCGGAACCTGCGTTGCGCGCCTCATCGCGCGTGGAGGAAGAGGAGGATCCGCCGATCGGGGGGTTCCGCGCTGCGGGCACGAAGTCCGACGGGCCGCATATGGCGCCGAACAGGCCGTTGCCTGCAACCGTGCGCATCTTCCCGTATGGCGTCAGTCGGAGCCGGCTCGACCGGGCAATCGCAGAGAACCGTGTGCCGGCGTACGTGGCTCGTGACGTCAGCGATGCGGATGTCGTGCTGGCGCTCAAAGCCTCTTACAAGCGCGAGCCGGGTAAGATGCGCGAAGCAGCACAGAAGCGCCTGCCCGTCTACGTGGTACGCAGCAACACCTATGCGCAGATCGCCAACAGTGTGCGGGAGATCTTTGGCCTCGGCGCTACAGCCAGCGATGATGACGCACTGGAGGCTATCCTGCTGGAGACGCAGGAGGCAATCGATCGCGTGCGGGAGACCTGCGAGCCGGTGGAGTTGCCGCCTGCTGACTCCTACACGCGTCGGTTGCAGCATCAACTGGTGGAGCGCTACCAGCTGGTCTCTGAGAGCGTCGGGGTGGAACCACAGCGTCGGGTACGGATCCTGCCCGTCGGGTCCTGAGTAGAACAAGATGCCGTCAGGGGCATGATGCACGCGCCCCTGACGGCACAGGCAACGGGATCCTGAACCCCGCTCAGGCCAGGATCGCCTTCACGACGTGCCCTTCCACATCGGTGAGGCGGTAGTCGCGCCCCTGATAGCGGTAGGTGAGGCGCGTGTGGTCGATGCCAAGCAGGTGGAGAATAGTCGCGTTCAGGTCATGCACGTGCACCGGGTCCCGGATGATGTTGTAGCAGTAGTCATCGGTCTCTCCGTGCACGTATCCTCCACGAACACCTCCACCGGCCATCCAGATGGAGAAACAGCGGCCGTGATGGTCGCGCCCGTAGTTGTCTTTCGTGAGCGCGCCCTGTGAGTAGACGGTGCGCCCGAATTCCCCACCCCAGATCACCAGCGTATCCTCCAGCAGCCCCCGTTGCTTCAGGTCCTTCACCAGCGCGGCGCTGGGCTGGTCCGTGTCCCGGCACTGACTGCGGATCTGCGCGGGCAGGTTGCCATGCTGATCCCATCCCCGGTGGAAGAGCTGCACGAAACGAACACCGCGCTCCACAAGACGCCGGGCCAGAATGCAGTTGGCCGCGAACGTGCCGGGCTTGCGGGAGTCCGGGCCATACATATCGAAGGTGCTCTCCGGCTCCCGGGAGAGATCCATGAGCTCGGGCACGGAGGCCTGCATACGGAAAGCCATCTCGAACTGCGCGATGCGCGTGTTGATCTCCGGGTCGCCAAACGCCTGCTCGGCCATACGGTTGAGCGCGCTGGCGCTATCGAGCATCTGCCGGCGGGTCTGGCGGTCGATACCGGGCGGATTATTCAGGTAGAGCACCGGGTCACCCGAGGAGCGCAATTTCACTCCCTGGTGGACGGAGGGCAGAAAACCACTGCCCCAGAGCCGGCCAAACAGCGGCTGGTCGTTGGCTCCACTGGACGCCAGCGAGATCAGCACGATGTAGGCGGGCAGGTCCTTGTTCTCGCTGCCAATGCCAGAGGAGAGCCATGCTCCGAGCGAGGGGCGACCCGGTTGCTGCGATCCGGTCTGGATGTAGGTGAAGGCCGGGTCGTGATTGATCGCCTCGGTGTGCATGGATTTGATCAGTGTGATGTCATCCACAATGGTGGCCGTGTGCGGCAGGAGCTCGCTGAGCCAGATACCGGACCTGCCGTGCTGTGCAAACTGAAAGAGCGACGCGGCACAGGGGAAGGACTTCTGCCCGGCGGTCATGCCTGTGATGCGCTGTCCCATGCGAACGGAGGCGGGCAACTCCTGTCCGTGGTACTCGCGCAGCTTTGGCTTGTAGTCAAACAGGTCGATATGCGATGGCGCGCCGGACTGGAACAGGTAGATGACCCGTCGGGCCTTCGGTGCAAAGTGCAGTGCGGGCAGGGCACCGTGACTTTCCAGTCCTTTTGCCGGGGCCGCGTGTGCGCCGTCATTCAGAAGCGAGGCGAGCGCGGCCACCCCGATGCCGGTCGCCGTGCGCCCGAACAGCTGGCGCCGGGTTAACATCAGCCGGTACTCATGCCATGGGTCCATAGAATTTCTCTCCTGCTTTCTGTGCCCGATGCGTGTTGCGGGCCGCGATGACTGCTGCTACCCCTTCGAGATGGTCTCATCGAGCGTGAGAAGAATGCTGGTTACCGTGGTCCATGCGGCCAGCTCGGCCACGTCCAGCCCCGGATGACGCGGGGACTCACCGACGCCGAGCAGCTGTTCTGCGGCTGCCCGATCTCTGCGGAACCGGTTCCACTGCTGGTGGAAGGCACGCAGCAGAATGCGGGTCTCCGCGGGTCTCGGGTCTCGTGCGAGGGCAATCCGGTACGCGAGCGCGATGCGCGATGCAGGCGAGTGCGCCTTCAGCAGGATGCGCTCGGCAAACTTGCGCGCGGCCTCCACATAGGTGGGATCGTTCATCAGAACGAGCGCCTGCAGCGGCGTATTGGTGGTAGAGCGCCGGACAACACAGAACTCGCGCTCCGGCGCGTCGAATGTCTGCAGAGAGGGGGGTGGCACCGTGCGTTTCCAGAAAGTGTACAGGGAGCGGCGATACAGGTTCTCGCCGTGGTCCTGCACATAGGTCTGCGCGGAGAAGCCACCGCCGAACGCCATCTCCTCCCAGAGCCCGGGCGGGTGGTAGGGTTTCACCGAGGGGCCACCGATCTTCGGCACCAGCAGACCGCTCACAGCCAGTGCCAGATCCCGGACGAATTCGGCCTGCAGGCGATGGCGGGGACCACGAGCCAGCAGGCGGTTCTCCGGGTCCTTCCTGAGCAGGGAGGGCGTCACCCGGGATGATTGCCGGTAGGTGCTGGAGGTCACCAGCAGTTTCATGAAAGCTTTCGTGTCCCAGCGCATGCGGATGAACTCGGTGGCCAGCCAGTCAAGCAGTTCGGGATGACTGGGGCGCTCACCCTGCACCCCGAAGTCCTCCGCCGTTTTGACCAGCCCGACACCGAACACCATCTCCCAGAGGCGATTGACCGCGACACGAGCAACCAGCGGGTTGGAGGGATGCACCAGCCACTGCGCGAGACCCAGGCGGTTGGCCGGCGCACCTGCGGGAAGCGGGGGCAGAGAGGCTGGCACACCCGGAGTGACTTTCTCACCGAACTGGTCGTACTGCCCGCGAATGAGGATGAAAGTATCGCGTGGCTTCTCCATCTCCTTCATGATCATGGTGGTCGGGATGGAGGCGTCGAACTCTGCATGGCGTTGACGGGCCTCTCGCAGTGCGGTGAGCAGACCGGGGTAGATCGGGTCCTGCGTCTCCAGATAGAACTGCGTGATGGCCTGCTGCTGCTCCGGGGTACGGCGGTCGGGCGTGATGGCCAGCAGGGGCAGCACGATGTCCCTGCCGGCCAGCAGCGCAACCTCGGAGGGCGTCAGTGTACGCTGGTAGAGGTACACCTCATCGATCTGGCCGACGAACGGCGCGGAGGTGGCGCGGCGCCCGAGGTGCGTCGGCGCGGACACCGCAATGGTCCCGCTGAGCCGGTCGTGCGTGATCTCCAGTTCGGCAGGCCTGCCGTTGATATAGATCTTCAACCCGCTGGCTTTGCCCGAGCCGTCGTAAGTGAGGCAGAGATGAGTCCACTGGCCGGGCGGGATCGTCTGACGTGTGTTAACCCGGATGGCGTTGTCATCCCACCGATGGATCAGGTGCGCGAACACCCTGCCATCGCCCAGGTAGAGATCCCAGCCACGCAGATGCGGACTCTCGTTCATACGAGAGAGCACGGTCATGTGCCGGTTGTCGATCGGATGAACCCATGCGCTGCAGGAGAAGCGGTCGTCATGGTCCCAGTTGCCTGCAGAGCCCAGCACCACATGGGTCTGTCCATCCAGTCGGAGGGCGCGCCCGACGCGCCCCTCCACCCATTCCGCTTTTCCTGCAATGGTGGCCGCAGGGAGCGTCCCGATATGGGGGCGCGTCTGCGCGCCTGTGCCCTCATCGAGCGCGTAGTGCGCTACCAGCGCACGTGTCAGCGACTCCGAGTTGCGGAGAGCCTCCGGGGCGTTCTGTTCCCACAGAGCACGTTGCGCCGCGGTCTCTGCCTCACGGGCTTTCACCTCCTGTTCGGCCCGGGCAACCTGTTCGGCCAGCGCCTGCAGCTGCTCCATCTGCCCGGGCAACGGGGCCTTGATGAAGGGAGCCGCGTTGCCGTTCTGCCCGTCCAGGCCGTTCTCTGCGATGGTGTTGAAGAAAGCGTAGAAGCGGTAGTAGTCCTTCTGCGTGAAGGGGTCGTACTTGTGGTCATGGCACTGCCCGCACCGCAATGTCAGGCCGAGCATTGCGGTAGCGGTGGTATCAACCCGATCCGCCACATAAGCGACCTGATACTCCTCCGGGATCGCTCCCCCTTCGAAGTTGATCGGGTGATTGCGGTTAAAGCCCGTGGCAATGATCTGATCCAGCGTGGCGTTGGGCAGCAGATCCCCGGCAATTTGCTGGACGATGAACTGGTCGAAGGGGAGATTGCGATTGAACGCCTCGATCACCCAGTCGCGCCACCGCCACATATCACGGTGACTGTCGATGTGGTAGCCGTGCGTATCGGCATAGCGCGCGAGGTCGAGCCACTTGAGCGCCATGCGTTCCCCGTAGTGCGGCGAGGCCAGCAACCGATCCACCACCCGCTCGTAAGCCCCCGGCGACCGGTCCGCCACAAACGCCTCCACCGCCTCCACCGACGGAGGCAAACCCACCAGATCCAACCACACCCGACGCAACAAC
>JANWZQ010000044.1 GCA_025054835.1 Chthonomonadaceae bacterium
CAGCGGGCGGTTGCGGGACCCGGCAATAGGATGGGTATGCGCCAGCACCAGCATCAGCAGAATCAGCAACATGATGCCCGGACTGGCCGGAGTCAGACGCTCCGTGTATGCAGTGAGCAGGGTCAGACCCAGCGCCGTGATGGATACAAGGGCGCGGAGGAAGGGCTCCACGCGTGCAGCGGAAGCGCCATGCGGACGACGAAGGGAACGCCTCATGGTGAAGGGCCTGCCGCGCCAGAAGCGCCATCGGAAGGCGTTTCGGGGTGCCGGGGATGATGGAGCAGCCAGAAACGGCGCGGTCACAGCGTTCTCGGACGGTTGCAGGTCAGAGGGTTTCACAGTGTGTCCACGGACTTTATGGCGCCAGCAGGAACAAACTGCGCACTGGCAGGGTAATGTTAAGGTGTCACAATCCGACGGAGGCTACGTTGAAACATGCAGCGGGAAAGCGATGCCTGTCGCTTTCCCTGTTCTGAGTAGTGACCGGGTTCCCCCTGCCCATTATAGCAAATCCCCCCGACGGTTTCAAGTGCGCCGCTCTGTCCAGATCGGGTGTTTTTTCTTTGCTGGCCTGCGTGTGACAGCAGAGCTCTGGCACAGGGTGTCACGCGGTTTGTCTGCGTGGCGGAGTAGTGGGCGCGCAATGGCATCATGTAAGGGAGGGTGTGAATGACCTTGCAACGTTTCATGCGGCGTCTACCAGGGTTCCTCGGGCTGGCAGGGATCCTGAGCGCGTCTGTTTCCGGGTGTGGCGGCGGTGGTGGTGTCGTGGGGGGAACCTCTGGCAATCCGGGAGCTCCTCCGGCCGGGGGCAATCCCAACGGGGACTTCAACGGGCGTGCTGCCTGTGTGGCCAATCCAGACCGCCCGGGTTTGCCTCGATGGACCGTGCTGGTCTTCATGAATGCAGCCAACGATCTGCAACCGGATAGCCTGACCAACATGGCGCAGATGGCCAGCGTGGGCTCTGACGAGCATGTCAACATCGTGGTGCAGTGGAAGCAGGCACGGTGCGCCGGGTGTGGCATCCCTTCGTTTGAGGGGACCCGGCGGTATTTTGTGCGCCGCAAGACGTCAGAAGAGGTGGCCCGGATCCGACGAGGTGATACCACACCGCTGGACCCGGACCGTCTCCCGGACCCGCCGACCAATATCGGGGGAACTTCCGACATGGGGGATTGGCGGGTGTTGCGTGACTTCATTCAGTGGGGCACGCAGAACTATCCGGCCGACCACCTGGCTGTGGTTTTGTGGAACCATGGCTCCGGATGGCGGCGCACGCGCACCCGGGCCTTCTCGCAGGATGAGCAGACTGGCAACGAGATCCAGACAGAAGAAACTCCGCAGGCACTGGCGGTCGCGGCACAACCCATTGACGTGCTGCTGTTTGACTGCTCACTCATGCAGATGGTCGAGGTCGCCTACGAGCTTCGGAATTCTGCGCGCGTACTGGTAGGCTCGCAGGAGAGCCCACCGGCGGCAGGGTACCCCTACGATGTATGGCTCAACAGCCTGAAGGCGAATGGCAGAAATCCCTGTGAACTGGGGCGTTCCGTGGTGCAGGACTTCGTGGCTGCCTACCCCAACAACACCAACATCACGCAGTCGATGGTGGACCTTTCCAAAATGGATCTGCTTGCGAGTCGTCTCAGCGAGTTCGCGGGCTTGTTACGTCAGAACATTGCGACCGAGGCCGAGGTCATCCGGACGGCGCGCGTGCAGGCGCACAGTTTCGACTACTATGAGAACAAGGACCTCTTCGACTACGCGGAGCTGATCCGCTCGCAGACACGTGTGGACAGTCTGCGGCAGGCAGCCTACAACCTGCAGGTGGCACTGACCGGTCCGGGGGGAGCCATCATGATGTCGCGAGGAGGGAGAACGCAGAATAGAGCCAATGGCCTGGCAGTCTATGTGCCCGCGCCGGGCGGCTATCTGCAGAGCTACAACAATCTGGCTCTGGCGCGAGCCACGCTCTGGGACGAATTCCTGCAGGCGCAAATCCAGTGACCGGATCGATCAGGGAGAACGTGGCCGGACCGTGCAGGCCACGTCCCCGGTCATTGCGGCAGAGACCGGCCGGGAGCACCCGGGGCGCTATTCGGTCCTCTGTGGTGGCTCGAGCAGAATATGGATCGTGCCGATGATGCAGGCTCCTGCCAGGATCATCAGGGTCATAGATAAGACCATGCGCGCAACGCCTCCTTTCAGCAGGGTTATTCCACGCCACTGGCACGCTCCATGAGGGCATGATAGGTGCCGGGGTGAGATCCCGCAAAGGTACCGGGCCAGGGACGCGCTACACGGATCTCGGATCGGGAGCGGTTTCCATCAGAGCTTTGCGCAGCACGGCCTCGACAATTCTGTCGGGGTCTACTGCTTCTGCGTCTCCCTCAAAGTTACGGAGGATCCGGTGGCGCAACGCGGGTGCCGCGAAGGCCGCGATGTCATCGATGGCCACGTGATACCGTCCCGATAGCAAGGCCCGCACTTTGGCCGCCAGCACCATGGCCTGAGCTCCTCGCGGGCTGGAACCAAGGCGCACGAATTGCTGAACTTCCGGCGGAGCGTAGGGTGAGTCCGGGTGCGTTCCCAGCGTGACGCGGATGGCGAAGTCGCGCACTACTGGAGCGATGGGGACCTCGCGCGCGAGCGCGCGCATCTGCAACAGGGTTGGCGCATCGACGACGGGGTCCACAGAGATCTCGGTCGCGCCGGTCGTGCGGTCCAGGATTGTGGCAAGCTCCTCCGGGCCGGGGAGGGGCATCAGCAGCTTGAAGAGAAAGCGGTCCTGCTGGGCCTCAGGAAGCGGATAGGTGCCCTCCATTTCGATGGGGTTCTGTGTGGCCAGCACGCAGAAAGGTTCCTCCAGACTGTGGCGTTTCCCTGTTACAGTAACGGAGTGCTCCTGCATAGCCTCCAGCAGGGCGGACTGCGTCTTGGGCGTGGCACGGTTGATCTCGTCGGCCAGAACCACATGGGCGAATATCGGGCCCGGCTGGAAGCGAAACTCGCGATGGCTGCCGCTCTCGGTCAGGAGGTAGGTGCCGGTGATGTCCAGAGGCATCAGATCCGGAGTAAATTGAATGCGTGCGAAGCGCAGGTGTGTCGCCTGCGCCAGCGTGCGAACGAGCCGGGTTTTAC
>JANWZQ010000089.1 GCA_025054835.1 Chthonomonadaceae bacterium
ATCATCCCACAGGCGCGCGGTGGAGTAGTAGGGGCTCCCCTCCCGTTCATAGGCCTCCAGGATCGGGCGCATGAATTCCGCCTGCGCTTCCGGCGCGAGCGCTTCCCCCCGTGCGGCCAGCTGCTCCTGCTTCACGGTCAGCAGCACCCGGGCCGCCTGCTCGCCCCCCATCACCGAGATGCGCGCATTGGGCCACATCCACAGTTGCCGCGGGCCGAACGCGCGCCCGCACATGCCATAATTGCCCGCGCCGAAACTGCCGCCGAGGATCACGGTGAACTTCGGGACTGTGGCGTTGGCAACGGCCATGACCAGCTTGGCCCCGTGTTTGGCGATCCCTTCCTGCTCGTACTTCTGCCCGACCATGAAGCCGGTGATGTTCTGCAGGAACACCAGCGGGATGCGTCGCTGGCAGCAGAGCTCGATGAAGTGCGCGCCCTTCATCGCGCTTTCCGAGAAGAGTACGCCATTGTTGGCCAGGATCCCGACCGGGAAGCCCATCCACCGGGCGAAGCCGCAGACCAGAGTGGGCCCGAACAGGGGCTTGAACTCATGGAAGCGGCTGCCATCCACCAGACGGGCAATGATCTCGCGCACATCGAAAGGCTGGCGCAGGTCACGGGGCAGAATGCCGTAGATCTCGTCTGCCGGGTAGAGCGGGTCCTCGGGCTCCGTAACTTCGAAGGGGAACGTTTTCTCGCGAGTGAGCGTGGCAACGATCTCCCGGGTGATCCGCAGGGCTTCCGGCTCATCGCTGGCGAGATAATCGGCAACTCCGCTGATGCGGGTGTGCACCTCCGCGCCCCCGAGCTCCTCGGCTGTGACCCGTTCGCCGGTGGCGGCCTGCACCAGAGGCGGGCCCCCCAGAAAGATCGTTCCGTTTCCCCGAACGATCACGACCTGATCGGACATGGCCGGCACGTAGGCGCCTCCGGCCGTGCAGCTGCCGAGCACGCAGGCGATCTGCGGGATGCCCCGGGCCGACATCTGCGCCTGATTGTAGAAAATCCGGCCGAAATGATCCCGGTCCGGGAACACTTCGGCCTGCAGGGGCAGGTAGGCGCCTCCGGAGTCGACCAGATAGATGCAGGGCAGGTGGTTCTCGGCCGCGATCTCCTGCGCGCGCAGGTGTTTTTTGACCGTTATGGGGAAGTAGGTGCCGCCCTTGACGGTGGCGTCGTTGGCGACGATCACGCATTCACGCCCGCCAATGGAGCCGATACCGGTCACAATGCCTGCGGCCGGGGCCTCATCCCGGTACATTCCCCATGCGGCCAGGGGGCTGAACTCCAGAAACGGCGCGCCCGGGTCGAGCAGGGCCTCGATGCGCTCCCGGGGCAGCATCTTGCCTCGCGCCCGGTGGCGCCGGGCGGCCTCCTCGCCACCTCCCTGCTGCACCTGCCGGAGGCGCTCTTTCAGCTCCTGTGCCAGCGCACGGTGGTAGGATGCATTCTCCTGAAACGCGGGGGCGTTTGCGTTCACGCGAGTTTCCAGGATCTCCACGCCGGGGCTCCGCTGCAGTGATGTTGCCCGCTACTTCCCCGTGCAGGGCCCACTTTCCTGCCTGTGCTGCGGCGATCCATGGCGCAACGGGACCGGAGGCGTGCGATCGCTCCGGTCCCGTGATGTGGCGGTGCAGGGGATCGGGGACTAGGGATCGCCCTCCTGATCGAAGTTGCTGATCAGAAGCCCCAGATCCAGCACGTCCACGGCGCCATCGTTGTTGAAGTCGGCGGCACCACCGTTCCAGCTGGCATCTCCCTCGCTAGCGTCGAAAGAGGCGACGAGCAGGTTCAGATCGAACACGTCCACGCTGTTGTCGTCGTTAGCGTCGCCGGCCGGCAGGAAGATGAAGCCGAGGTTGCCGCCAGAGGTTGTTGCTGTCAGGTCGATGGTGACGTTACGGGCCAACCATTTGCGGCCTTTCACGTGTACGGTGTACCGTCGGGGTTCCAGAGATGGCACGTTGAAGTTGCCCGCAGCGTCGGGGGTGATGTTGCGGGTGAACGTGCCGCCTCCGTCCAGCGAACGAAACTCCAGGGTGATGGGGTAGTTCATGGAGATCGGGCCCTGTAGCTGCACCGTGCCCTGCAGCGACACAGGGGACCATACCGCGGCGACGGGAGAGAAGGCCCAGTTGCCAGCGGCATCGGCAATCGCGTAGGCAATCCGGTTTCTGGCGATGCTGTTCTGGCCGAACGGGACCGCGTCCGCGTACATGTACTGCCAGTCGGTTGTGGGAGTGGAACCCGTGCAGGACGTGACGATCCAGCCGCTCCAGGTGGTGCCGCCGTCCCGGGAATAGTTGTAGTACGCAGTGTCGACGTTGAGGCCGGCGAGGGTGTCCCGGGTCCAGCAGTAGGTGGTGGCTCGCAGGCCTGGCAACCAGTACCAGAAGCGAGGGGAGTCGGTGGTGGGCGGGGTGCCGTCCACAATGACGTTACGGGTCACGTTACCTGTGCCCCCGTTGCGCGAGTTGACCGTGTAGGTGATGCTGCGCGTTCCCTCGGAACTGCCGGCGCGCACCTGCCACCAGAGCGTACGTGTGTACCCGGCGGCAATGCTGCCCTGGTTCATTGCGAAGGGCGAGTAGTAGCCAATGGTGGTGTCTCGCGGACTGGGGAACCAGACCCATTCCAGATTGCTGGAAGGATCGCCCTGTCGGGCGTACCACAGGCCATCCAGAGAGAGGCCGGCGCCGAGCGCGATGGACCCGTAGACGCTGGAGGCCACGTGCGACCCGGCCATGGCCTTCGCTTTCGCGTAGAACCAGTCTCCGGGGCGTACCGCGTGGGGCGTTTCCAGCGTCTGTGTGATGCCGGGCGGCAGGGGACCGTCGATGATCTTCACCGTCACCGCGACCGGTTGCACGCTGCCGACGTTGTAGGAGTAGACTTTGACCCGGTAGGTGCCAGCGGGCAGGTTGTCGGCTTCGATCACTTCCACAGTCTGCAGGGCGGAGCTGGAGTACATGTTGGCGGACCAGTTGGTGGTGAGCGTGCCCCACTGCAGTCCGAGATCCACATCATGAACTCTGGCGACGCTGGCGCCTGCCGCGGCCGGCGGATCGGGCCAGGTGAGGACGATCCGCACGCGCCGGGCAGTCTGAGCCAGCGTGAAGTCGACATACCGCACCTGACCGGTCGTTCCCTGATCCCACCACCAGGTGCTCCACCCTCCGTTGATGGCGTAGTGGGCCAGCAGGGTGTCCACCTTGCCCCATCCGGCGTTGTTGCGTCCCCACCCGGTGTCGTAGGCGGTGGCGATGATGGTGGCTTTGGTGGCCCATGCGGGCATGTTGTAGTGCCCGATCATGCCGGCAGCCAGACCGGCCACATGGGGCGCGGCCATG
>JANWZQ010000124.1 GCA_025054835.1 Chthonomonadaceae bacterium
ATCATTGCAGGCTACCCCTGGTTCTCCGACTGGGGCCGGGACACCATGATCGCTCTACCCGGGCTCTGTCTGACCACAGGGCAGCCCGAAGTGGCCAGAGAGATCCTGTGCACCTTCGCGCGCCATGTCGATCGGGGCATGCTGCCCAATCGCTTCCCCGATGCAGGGGAGACGCCCGAGTACAACACGGTGGACGCTACCCTCTGGTTCTTTGTGGCCATCTACCGCTACATGGAAGCAACCGGTGACGCTGCCACACTCCAGCAGATCTTCTGGCCCGTACTGGAAGACATCCTCCAGCATCACCGTGCGGGCACCCGCTACCACATCCACGTGGATGAGACGGATGGGCTCCTGTACGCCGGGGAGCCGGGAGTGCAGCTGACATGGATGGACGCCAGGATCGGCGACTGGGTAGTCACCCCGCGCATCGGCAAGCCCGTGGAGATCAACGCGCTCTGGCACAACGCTCTGAGCGTGATGCAGTATTTCGCAGAATGTCTGGACAGGCGGGATGCGGCCGCTCGATATGGTGCGGAGGCCACCCGGGTTGCAGAGCAATTTGCCCGGCGGTTCGCCCGTCCGGATGCGCGCGGCCTGTTCGATGGGATCGATACGCCGCATGGTGCGGCCGACTCTGCCATTCGCCCCAATCAGATCTTTGCGGTCAGTCTGCCGTTCGCGCCGCTCCCGGCCGATTCTCCGCTGGCGCGTCAGGTAGTGCAGGTGGTGCAGGAAGAGCTCTACACACCCTGCGGATTGCGCACGCTCTCGCCACAGGACCCGGCCTACCGGCCGCGCTATGAGGGCAACCCGGTGGAGCGCGACAGCGCCTACCATCAGGGTACAGTGTGGCCCTGGTTGCTCGGCCCGTTTGTCGAGGCGCACTATCGTGTGTTCGGCGATCGGGAGCAGGCGCGTGCCCTGCTCGCCCCGTTGCAAACGCAGATAACGGTCTACGGCGTCGGTTCTCTGGCCGAGGTTTACGATGGGAGCGAGCCTCAACGCCCCAACGGGTGCATCGCGCAGGCGTGGAGTGTAGCTGAAACATTACGCGTGTGGAAGCAACTGAGCGATTGAAATCGAGCAGGACTTTTGCGCTGTCCTGCAGAACGGTTAGCCTCCGAGACACAAGCCTCACACGCGATCCCCAAAACTCAGTTCTCAGGAGAGTAAGAACATCATGGCAGATGTGAGAGTCGGCATCATCGGATGCGGCGGCATCGCCAACGGCAAGCACATGCCCGCCCTTTCGAAGCTCAAGCAGGTGAAGATGGTCGCGTTCTGCGACATCGTGGAGGAACGTGCGCGCAAGGCCGCCAGCGAATACGGCGTCAGCGGCAAATCTCAGGTCTACACCGACTACCGGAAGTTGCTGGAGGACAAGAGCATTGACGTGGTGCACGTCTGCACCCCGAACGACTCCCATGCGGACATCTCCATTGCCGCCATGGAGGCGGGCAAGCACGTGATGTCGGAGAAGCCCATGGCGAAAACTGCTGCGGACGCCCGGCGGATGGTCGAGGTGGCAAAGCGCACCGGCAAGAAGCTGACTGTGGGCTATCAGAGTCGCTACCGGCCGGACAGCCAGTACCTCAAGCAGTACATCCAGAAGGGAGGACTGGGCGAGATCTACTACGCCAGAGCGCACGCGATCCGACGGCGAGCCGTGCCGACCTGGGGCGTGTTCCTCGACGCGGATAAGCAGGGGGGTGGCCCGTTGATCGATATCGGTACCCATGCGCTGGACCTGACGCTCTGGCTCATGGATAACTACGAGCCTGCTCTGGTCGTGGGGTCTGTCTACCGCAAACTCGCCGACCGCAAGAACGCGGCCAACGCGTGGGGGCCCTGGGACCCGAAAAAGTACACTGTGGAGGACTCGGCCTTCGGCTTCATCAAAATGAAGAACGGGGCGACCATCGTGCTGGAAGCCTCCTGGGCGCTCAACACGCTGGATGTGGATGAGGCCAAGTGTACGCTCTGCGGCACAGAGGGCGGCGCAGATATGAAGGGTGGCCTGCGCCTCAACGGCGAGCAGTTCAGCCGCCTGTGGGAAACGAAAGTCGAACTCGGAACCGGGGGCGCAGCGTTCTACGAGGGCGTGAGTGAGAAACCAGAAGATATCGAGGCCCGACAGTGGATCGAGGCAGTGACCCGCAACAAGCAACCAACCGTCCTGCCGGAACAGGCCTGCACCGTTTCAGAGATCCTGGAGGCCATCTACACCTCGGCTCGCACAGGGCAACCGGTCACGTTCTGACAGCGAACGCGCAGGAGGAGGCCCGATTGTTACAGGAGCCTCCTCCGCCGTTGTCAGAAACAAGGGGAAGAACGCTTCATGGAACCGCGCAACCCGACCTCGCTTGATGACTTCCTCTTCGACCTTCGTGGTTATCTGGTCCTGGAGAACGCCGTGGAGCCCGAACTGCTGGACGCGCTCAGCGACGCCTTCGACCGTTTTCCGCCGCTGCAGCGAGGGGAGTGGTGGGGCAACGCGCAGCGTCGCGACTACACGGACGACACAGGGTACGAACTGCACAACTGCGTGGAGGCCGGGGAGCCTTTTGAGCGACTGATCGACCATCCCTCGTGGATCAACTATGTCCGGCGCTACTGTGGTGAGCAGGGCTCCTACGTGGAAGGACTGTTCATTGATGAGTGCATCGCCTCCAGACGAGGACCGGGTGGACATCATCCTGTGCACTCTGGAGGGTATCGGGGCGCCCTCCGCGGTGCGTACAGCTACAAACATGGCGTCTTCCGGTGCGGGCAGTGCAACGTCATTGTGGCCCTCACCGATATCGGTGAGGGCGATGGGCCTACCATGGTGATCCCCGGCAGCCACAAATCCAACTTCCCGCACCCACTTGCCGGCGAGTACGCGAAGGGGGATCGCATGGATCAACTGGTAGGAGCCGTGCCTGTCTACATGAAGAAAGGCGATGCCCTGCTGTTCGTCGATGGGCTGATGCATGGGGGCAGCAGCCGGACGAACCCGGGAGAGCGTCGCATCGTGATCTATCGCTACGGAGTATCCTGGGGGGCGACACGCTACGGGTACCAGTACTCACAGGCTCTGCTGGACCGCCTGACGCCGGAACGCCGCAAGATCCTGCAACCGATCCCGCCCCTACGCCCGCCCGGTTCCTGATCTCTGGACTTCAGGTACGCCAAGAGCTGCCAGAGTACGGAGCAGGATCTCCTCCGGGGTGCCCGATGCCGGGATCGAGATCAGCTTCCCGGCAGCCTGATAGTAGTCGATCAGAGGGCAGGTATCAGCCTCGTAAGCCTGCATGCGCACGCGAATGGCCTCCGGGCAATCGTCTTCGCGCCGGACCAGTGCCGTTCCGCAATGATCACAGATCCCTTCTTGCCGCGGCGGGTGGGATGTCACATGATACACTGCCTTGCATTGCGGGCAGATCCGCCGCCCGCCCAGCCGGGCAACGATCGCGTCCAGGGGCAGGTGATAGCTAATCACTCCATCCAGTGCGATCCCCTGCTCCGCGAGGATCGCGTCCAGCGCGCGGGCCTGCACCACGGTGCGCGGGAAACCGTCCAGCAGGAAGCCTCCACGGCAACGCAGGCATCGCGAGCGCTCACGCACCAGCAGAATAACCACGTCGTCCGGGACCAGTTCACCGCGCCGCATGGTGTCCTGTGCAGCCGCCAGAGCCGGACTGAGCGTGCAGGCACCGGTGAACGCCGCACGGAACACGTCGCCGGTAGAGAGGTGGCAGGTGCCGAGGTGCTGACAGAGCAATTCTGCCTGCGTGCCTTTGCCAACGCCGGGGGGGCCCAGCAACGCGAGGCGATAAACCCTCTCCGGGGCTTCTGGTTCCGGATCGCACCGAAAGGCGCTTCCCTGTAGCCACGCGATACGGTCAGGTGCCACTGTCATTGTTTCTTTCCCCTGTTGCGATAGCGCACTTCTGTGCCTCTGTAATCTGTGTGTTGCAAAGAACGCAATACACTTCTCCGGGATACAGTGTACAGCAGCGATATGCAGCACACATGGCTCATTGTGACGGCAGAAGTGCTTCCCCGGCATCCGCGATTCGAGGGATTTTAGAAGGTGCGTTCCCGAACCCTGCAGGGAGTCAGGTAAAGCAGGTGAAGAAGGAAAAGGCGGTCTGTTGCCAGCAACAGACCGCCGGGATCGCGCGAAGTCCGGGACCATCACCGATCACCGATCTTCCGTGCCAACCTCCGATGACCTGAGTTGAACAGGATGTGAGCCACCTGGATCAGAGCAGTGGCATGGGATCATCGATATCGGGGTCAGCAACGGGAACCCGGGGAGACGCCTGAGCCTCCTGAGAACACCGGACTCCGCGAACGCCCGCGTGGCAAACGCCAGCGGGCGAACCGGGAAGAGTCAGTCCTTGAACACATCAGGGTCCAGATCCAGATCCACCTCGGTTGCGTTGCCCGCGCGAACCGCCTGCTTGAACGCTGTAGCCAGACGTCCGGCCTCTTCCGCAGAGTGCAGGCACTCGGCCACGCTCACCACACGCTCGGCATACTCTGCATCTCTGTCACGCTGCCTCCTGAGAGGGCGCAGATAACGGCCTTCGGTGTCTTCCACGGCTTCCTTCCACAGGTTGCGGATGCGCCCCATGGTGCCGATCAGTTTGACCGCACGCTGCAACGTCATCGTCTCACCGGCAACTGTGACGGATACGCGCAGGTTGTAGTGGGCCTGTGCCTCCTGCAACAGAGCGATTTTACGCTCGCACTGCTCGTAAGCGCGCATCAACTCCCGCGGGTCGGGCCGCTGCTCACTCTCATCACGGAAGCGAAACAGTGCGGGCTCGAACTGATCTTCCAGCAGGCTCGCACGCTCCTGCAGGGCCTCGATCCGATCCAGGATCATGTATCCGGTGACTTTCATGGCTTCCTCCTGAAAGAGCCTCCATGGACGGCGTGGTGCGGCGGGAGAGCGCCCTTCCGGAGATACAGGACAGGAAAGAGGGGAGCAAAGTTGCATGGATACAGCTATTCGTTGAGGCGCTCGCCGTAGAGATAGCGGGCGCGCACCTTACGATAGAAAGAACCCGGCTCCAGTGTGATGAGCCGGGTCACATGCTCGGACCGGCAGATGCAGACGCGATCACCCGGGCGAATGGCGAACTCTTCTAACCCATCCACCGCGCATCGGACCTCGCCGCCGTCCATCTCTACCTCGATTTCAACGGTCTCGTCGTCCGGCACGATGAGCGGGCGAGCGCTGAGCGTGTGCGGACAGATCGGCGTGATGATCAGGGCCTGCACGGTCGGAGCTACCAGAGGCCCGCCCGCAGAAAGCGAATAGGCCGTGGAACCCGTCGGCACAGCCACAATCACTCCGTCCGCAGGGTACGTGGCGAACTCCCTGCCACCCAGCGTGAGCGTCAGGCGCAACAGGTGCGACATCGCGCTCTTCACCACGGCCTCGTTCAACCCCTCACGCCGGTGCACAACCATGTCCTGACGCTGGATGTCCATCCGGATCATCATCCGCTCTTCAATGCGATACGCCCCTTCCAGCACAGCATGAAGGTAGGTGTACACATCGTTCGGATGCGCCTCAGCGATGAAACCGAAGCGCCCCATGTGTACACCCAGAATGGGCACGCCGTAGGCCGCTACGCGCCGCGCCGCCTTCAAAATGGTCCCATCACCCCCCAGTGTCAGCACAAAAGTGACCGCGTGCAGGTCCTCCGGGGCGCAGGCCAGCGCAGGCAGGCCGAGCCGTTCCGCCGACTCGGCCTCCAGCCGCACTGCGACGTGGTGGCGTTGCAGGTAGGCGATGATTTCATGGGCCATCCGGTGCGCTTCCCGGTTCTTCGGGTGCACCACGATCCCGGCGCTGCGCTGCATAACGTACTCC
>JANWZQ010000134.1 GCA_025054835.1 Chthonomonadaceae bacterium
GGTCAGCTGTCAGTTGCCAGAGGCGCTCGCGGTTGCGCCGGGTCACCGGAAAGTCCAGGGCCAGCGAGTAGCCATCGACGGCGTGGGACAGCAGGAATCGGTCGCGGCGGTGGCGTTTGAGCACGCCCAGGTAAGGGACAATGCCCCGTTGCTGGCACAACGCCAGCTGCGTCGCGAAACACTGCTCAGCGCGCTCTGCGGGCACAAAGCTCTGGAACTGGATCAGACCACCCGGTTTGTATACCCACTTCCAGTCGGGCACGTAATCCAGCAGGAACGCAAAGCCTGCGTGTGACTGCCAGTAGGTTCTGTGATGGCCCAGGGTCGCGCCCGCCAGATATTTGGCCCCATTGATCAGACGCATGCCGGGATTGTGAACAAAAGGTTTCATCAGGCGCCACATCACCGACTTCGGGATCAGACCGAACAGTGTGTCCGGTAGTTCCTGACACTCCACGCGCAGAGACTGCGCTGGCGCCGGATCTTCATCTTCCTGCAGGTAGCGTGCCTCGTGTATCTGGCCACGTCCCAGATGGGTGCCGCGGGCGAAGCAATCGATCCACGCAACCAGGTAGTCTGCCGAGCTCAGACGGTCCTCGAAAGCCTGCAGGATCTCTGTGAGGTTGCGCCCGGCGAATGCGCGTACTTCCAGATAGCCGCTGTACACCCGCTTCATCTGCAGGGTCAGACGCGTGAAGCACCCGAGCATGCCCAGGCCACCAATGGCTGCATAGAACAGGTCGGCATTCTGGTCCGGACTGCAGGTCAGCACGGTGCCGGATGGGAGCAGCAGGTCGAACTCTCGCACATGTTCCCCGATCGGCCCCATTTTCCAGTTGTTCTTCCCATGGAAGTTCATGCCTGCTGCTCCCCCCATGGTCACGAACATCGTGCCGGAAACGACCGGGGGCCACCACCCATCTCCAATCACGTACTGCCAGAGTTGCCGTAATGTCACGCCCGGCTCCACACAGATCACACCGGTCTCCGGATCCCACTCCAGGATCCGGTTCATACGGGTGAGATCGAGGCAGATCTGCTCAGCATTGAGCGCAGCGTCTCCGTAGCTGCGCCCACCGCCACGGAGTCCGACCGTGAGCCCGTGCTGACGAGCAATGTCGAAGACGGCGCGAATGCCCGCAATGGTTGAAGGGCGAAACACGTACGACATCACGCGCCGGTTCATTCCCCACGCCTCTACCGGTTCCAGGTGATCGGCAGGTAGCGCGGGGCCGTACATGCGTGTTGCCGGAAGCAGGGATGTCGGTGCGGACAGATCAGAAGGAGCTTCAGACACTGCAGTGCGCTCCATCATCGTGAGGCGCGTGAGAGAAGAACACAGGTGTGCCGTTCATCGGATCACATTCTGTCGCTGGAACAGGAACGACGGGATGTGCCGGATGACAAACATGATGACGCGCCAGATCCCCGGCACGTAGACGGTGTGCGCGCGTCGGCGCGCAGCCCGGAGGATCGCCCGGGCAGCCCGCTCTGCAGAGATCATCAGAGGAAGACCTTCCAGCCCACGGGTCATCGGCGTGTCAACAGGACCCGGCTTCACAGTGACCACCGACACGCCGAACCGGCCAACTCGATTGCGCAACGCTTCCAGATAGGTGTTCAATCCGGATTTGGTCGCAGCGTAAACCGGAAAGCTGCGCCGCCCCCGATCCCCGGCGACCGAGGAGATCCCGATGATGGAGCCACCTCCAGCGCGCGCAAAACGTTGCGCCGCCTCGTTGAGCCAGGCAATCGCCCCCAGCAAATTGACCTCCACGGTCAATCGGTCTTTCTCAAAGTTATACTCGTCCTCGGCAAGCCGTGGCATAACACCGGCAGAGTAGATCACCAGATCTAACCCCCCCAGATCGCGTGCAATTTGCTGGAACAGGGCGGGAGTACAGGCGTACTCGCGGACGTCATGCACATAGAAGCGCGCCAGGGACTTTTGCGCCCCGGCGTTGATCTCGCCAGCGATACGCTCCAGTTCCTCGGCACGGCGTGCTACCAGTGCAACCTGACATCCCTCACGCGCCAGCTGTCGTGCCAGAGCCTCGCCGATGCCAGAAGACGCGCCAACGATCAGTGCACGTTCCCAGGCTGGTCCCATGGTGCGCTCCTCTGCATGTGCAGGACGGCCTATTGTACCCCATGCTACTGACGCAGGCGCGGATCGAGTGCGTCGCGCAGGGCATCACCGAGGAAGTTGAACGCCATCACTGTCAATGCCAGCGCGAGGCCCGGGTAGACCAGCAGCATGGGGTGTGAGTGCATATAAGGAAGCGCCTCGAAGATCATCCGGCCCCACGAGGCGAACGGCGGAGGGACGCCGAGGCCCAGAAAAGAGAGAGTGGCTTCTGCCAGGATCAACCCGGCTACGTCCTGTGTGACCTGTACAATCACAGGGCCAAGCAGGTTGGGTAGCAGGTGACGCCGCAGGATCATCGTATCCCGGACGCCGATGGCCCGTGCTGCCTCGACAAATTCTCTCTCTCTCAGGGCAAGCGCCTGCCCGCGCACCAGGCGGGCCATTCCCGGCCATGCGACCAGTCCAAGCGAGGCGAACAGTGTCAGAAAGATCAACCATGCGGGCACGGCAGTGCCACCCGAGCGCACGATCGCCGAGAGCAGGATGGCAAACAAAAGGTCGGGGAATGCGAACATCACGTCCGTGGCGCGCATCAGGAGCAGGTCCGTACGCCCGCCCCGGTACCCTGCGATCAGGCCCAGCGTGATACCGATGGAGGCGGAGATCAGGACCACGACCAGCGAAACGGTCAGAGAAACCCGCGCACCGTGCAGCAGACGACTCAACAGATCTCTTCCCAGATGATCCGTGCCCAGCAGGTGGCGTGCATCCGGGGGAGCAGGGAGAGACGCGTAGCGACGCGTGTCCTGGAACGCGTAGTCGTAAGGGGCCAGCACATCCGCGAGGAGCGCGATGAGCGCCAGCGCGCTGACGTAGAGCAGGCAGACCAGAGCGACGCGATGGTGACGCAGGCGTCGCCAGAATGCAGATGACGGGTTGACTGGCTCCCGGAGAGCAGTCATGCCCGGGGAAGAGCCACTCATGGCGTCTCCCTGTCAGGGTGTTTGCGGCAGCCGGCGTCGCGTTGCAGACAGGAGCGTGTAGACCTCATGCGCCTGCCTCCCGACTGCGCACGCGCGGGTCTACAAACCCGTAGAGAATATCGACGGTCAGGTTGATCAGAATGTAGACTGTGGCGGCCAGCAACGCCATGCCCTGTATAACCGGATAGTCGCGCTTCAGAACCGAGTTGATGCTCTCGAAACCGATACCTGGCACCTGAAACAACGTTTCCACAATGAACGATCCAGAGAGCAGTAGACCGAAGTTCGTGCCTACCACGGTGAGGACCGGTAGCAGGGCGTTCTTGAGCGCGTGCCGACGCACTGCCTGCGCGCGCGAGAAACCCTTGGCGATGGCGGTGCGCAGGTAGTCCTGCCGGAGGGTATCCAGCAGGGAGGAGCGCATGAAACGGGCGATCAACGCCGCGGAGCGCGCCCCGAGCGTGACCGTTGGGAGCACCATATCCGTGTAGAATGGCGTTGGCAACCCGATCAGGAAGATCTGGTTCTGCGCGTCCTTCCACCCGCTGACTGGCAACCAGTTCAGGCGCACCGCCAGTGCCAGCATCAACAGAGGTCCCAGCACAATACTGGGCACGGAGACGAGCATCACCACGAGGGCCATGGTGATACGGTCGAACAGCGTGTTGTGATACAACGCCGCCAGAATGCCCGCAGGAATGCCCAGTCCCAGCGCGAACAGAAGCGCCTGTACTGCCAGCTGCGCGGTCACAGGGAAGCTGGTCACGATCAGGCGGGAGATCGGCAGCCCGGCGCTGGAGAAAGAGGTCCCGAAATCCCCGCGCGTCACGATGCCCTGGAGGTACTGAAGATACTGGATCAGGATCGGCCGATCCAGTCCGTACTCATGCCGGATGCGTGCCCTGGTTTCCGGTGTAGCCTTCTCGCCTGCGATGATATCCACAGGGTCCGAGGGGGCGAGGCGCGCAATAACAAATGTGAGGAAAGAGATGACGATCAACGTGGGCACTGCCAGCGCGAGCCGTTTGAGGACGAACGCAAGTATCATGGTGTGACCGTGGTGGTAGTGTGCGGCAGGTGCCCGGCCAGGCTCTCGCGCAGGTTGCGGACGCGAGAACGCACCAGTTCGAGATCTCTCTGGAAGTACAGCGGGACCCATGGCGCGTCGTCTACTGCGATCTGCTCCGCGCGCCGGTAGAGCGCCATGCGTTTCTCCGGGTCGCTCTCAACGTCGGCCGCATCGCAGAGGCGGTCGAACTCCGGGTTGCTGTACCCCACACCGTTCTCGGGGTGCGACTCGCGCCCCTGCGCGTCACGCACACTGGTGTGCAACAGGGTGCTCAGGAAATTCTGCGGATCCAGATAGTCCGCTCCCCAGCGCAGATGAGAGAAGGGCATTGTTTTATTGCTCCGCTCACGCAGGAACTGCCCCCACTCCATGGGGCGCAACTGCACGGTAATATTAAGGTTCCGCTTTAGCTGTTCCGCGACGACCTCGGCAGTCTGACTGACCTGCGGCAGGTCCTGTCGGAACGAGAGAGTCAGTTCGGGGAAGCCTTTACCGTCGGGATATCCAGCCTGCGCAAGCAACTCCCGGGCCTTTTGCGGGTTGTAAGGGATCGGGCGCACTTCGGGGTTGTGTCCGGGTACTCCGGGGGGAATGATCCCGTTTGCCTTATCGGCCTGTCCTTTCAGGGCGACCCGGATCACCTCATCTCTGTCAACAGCGTGCGCGAATGCCAGACGGACGCGCTTATCTTTGAATGGTGATCCCTCCGGCGCCTGATTCAGGGCAAGATACCAGATGGCAGCACGCGGGAACGATTTCAGGTCGGCCCTGAGCTTCGGATCGTTGTTGATCCGCTCCAGATCCCGGGGCGATACGTCGACGATATCCAGCTCACCGGCCTCGTATTTGTTCAGCCGTGTGATACCCTCTTTGATAATGGGGCGCACAATGCCGTCCAGCCGCGGGCGTCCCCCATGGTAGTCCGGATTGGCAACCAGCGACACCTGATAGCCACGCCGGAACTCGCCCAGTTTGAATGGCCCGGTACCTACCATGTTGGTTTCATCGATATCACCGCGCGGGTGCTTCTCGACTTCCTCACGACAGACCACGTAGCTGCAGGGGTAGGTCATATTGCCCAGCCAGTAGGGGCGGGGGCGATCTATCTCGATCTGCAGGGTATGGGGGGCCACTACCCGCACGCCACGGATGCTGCGCGCTTTTCCTGAAAGCACCTCGTCAACGCCCACGATGTCCTTCAGGTAATTCGGAGCCGTCGGCGAGGCCAGCGTCGGGTTACAGGCGCGCTCCAGACTGTACTTGAAATCCTCCGCGGTCATCTCTCTGCCGTTGTGGAACTTCACGCCGCTTTTGAGGTAGAAGGTGTAGATTTTGCCATCGGGGCTCACCTCCCAGCGCTCGGCAAGATTGCCCGCGATCTCGTTCCTCTCGTTCCAGCTGACCAGTCCTTCAAAGACCTGTTGCAGCAGGTCGATGGTCGTACCATCCTCTACTTTCGCCGGATCGAGCGTGGTGGGCTCTGTGGTCAGCGCATAGCGCAACACGTTGCCGCCTGTGTTGCCTGCAGGGGCTCCCGGGGGCCCGTTGTGCAGGTGTTTGCCGGTTGTGCAACCGTTGGCAAAGACACAGATCCAGAGGCTCAGGAAGAGCGCCAAACACCGGTAGCGGGTGCACGCGTGCATGTGCTGGAGGGCTCCTTCGATGACGGGGGTTGCAGGAAGCACGGTTGCCTGTAGCTTCCTGCGTCGACACCATTATAGCACAGGGATGGCCGCAACACTCACGGGCGAGGCGTGCGGGAGGAAGCTGGCACCTGGCGCTTGCGCGAGGCGTTCAGGTAATCCGCCATCCATCCGGCGATCGGCTCAATCTCAAACGAAGGCCAGCCGCCTGTGTCGCCACTCTGGAACAGGGTGATCCCGACAACGTAGGAGTCGCGCCTCAACTCGGAGTCCAGCCATCGGAGCCAGTTCTTGAAGTCCTCCGCGGTGCCCCGCGCCTGCCATCCCGAGGTCTGCGGGTTGCCGTCTCGATCGACCCCACCTTCCGACAGGATGAGTGGCAGATTGGCCAGATCCGGATGTCTGCGACGGAGGAAATCGTAGAACTGCCGATAGCGCAGGGAGAACCAGTACTCCACTCCCGGGTCAGTGGTGTATTCGATTGTGTAGGAGTGGTAACTCCACGCCCCGCTGGCCGCTTTTGCCGCGCGCAACGCCGGGACAAACGCTTCCAGACGCGCTTCTATCTCCTGTGGAGTGCCCGGCGGATTGCCGACCGCGATGGAGCCCACACAGGGCCGGAACCCGTTCTGCCCGATCACACGGGCCAGTTCTGCGCTGAATCGGCCGTACCAGACTGCATCTTCCAGAGTTTCCCATGTGGGCGTGCTGTCTCCCTCATTAGGGCCTTCCACGTAGTCGATGAGCCGGCGCTCTTCCGGGGGCAGGGCGTTGATGGGCGGAGCCAGCACCGTGTTCCAGAAGTCGCGTGCGCTGGCCTCCGGGTTATCGCTACGAGTGTAGCGTTTGCGGGTGAAGATCCGCAGGAGCGTCTGGCCGTTGGGGTAGCGTGTTTTGTAGTCACGCAGAGCCTCCCGCATGTCCGCGCCGAGGTCGAGAATTTTGAGGACCCGTGGGCCTGCAGCAACGATCTGGCGTGCGCCGTTCGTGTAGCGGGCAATCAGGTGAATACTCAGGCGGCTCTGTGAGAGCGCAGGCGGGGGGGGCTGCGGGGGTTGTACGGTGACCTGCACGGCAGCAGTGCGCTCCGACTCGGTCTCCCGCACCGTGACCTGCGCACTGCCGGGCGATACCGCGGTCAGCTTTCCGTCGGCCGCAACCGTCACAACAGCCGGGCTGGACGACTCGAACCGGAGGCTGGTGGGCAGGATCAGCACCAGATTGCCCCGGTTGTCTCTGGGGGCAACAGCCAGCGTGATGGTCTCTCCAACCTGCAGTGTGGCCTCAGACGGGGTCACTTCCAGACGTTCGATCGTGCTCTGCATGGTGATGGAGAAAGTGGTTTCCCGGCCATCCTCGATATCGATCTCTGTGGACGCGGTGGCCTGCGGGGTGCCCCGGGCCCCGGGTTCCGGGAAGGCAGTGGCCGTTGCGGTCAACCTGCCGACCGGAAGCGGGTCGAACACCACGGTAGCAGTGCCGCCCTGCTCGGGCCTCTGGAGCGTCTGGCTCTCTACCGGGCGTCCGCTCTGGGCGATGTCGATCCGGATGCTCTGTGCTGCCGCCGGGATCAAACGGGACGGAGGAGGCCACACCACAGTGATGACAGCCCGGCCGCTTCCAGAAGGGCTCGAAGGCGCCTGTGCGCTTCCCTGACCGCAGCCGTACAGCACGAGCAACAGAAGGGGGACAAGGGGCCATGCTCTCATTGCACGGTACCTCCTGCGCTACCGGCCAGTACCCGGATTTCTGCGGTGTCTCGCTTGCTCGGATCGGCGTTGCTGATGGCGATCACATGAAAGACACCGCGCCGGCGTGGTGGCGTGTAGAGGCCGGAAGGAGTGATGCTGCCTCCCTCCGGACCCTCCTGCACCTGATAGGTCACGGACGGATCCTCCGCGTTCTGCACCACGGCGCTGAATTGCTGGGTCTGGTTGATGGTCAGCGTGGCTGTTCGGGGTGTAATGGTAACACGAACCGGCGGAACAACCGTGATCTGCGCGGTTGCAGAGCGTGTGGGAAAGGGGACGCTGGCCACGGTGACCGTATCGGGGCCCGGTGTGTCCGGTGCGGTATAGACGCCCCCGGTCGTGATGCTCCCGCGTTGCGCGCTCCACCGGACAGAGAGATCCGTGGTGCCCAGAACCTCCGCACGGAACGTCAGGCTCTGACCCGTGACGACCCGCGCCTGTTGCGGGGAGATCAGGACATTCACCGCCGGGGGGGGCACACCGCTTGCCGACAGGTTCTGATTCGATGCGGTACTCGGTGATCCCCCGCCGCCACCGCAACCGGGCAGCAGCAGAGCCAGCACGGCACAGATCGCTTTGAGAACACGCAGCGGCCGCATCCCGTTCACCTTACCTTCCAGAGAAATCACGCTCCTTTATTTTCCCGGAGCGCGTGGCGGAGTCCTGCGTGGTTCGTGTTGCTATGCGCTACAGGCCAGGTGTTTCCGGGAGACGCCCCTGGTAGGGCAGCAACGAGCGCGCTTCGGCAGCGATCAACCTTTCAAAGCGCTCCCGCCGCTTCGTGTCGCCGTACGTGCGCAGGTGATGGGCCAGAACAACGCTTTTGCCCAGGCGGACGAAGCGCAGCAGACGGGCATGGTTCACTTCCGCTTCTTCGCGCTTCGCCTGAAGCTGCGCGAGTTCCTCGGCGGCTGCAAGCAGGTCTCGGTACTCGGGCTCCTGTGCGTTGCGTGTCAGAAATTCCACGGCCTCCCGACGGGCACGCCGGTAGGCCTCTGCCTTTCTGTCTGCGTCCTTCAGCGCGGGCCACCGTTGCAGCAGGAATCGGCGGCTTTCCCGGCGCAGGGTGCGGAAGCGACTGTCAGCGCGGCGCACTTCCGCGGCATGGTCTTTACTGTTGCCCGCCTGTACTTCCTGAAAGGCCCTGAGCAATCGGTCTTCACCCGTGCGCCCCAGGCTCTGAGAAAGAGTTTCCAGGGCGTAACGTTGCGCAGGGGTTGCCCACTGGAGCACATCGCGATACGGGGTCTGGAACACCGCTTCGTCGGGGAGAGTGACAAATCGGCGCAGATAGACATCCGAAGTACAGACCGGGACATCGATGGAGGCGTCATGGGCCAGTGTGTAGCAGAAGGCCTCGTCCATGCCGATCCGGCCGTCCCGGTTGTAGTCGACCCCGGTGACCCTGCGCCCCACGCGATCACGGCCTGTCAGGGCTGCGAAGAAATAGGAGGTGAAATCCCGGTACTCCGCCTCGTTCAAAGCGGAGGTGCATCCAGCGGCCACCCGCTCTTTAATAGCAGCGAAGAACCCGGTAAAATCGCGCTCCACCGGCTCCTTCTGCGGGTCTCCATCTTCGAAAAGGAGATTGGCGAATGCCCCGGAGTAGCACTGCACCATAACCAGCGTGACTGGAATGGAGGCGGGCAGCTTCTGGATCTGTGCGGCCAGCTCACGCACAGAGAGACGTTCCCGGTCGCCCCAGAGATCCATCACGTTGTCATCGAAATCCCGTGATCCCGGGCTGCCGTGCCCGGTGAAGTAGAGGAAAAGAGGGCGGGGCGTGGCTGTCAGCTCGATGAGCAGCCGGTCGAACGAACGCGCAATCTCGGCCCGGTTGGCCGCGCCGTCGGGCTTCGCGCCAAGGTTTGGCCTGCGGTAGAGTTGCGGGGCCCTCTCGCTACCCTCACCGCCTTCTAACAGCAGGTGCAACAACCGTTCCCCTGCAGGGAGTTTGCGGACATCCTCTTCATACAGAACCGTTGGGTTATCCGGATTGCCGTCCGCAAAGAGGATTGTCCGCTCCGTGCCCCGGGGCAGGAGGCGACACAGGTAACGTACATTACTCTCGATAGCAACCTGATTGTTCTGCAGGTCCGGCCCGCCACCTACGATCAACACACGCAGCAGCGGTATGCGGGATAGATCCGCCTGCGTGGCAGGGACGCGCAACGCGCCCAGTACGCACAGGCCAATCAGGGCGATCTTTAAACGCTGGGATCGAAGAAACACGCCGGGCTCCGTCCTGAGAATTATCGACTGTCGTTTCTGCCTGATACCTGTGAAGACGGTCGGCTAGCGGAATGGTTACCGGTTTTTGCCGTCGTCGGGTCCGCGATCATGGGCTCAATCTCTATCGGGTGCAGGATGTGCGGGGTGCCGCGCGCGGTTGCCAGATCGGCACCGGAGTGCGCGCGTTCCTGCGCGGCCCGGAAGCTCCGTCGCACAAATTCATAGTCGGCTGCAACCTCGGCTCCCAGTAGCAGGATCGCCATCGAGTAGTAGATCCAGACCACCAGAATCACCACGCTCCCGAGCGAACCGTACAGGCGATCGTAACTGTTGACGTAGATGAGTGAGAAGCTGAACAGCACCTTGCTGGCCTGCCAGAGCAGTGCGGCAACGCTGGCTCCCAGAATGGCCGCTTTCCACGGGATGGTGCGGGCAGGCAGGTACCGGTAGATCTGCACGAACAGCATGGTGGTCAGGATCACCGGTACCGCGCCCAGACCAATACGCAACAGGGTGGTCTCCACATTGCCGGGCAGGAAGGGAATGTGCTGGGTTTCCAGATACGCGAAGAAAGCGGAGCTGGCAAGATCCGCACTCAGGAGCAACAGAGCGAACAATGTGACACCGATGGCAGTCAGCCGTTGCTGGAACCACGGGCGGGTCTCCGGCACGTTCCAGATGATGTTCATCACCGGTTGCATGGAGAGGAACGTCTGATGTGCGGTGAAGAGCAATCCCAGAAGGCCGAAAGTGCCAATGAGCCGTTTGTCGTTGATGATGCGTCGGAGCAACTCCTTGAGCAGGGGAGGATCCACAGGGACGTAGCTTTTCAGTGCGACCAGTACATCGTTAAGCGCCGATTCGGAACTGCCCATGAAGAAGCCCAGCACGGAGATACCGACTGCCAGCAGGGGCACTACCGAAAGAAGCGCACTGAAGGCGCAGGCACCGGCAAGCAGACCACACTGATGGGTGTTGTAGGCATCGGTGATACGCCTGAGGTAGCAGTAGATGCGACGTGGCACACTGCGCTTGCGAGTAGGACGCTCGCCACATCCCGAGAGGACTATCAGACGACGCTCCAACCGTTTCCATGACCAGAACCGACGTCGGGCGCGCGTTCTGTATGCCGTCTGATCTGCCAAAGGCGTTCGTGTTCCCTTCAGGTAGCTACCTGAAACAGGCGTTGCAGATACGTCACAGCTTCCGCCAGAGCCTTGCCACGATGGCTGATCCGATGTTTCTCCTCCGGGGGCAGTTCGGCCATATGCCGGCCCAGCTCCGGGAGGTAGAAGATCGGATCATAGCCAAACCCGAAAGAGCCGCGCATGGTCCGGGCGATACGTCCCTCGCACGCTCCCTGACATGCGAACATCTGTCCCTCCGGCGTGGCGATGACCACCGCACAGACGAAGCGAGCGGATCGTTGCTCCTCGGGCACATCGCGCATCATTTCCAGGATCCGCGCCATTTTAACCTCGAAAGGGGTCCCGGCACCGAGAAAGCGGTGCGAGCGTACGCCGGGCTGACCCCCGAGCGCGTCGATGACCAGACCGCCATCGTCGGCAATGGCGGTCAGCCGGGTATGTCGGGCGGTTGCTGCGGCCTTCAGGTGTGCATTCTCCAGAAAGGTTTCCCCGGTCTCTTCCACCTCAGGCATGTCGGGAAACGCGGACAGTGGGACGAAATCCAGTCCGGGTAGCGCGGCCGTCAGGATCTGGGCCATCTCACCGCCCTTTTTGACATTGGTCGTGGCGATCACCACAGTGCGTTCCGGATCCACGGAGCCTCCTCAGGAACAGGGGTTACAGAATGCCCTCCAGCGCGATGCGTTGCAGGCGAAACAGCTCGTCCAGACCGATCTGGGCCAGATCCAGCAGGCGACACAGACGCGCCCGATCGAACGGTTGTTGCTCTCCGGTGCCCTGCACCTCGATGTAGCGCCCTTTGTCGGTGGCTACCACGTTCATGTCCACCAGACATCGTGAGTCCTCGGCGTACGCCAGATCCAGCAACTCGTCGGAGCCAACCACCCCGACACTGACCGCAGCAACCTGCCCGAGGAGTGGCATCCGGTTGATGGCACCGGTTTCCACCAGATAGTGACACGCCTCGGCGAGAGCCACAAAGGCCCCGGTGATCGCGGCGCATCGAGTGCCGCCATCTGCCTGCAGCACGTCACAGTCCAGCCAGATGGTGCGTTCGCCCAGTACCGGGAGCTCCACCACCGTGCGCAGGCTCCGCCCGATCAGTCTCTGGATTTCCACCGTGCGCCCGCTGGGTCCGGTTCTGTTCTCCCGGGGGGTGCGTACGCTCGTGGAGCGCGGCAACATGCTGTATTCGGCGGTGACCCACCCCAGCTGACCTTCCTGCTTCCGGAATGTCGGGAGCTTGTCTTCCACCGAGGCCGTGCAGATCACCCGGGTGTTCCCCATCTCGATCAGGCACGATCCTTCGGCGTTGGGCATGAAGCCGCGGGTCAGGCGCGTCACACGCATCTGATGACTGCCGCGTCCATCTGGTCTTGGCATACCGGTGTTCTCCCCTCTCTGACAATCTCTTTGAGCGGGGCAACCGTTCCACAGAGCCCTGACGATTTCCTGCCATGACGCGTTTCATGGAGTGGCACTGCGGAAAACGAGTGCCGCGTTGATGCCCCCGAATCCGAAGGAGTTGGAGAGCACAGTTCGCAGCTGCGCCGATCGTCCCCGGTGTGGCACGCAATCCAGGTCACACTCCGGGTCCGGATGATCCAGATTGACGGTGGGCGGGATCCATCCATGATGCAGGGCGAGGCAGCAGATGGCCGCTTCCATGGCACCCGTGGCGCCGAGCGCATGGCCGTGCATGGCCTTGGTGCTGCTCACGGGTACATTCCGGGCGACCTCTTCACCCAGAGCGCGCTTCAGGGCATACGTCTCTGTGACGTCATTGAGACGGGTGGAGGATCCGTGCGCGTTCACGTAGTCCAGCTCTTCTGGAGCGACCTGCGCGGACTGCAGGGCGAGGCGAATGCATCGGGCGGCGCTCCCGGCGTCCGGGCGTGGCATGGTCATGTGATGCGCGTCCATGGTGGCGGCAAACCCGCAGAGCTCGGCATAAATGCGCGCTCCGCGACGCAGGGCACGCTCTCGCTCTTCCAGAAGCAGCACGGCCGCTCCCTCTCCCATGACAAAACCGTCCCGATCCCGGTCGAAAGGGCGACAGGCGCGTTCCGGCTCTGCATTGCGTCTGGAGAGCGCGCCAATGAAGGTGAACGCGCCGAAGCAGAGCGGGGCGAGTGGAGCCTCGGCGCCGCCGGCCAGCATGACGTCGGCATCCTTGCGGCGGATCGCGTGCCACGCATTGCCAATAGCGATTGCACCCGAAGCGCAGGAATCTGCGTTGGAGGAGCTGAAACCGGTCAATCCGAGCAGGATCGAGGCATTGCAGGCACCCGCCCCCACAAACATTTGCAGAGCCAGAACGGGACTGACTGCGCGCGGACCCCGATCCAGAAAAGCCGCATGTTGCCCTTCCGCCCATCCTGCTCCCCCCAGTGCACTGCCCAGACACACCCCGATCCGGGATCGATCCTCGGTGGAGAGATCGATCCCGGCGTCGCGCACAGCCTGCAGGCACGCCACCACAGCGTACTGGCTGCAGGGATCCAGTCGCCGACGCGTGCGCTGGTCCAGATAGTCCGCGGGGTCAAAATCATTGACCTGCGCGGCAATGTGACAGGAGAACGGAGTCGGGTCGAAGCGGGTGATGCGTTGCACCGCCGAACGCTCTTGCAGAACGCCCGACCATAAACCTTCCGGGCCGCTTCCGATAGGGGTAATCGCCCCGATGCCTGTGACGACAACCCTCCGGGCGGGGAGACTATCCGTGTGACATGTTGTCGTCTGCGCGAGCGCCATGAAGTTCCGTCGCTCTCTCTTCCGCCTCAACAATCGCCTGGAAGCGGCGCAGGGTCTGACCGGCAATGTGGTGGACGAACAGCTGTCCTACCACGTGATGAGCGAACCATGGACCCAGCAGGGGGATCGGGTAGTCCAGCCAGTGCGCGATCGTGACTTCTGCGCCATCCGGGCGGGGCACGATCCGCCACTCCACGCGCATGCCACGTGTGATCCCACCGATATGCTCAAAGGTGATACGCCCTGCTTCCGGGAACAGTTCCTGCCGTGCCCGCCATCGGCAGGGGATGCGCCACCCGAAATCGCGATAGGCCCCGAAATCGGCGATTTTATGACGCTCGGAGTGTTCCAGCACGCGCATACGCCAGTAGTGAGGCAGCAGGCGCGGCCAGTCCTGGAGGTTGGAAGCCAGCTCGAAAACACGGCGGCAGACGCGTTCAGGATCTCCACGGATGGAAACAGTGTTCTCAATGTACATGGTCAGTACGAGAGCGTTTCAGACGCACAGCTGATCCGGATTCAGGCCCTGCAGTTCTGGCAGGACGAACAGGCCGTCTTTGCGCACCAGCACATCGTCGAAGTAGATCTCGCCGCCACCGAACTCCGGTCGCTGGATGCAGACCATGTCCCAGTGGATCTGAGAGCGGTTGCCGTTGTCGGCCTCCTCATAGGCCTGGCCGGGAGTCAGGTGGAAACTCCCGGCGATTTTCTCGTCGAATAGAATGTCTTTCATGGGCCGCAGGATGTGCGGATGGAAAGCCAGAGACCACTCGCCCACATAGCGCGCGCCCTCATCTGCGTCCAGAATTTCGTTCAGCTTCGGCGTGTCATTGCCCGCAGTCGCCTCCACGATGCGGCCATCGCGGAACACAAGCCGGACGTTCTGGAACACCGTGCCACGGTAAAGTGTCTCACAGTTGAACTGGATAACACCGTTGACCGAGTCGCGAATGGGGCAGGTGAAGATCTCACCGTCCGGAATGTTGGCCTCACCGGCGCAGGGAACAGAGGGAATGCCTTTCTTGTGAAACGTCAGGTCGGTTCCCGGCCCGACGATCCGTACCCGGTCTGTGCGGTCCATCAACGCATGCAGGGGTTTCATCGCTTCCGCCATGCGCGCATAGTCCACTCCGATGCAGGCGCGGAAGTAGAAGTCCTCAAAAGCCTCTGTGCTCATACCGGCAGCCTGCGCCATGCTAGCATTGGGCCACCGCAACACCACCCAGCGGGTCTTTCGAACGCGGATCTCTCCGTGTACCGTTTTCCAGACGAGTCGTTCATACAGCGCCATCCGATCCCCGGGCACGTCGCTCATCTCGCTGATATTCTGCGTACCACGGACGCCAATGTAGCACTGCATCGCTTCCATGCGCGCGCGTTCCACCTCCCCGAGCAATTGCATCTGTGCCTCGCTGGCCGTCTGGTAGAGGGCACGCAGGACTTCCGTCTGGTAGGTGCTGACCAGAGGGATCCCTCCGGCCTCATGCACCGTACGGAGAAGCGCAGTCGTGAAAGCGGGCGGAACATCAAACGTCTCAATCAGGGTTTTATCGCCCGGCTGAACTTTGATGGAGTGCCGGGTCAGCACGCGGGCCAGTTCCGCGTAACGCGGGTCTTTCATCCTGAGAAACCTCCAGAGATGCTGAGATGGTTCCTCTGTTGCCGACCGGAGAGTGTTTTTCCTGCCCGATCGCTACCAGAATTTCCACTGACCCGTTGTGATCACATAGAGGCCCAGGGCCAGATTGGTCACACTGTGTGCGGCGATGCAGGAGAACAGGCTCCGCGTCGCGCGGAGCAGACCGGCGTATGTTGCGCCACAGAGAAGAGCTGCGAGCCATTCCGGGTGCGCCAGACCGAACGCCACGGTCACCACACCGAAAGCCGTTGCGCTGAACTGCCCCATCGGTACCCGGCGAAAGTCCTCCGCGGTGATGTAGCGCAGAAGAAAGGAGCGCCAGAACAGCTCTTCCATAACCGGAACCATGATCACCAGCCCGAAGAACCGGAGGGTCAGAAACAGACCGCGTTGCACCGGGTCTGCGATCGCCGTGAACGGGTCGTACCCGATCCGCTTGCTGGAGAAGGGCAGGGGAGGCGTGAACCGGTCGACGCCAATCCATAGGACGAAAACGAGCAGGCCAACGATCACTGCCGCCGGCAACGTCCGGAAGTCCGCACGGATATCCTGTTGCCACACAGGACGAAAGACGAGCAGGGTTGCGGTAACCAGCAACACTTTGCCCGTGTAAATCGACACGTAGTGCGCGGGAAGGTTCGGCTCTACAAGGGCCGTAATGCACAGGAAAAGCGCCATCGGTGTGACGTATCCTGCCCACGGGGGCAGTTCTGTGCGAGACGAGTTCTGCAGTGAGTGGGGGGGCATCACTCTGTCCTCAGGGATTGTTATGGGAATTATCGGTCAGGTCTGCGTTCTTCATGCCGGTCGGGCTCTCCTGTTAGAGACAGAGAAAACGTGAGGCATCAGGGTATAACTGCAGTATACCGGGGGCATGGCCGGCATAACGATCGGACTGTTCTGGCAACCCGGAACAGGGACAACGCGTAGTGATTGTCAGGGCGTGCGGGAGTATCAACAACATGCAGCTGGCGAACACGCCCGAACCAACAACGAGACGAAGAGATCGTTTCCGCGGCGTTCTGGTAGGTCTGGCTGTGGGGGACGCACTGGGGGTTCCAACAGCCTTCCAGCCTCCCCAACCGGAGGAACAACGCGTTGCGGAAATGATCGGTGGCGGCTGGCAACAGCGGGCACCCGGCGAATGGACTGAGAACACAGAAACCACCCTCTGTGTGGTCGAGAGCCTGCTGAACAGAGCCGTTTTCGACCCGGACGATATCGCGCGCCGTCTCGTGTCCTGGATGCGGTCCGGAGCCCGGGATATCAGTGTGCACACCCGGCATGTACTCACCTGTATCGAACAGGGGATGCCCTGGGAACAGGCAAGCCGCGCGGCGCGAGCGCTTGAGCCGGGGCAGGCGTCCAGTGACGCGCTCGTACGGTGCGCTCCACTGGCCCTGTTTTTCGCGCACAGCCCGGAGTACGTTGCTGGGCTGTCACCAGTTCTCGCGCGGATCACGCATACACATCCCGATTGTGAGCAGGCGTGTGTGTGCCTGAGTGTAGCGCTGGTGCACCTGCTGATGGGCAAGCACAGGCTCGAAGCAGTGCAGGAAGGGGAGCTGGCCTGTGCGGATGCCCCTCAGGAGCTGCGTGAGCGCGTGCGCAGGGCCGGGCAACTTCCTCTGGAAACGGCTCCTACCGGTCACGTGCTGGACACGATGGAAGTCGCGTTCTGGTCGCTTCTGAATACCACCACGCTCGAGGAGGCGCTGGTCTCTGTGGTCAACCGAGGAGGCGATGCCAGCGCCTCGGGAGCAACCACAGGCGCGCTTGTCGGGGCCTGCTACGGGTACACCGCAATACCCTCCCGATGGGTACAGTCGCTCAAAGACGTCGGGCGACTGCTGGACTACGCGGATCGGTTGTTTGACCTGGCAACGCATTTCACCTGAGGAGGACCCCTGCAAATGGCCCGGTCTGCGCCAGTAAGACAACGACTGGACCCTGTCGCTGTGGGCATCGTGGTTGCAGCATTTGCGCTGGCCGCGGGAGTGATCCTTCTATCGCGCCCACGCGCACATGCCGACAACCCTCTGTTTCAGGCGATCATGGCGCGCGACATACGCACCGTACAGCAGCTGGCTCGCTCGAGCGCTAACCTTAACGCGCGCAGGAAGGCGGATCGGGCTACTCCACTCATCGTAGCAGTCAATAGCGATGAGGCCATAGCGCGCGCCTTGCTGGACAGCGGTGCCGACGTGAACGCTGCTGACATAGACGGTGAGACCCCGTTGCTCAAAGTGATGGACGCACTCCAGCAAAACCTGTCGCAGGGCTCTTTCTCCCTGATCACGCGCGTGACTCCGGATCCCGCGCGCTACCTCTCACTCGTCCGATTGCTGATCGAGCGGGGCGCCAATGTGAACGCCGTCAACAACAGCGGGGTAACCCCTCTGATCCGTGCCGTGCAGACGCGGCGCGAGGACGTGGTCGGTGTGTTGTTGCAAGCACGCGCCGATCCGAACCAGAACACCGGCGCGGGTGAGGCCTACTCCCGGATCGAGGGAGGGAACGCCCTCTGTTATGCGGCGGAATATGGCCTGGTAGGCGTCTTGAAACTGCTGGTGCAGGCCGGAGGACATGTGGACATCCGCAACGGCAAGGGAGCGACACCGTTGACTGTCGCTGCACGGTGGGGACGGGTGGACTGCGTGCGCTACCTGTTGCAGCAGGGGGCCGACCCGAATGCCCGCACCCTTTCCGGTGAGACCCCGCTGATGTTTGCCGTTTGTGCCGACCCGAACACTCAGAACGCGTGTGTGTGCGCTCTGCTGGAGCATGGTGCCCGGGTCAATGACGTGAACGCGGAGGGCGAGACCCCGTTGATCCTGGCCGCCCAGTATGGCACTCTGGAGACCGTGCGCGCTTTGCTGGAACGAGGCGCATCGGTCAACCAGGCCCGTTTCGGGAAGATGAAGCCCGTGGCCTTCTCCGTAGGGCGCAGGGTTTCCGATCTGTCCGACCGTTCCGAGAGATCAATCCCGGCGTCCGCTGGCGCCCGACCAGCTGTCCTGAATGGCTCGCTCTACTTCTCATTCGCCGGAGATACCGCGCTCGCCTACGCCGCCATGTTCAATCGCACGGGTGTGATCCAGATCCTTCTGGAGCATGGTGCGCGCGTCAACACCGCGAACGAGCGGGGGCAGACCCCGTTGCATGTCGCAGCGATCCATGGCGCGGTGGACGCCGCGCGCTTGCTGGTGAAACACGGTGCGCGCACCGATCTGCGCACCCGGAGCGGGGAGACAGCATGGCAGATCGCCCGGCGTGCCGGCGACACGCAGCTGATTGCCGTGCTGGAACGCCCCCGGGTACATCGCGCTATTCCGGTGAGGCCGGTGCGGAGGGAGTGAACGCAATCCGCCCGCGCTCAAAATGGATCGTCACCCGGAAGCGCCGCAGAAAGTCCATACCCAGCACCCCCAGTGCTCGGTCGAACCCGGCAGGCGCGTCAGCAGCAACGAACACTGCACGGATATCTGTTGCCTCAGCCTTTCCCACGCTGATGCGTGGCACAACGATCAGGCATGCCCGGGCCTCCTGTCCCCGCCCGCGTGTGATCGGGAAAGTCTGCAGGGGTGTTTGCTTCAACCGCTCTGCAACCGCAGTGGGGATCAATGTGGTGACCGTGCCTGTGTCTACCAGGGCGTCAAACCGACCACCCCCCGGCACGGAGGCTTTCACCCAGATCCGTCCGTTACGGTTTGAGAAAGGCACAGTCACAGTGCCCGGTTCTGCGGGCAGAGGCGCCTTCGGGGGGCTCAGAACAATGGTCTGATTGGCGAAATCGAACGTTACCTGAAACGCCGAGAGGAAGGGCGTGCCCAGCCACCCGGCAGGCGCATCTGGATGCGGACGGGGAGAGAGCAGGGCAAAAACGTCCGTCAGTACCACGCCTACGTCGGAAAACGTGATGTTGCCCAGCCGCAACGACTGGATCTGCGCCTCCGTTGCGCTTGTTGTGGCGTCGAGCGCGTGCACGCGGAACTGCCGGGTGGTCGCCTGTAGTTGCCATCGAGCGTACATCTCCGGCATCACGGCATTGGCGTTCAGGCCCGTACTGACGGCGAATCGCTCCGTGTGCATGCCGTTGACGGTAGCCTGCACAACCGGGACGCCGTACCATAGAGTGTAGGGAAAGCTGGTCGGTAGCAGGGCGCTTGCGGGGATCGTGACGGCCCGGGGTTGATAAACGGGGCCTGCACCGGGCACCCCAGCCTGATGCGATCCGATCGGGGCAGACGTGCCAGCCAGCATGATCAGAGCAGTCAACGCATAACCGGTCAGGGGGCACCGCGCACCTGTCCTCATCGATAGCTCTGTTCCACCAGGTACTTCAGGGCGTCCAGCGCCAGCAGGTAGCCGTTAGGCCCCAGCCCCACGATCTGTCCTGCCACGACCGGCGAGATCACCGAGTGGCGCCGGAATTCCTCGCGTGCGTGCACGTTGGAGATATGCACTTCGATGGTGGGGAGGCGCACTGCGGTGAGCGCGTCGCGAATGGCGATGCTGTAGTGTGTGTAGGCCCCCGGGTTGATGATGATGCCACTGGCCCAGTGACGCGCGTCCTGGATCGCATCCACGATTTCGCCCTCATGATTGGACTGGAAGATCCGCACTTCCATCTCCAGAGCGGCCGCACGTTGTTTGATCCGGCGGTTGATCTCATCAAAAGTGTCTCTGCCGTAGAAGTCAGTCTCCCGTGAGCCGAGCAGGTTCAGATTGGGGTCATGGATCAAGGATACTCGCAACATAGTGCTTCCTCAGGAACATGATGCAAGAGCTAGCGAGGCGCGCTGCCGGGGGGGATCTCCGGGTTCAGCACCGTGGCCTCCTCCACCAGAAGGATCGGGATGCCGTCCCGAATGGGGTATGCGTAGCGTCCGCACGTGCAGATCAGGGCGTCACGGGTCTCGTTCAGGCGTACTGGCAGGCGCTCCGGACACCCGGGGCAGGCCAGGATCTCAAGAAACCAGTCTTCCAGCGGCTGGGGCGGCGGATTCTCGATTGGGGGCGTACTCATGCTCGCAACTCCTTATCTGAGACAACAGGGTAAAACAGAAGGAAACGCCTAATATGGCGGTAGCAGACGCCGGATGCCGTGCAACAGCACGGCCGTCAGAAACAGGGCGTTACGCGGCACCTGTGCGGGGCGAAACCAGGGCAATGCGGCTCCTGGAGTTTCGCTCACGACGACTTCCGCCAGACGCTCGCACAGGTGTTCCATCCAGTGTACTGTGCGCGGCCATTCCCGGATAGCGCACACCCAGTCCGCAGGGATCCCGGCAGGGCCGGTGCCCGCGCCAGCAACGGCACCTGCGATCGCTCCGGTCGTGTCGGTGTCGCCTCCACAGTGTATCGCGGAGAGAACAGCTGTGCGCAGGTCGTTACAGTGCCGCAGGACGGCATGGAGTGCCACGGGCACCGTATGGTAGACGTACCCGGTAACCCCACGCTTCAGGCCCAGTGATGCGGCAAATTCCCGGGTCTCTTGATTCTGATCTACGCTTGCCAGCACTCGATCAATCAGAGCAAGCAACGCATCCGCCCTGTCGAGGGACAGCGAGGCGAGCGTGTCGCGCAGAAATGCCGGCGATAGCCGGCCGGTGGCATTCAGGTGCGCGGCCACGGCCACAACCACAGCACCGTGAAACGCCTCCGGGTCTGTGTGTGTGATCCGGGTGGCAGCACGCGTTAGATGGAGCAGGCGCTCGGGATCGCTACCGTAGCAGACGCCGATCAGCGCGCTCCGCATTGCCGGACCGTTCCCTGCAGAAAACACGCCACTCCGTGTCGGTGGAATGCCAAGGCATAGTTTACCCGTTGCGCGCAGAGTTGCCCACCCGATGCCCGGAGGGCCACTCAGAAGCCACAGGCGCAGTTCGTGGGCCAGGTGCTGTGTGAAGCGAGACACCTCACCGGCCGACACGATCAGAGATTGTGCTACCATGCAGGCATGTTCCGTGTCGTCGGAGACCATGGCCCGGCCCGGAAGAAGGCGCGGGCGTTCCAGCACCGGATAGAGTTTGCGCTGACGGGCCGGCGAGAGCCCTTCGACGATCAGACCCATGGCGTCACCGACGGCTGTTCCGAGCAGGCAACCATGGATTGTCTGCCTCATTTCGGGCATGCCGCGGCCTCCTGATATACCTGCAATGTGGCACGTGCCGTCTGCTCCCAGGAAAACATGGCTGCCCGCATCGGTCCACGAGTGCGCAGTTCCTGCTGCAGGTCCGTGTCGGTCAGGACCCGGTGGAGCGCGTCGGTCCAGGCCATGCTGTCGTGCGGGGAGATCAGAAGGGCAGCATCGCCCAGCACTTCGGGCATGGCCGGTGCGCTGGAGGCGACCACGGGGGCTCCGCAAGCCAGTGCCTCCAGTGGAGGAAACCCGAAGCCCTCATACAGTGAGGGAAACGCGAAGGCTGCGCAGGCCTGGTAGAGAACAGGCAGATCTGTATCCGGCACGTACCCGGGAAAGACCAGCGCCTCTGCCGCCTCCGTGCCCCCCTTGCGTTCTGCCGCTGCCCGCAACGCCTTCTGCCCGCTGCCCCATCCCATCTTTCCTGCGAAGACCAGTACGTGTGGGATCCGGGCACGCCGTTTCAAACAGCCGAATGCCTCGGCCAGCAGGGGCAGGTTCTTCCGGGGCTGGATCACGCCGACAGCCAGAAGGAAGGGCACGGATATGCCCAGCCGCTCCGCCACCTGTCTGTGTGCCGCTCCCGGCGAGAGCTCCATGCCGTAACCCTCTGGCAGGCCCAGTGGTGTGGCAATCACTTTCTCCGGCGGAATGCGGTACGTACGCAGGATGTCCCGGCGGGAGCTCTCTGAGATTGCGATCACGCGCGCCGCCCGGCGCATGGATACCGGTACCGTCAGGTTGAGCAGCAAGCGGTGTTTCAGAGGAAACCAGTGCGGAAAGAGCCGGAACGAGATGTCGTGAACCGACGTGACGACGGGACAGGGACAGAAAGGGGGAGCCGTATACTGGACATGCAGCACTGTGGCACGGTCTTCCCGGACAGCGCGTGGCAGGACCCGCAGGGCCCAGATCCGGTCGTTCGGTGCGGGCAGAGTGCGCAGGATCACGTTGGGAGCCGGTGGCAGTTCATCCTCCGGGAGAGGCAGGCGTGTGTAGAGAAGAAATTCATGCGGGAGATCCAGCTGGAGCAGGGCACGGATCAACCCGCGCCAGTAGGTGCGGTCGCCGGTGTACCGGCCAGTCAGAGGGCGAGCATCAATGGCAATGCGCATGGTCCGATTCTGCGAGGAGGCGTCGGTAGACTGCGACTGTCTCCTGTGCCATCCGGGCGTAGGAGTGGCTCCGGGCGTAGGCAAGGGCTGCCTGCTGCAACGCCATGCGCTCGGCCACGTTCTCCCGGAGTGTCCGCAGCTGACGCGCCAGATCCTGCGCATCGCCCGCGCGAAACAGGCGGAGCGGTGTCGGGGAGGCCGCAGCGATCTCGCGATGTGGCGGGATGTCCGACGCCACCACCGCCCGGCCGTAAGCAAGCAGGTTCGCCAGCGACCCGGATCCGGAAGTCTGCGTATAGGGGGCGATGCCTGCATCGGTAGCTGCCATCACCCACGGGATCTCATCCACAGGCAGATAGCCCGTGATCCGCACGCGATCGGTCAGATTGTGTTGCGCGATTGTCGCTTTCAGACGCGCCACGTAGTCGGTGCGGTCGTCCGGATGCCGATCCCCGGCCAGTAGCAGCAGGGTGTCCGGAGGCATCGCTGCCAGCGCTTCCAGGGCGAGCGCGTGTCCTTTCTTGGCCGACAGGAACCCGAAGAGCGTGACGACGAAGCGGCCCTGACATTCCAGACGCTGTCTGGCCGTCTGCGCGTCGGGCAGAGCGCAGGGTGGGGGCGTGCCGTGCGGGATCCGGGTGATCCGGTCCGCAGGGATCCCGAGCGCCTGCAGGGATTGCGCATCCTGTTCGGTGTGCACAATACAGGCACGGATCGCGGGGTGGAGAAAGTTCTGCCGGTTAGCCAGCGCGACCAGATGGCGGGTCAGCGCGGATCGCTGCGCCTCTGGCGACACGATCTCATGGACGGTCAACACCAGAGGAACGCGCAGGGCTGCGTAGAAGGCGCGCGCATGATTTCGATGTGGCGCGACCCCGCCGAAGAAGAAGTACTGGTGCTGTACGTGCGCAATGTCGCCGGTGTTCATCGCCCTGCCAAGCGCGTGGTAGCGGCGCTCTTCCGGGGCGTAGCGCAGGACGGAGCGGGCCAGCCCCCACGGCGTTTCCATGGGATCCGGGGAAACCGTCGCGATCTCCGTGATGTCCGGTATGTTGCGCAGGTGTGCAAGGAGCAGATCCGTGTAGTCGCGAATGCCACACCGTGCACGACGTTGTGGCGCGAACATAGTTATCCGCATGCTAGGGCTCGAACTGCTGCAGGAACGCCTCGGTCTCCTCGAAGCTGCGCACGCCGGTAGTGGCGCCCAGGGCAGTGACACAGCAGGCGCCCACCGCATTGCCGAATCGCAGGCAGCGTTCCAGATCCCAGTCACGCACGAGGCCAGCAAGGAACCCGGCCAGAAAAGCGTCGCCGGCACCCAGCGCATCTACCGCCTGCACCGGGAGGGCAGGCACGCGGATCTCGGTGCCATCTACCGTGCGCAGGTAGGCGCCCTGCGCCCCCATTTTGATCCCAACAGTGCGAGCCCCCCGGTCCTGCAGGTATCGGGCGATCTCTGCAGGCGCCTCTCGCCCTCCTGCCAGCATGCGCGCCTCCTCATAACTGGGCATCAGGTAGTCCACGTGCGGCAGGCAGGGGCCGACAACATCCAGCCATCGGCCCTGCGAGTCCCACACAGTGTCCAGAGCGGTAATGACTCCGGCCTCCTGTGCCTGCTGCAACAAGCGCACCGTGGGCTCTCCATCGAGGGCAGGCATGACCAGCGCGCCGGCGATGTCCACAATCTTGCTGGCGCGCACGCGGTCCAGGTCAATATCCTCGTAGCGCAGAGTGGCATTGGCGCCGAGATAGTGCAGGAACGTGCGCTCCCCGTCGCTGTGGCCGAGCACCATGGTGGCCGATGTTGCCGCCTGACTGTCGCGGGCAACACCTCCCGCATCGATCCCATGCTGCTCCAGTCTGCGAACGAGGAAGTCGCCAAAACCGTCGTTACCTACCTTACCGATAACCGCCGTCTGCACGCCCAGTTTGGCCAGACTGATGCCAGTATTGGCCGCGTTTCCTCCCGTGTGCAGTTCGATCCGGTCCAGGAGGGCGAGTTTGCCGCGTTCCGGGAAGTGATCGACCGGCTTGCCCACAACATCCGCGACCAGTATGCCAATGCATGTTACTTCCGGCACGTCAGGATCCTCCTCACCGTACTGTCAGGCATTTGATATTTCAGATACGCAAGCGGAACGCCTCATCCGGCACCACAGGCTCGTTGCGTGGCACACGTACGAGCCCGTACTGGATCCACAGAGCCCGGCTGGCTGTGGTCGCGGGCACGAACAGGGCTCCGGGCCAGAGCAAGAGGGCCAGCATTCCAGTGAATGCCAGCACAGCCGCCAGTAGAAGCAGAACAGTCAGCAGACCCAGTGTGTAAAATGGGCGTGCCAGGGTCAGGTAGAATGCTCGACGCATCACCGGGCTCAGGCAGCGCCGTCCGCCATGCATTTCTCCCGCAGCCTGTGCGGCAAGCAGGGGAGCGTGGTGGCAGGCCATCATGAACCAGAAAAGTAATGCGTACAGGCAGCAGGTGCCGCCAGCAATCCCGAAGAGCCCGCCCCGGTGTGCATAGAACACGATGCCGTTCAGCAGTACGAACAGAACAATCAGGTGTACCAGGCTGAGTTGCAACATGGGGTACCAGAGGCGCAATCCCTCCCGCCAGAACCCGGCATAACAGACAGATTCCTGCACGCCTATACGATGGGCCATGGCGCACGCGCCACCAGCGGGCAGGCTCACCGCCACAACCAGCAGAGCCAGTCCGGCAAATCGGTCTGCTGTCGGGGGCAGAGCCCGGGGCAGGAGCGGTAGCATGGAAAGCGTGGCACACACCAGAAGAGAACCGGTCAGGCCCATGGCGACCATCAGTCCGAGATGATCCCATACGGCCTGCAGTCCCTGCCAGAGCGCTCTCTGCAGGTTCGCCGGTGGGCCGGCGATCGGGGCCATAATACTGTCACGGCTCATGGTAGGCCTATGCTTCGCGCATGCATCGAAGAATTCCTGCTCCGGACTGGCTCCGGTTCCGGGGAGCAGGCGCGTGGTATTTCCTGCGTGGCGTAACGAAAAAAGCACGGCAGGAATGTGTCTGCCGTGCAGTGCATCCCGGGGTAACGTGACTACTGAGTAGCGAAAGCCGAGAAATAGATCTTGCCCGCAATGGGCTCTTCTTCCTCTTCAACAGCCTCGTTGACTGCCTGCAAAAGCTCGCGCTTCAACTGCTCGCGTCCTCCGGGCGTGGACAGGTCTTTCAACGTCTTGGAGGTCAGCACCGACAGGATCGCATCCCGTATCGGGTGCACATGGTGCTTGACTTTCTCTTCCGAGAGCCCTTTACGGAGCCCGAGCGCGATGGTGGCGCGCAGATAGTGATCGCCGCCACCGCTCAGATTGACCATGAACTCATCAAGAGCCATGGCATGCCCGACTTCAATCTCTTCTTCCTCTTCTTCGGAAGTCTCATCCTCGTGCGCGTCGTGCTTCTTGCCGTGCCCGTGCTCCTTGCTCCGCTCTTTACTCTCTTTGTGAGCTTTGGACTTACGGGTCTTCTTCGTCTTCTCTTTCTCCGCGGGCTTGCTCCCCATCACGCTCTTGCCGACAAAAAGCGCCACAACGAGCAGCACCACGCCGATAATCATCGGGAGAGGTAACTTCTTCTTTTTCTTCTCGCCGTTTTCTTGCGTTGCATTCGCGGACATCTTTCTTCACCCTGCGCTTTCTGTGCGGACTTGGTGCCGTGAAGGAGGCATCACGGTCCGCCGGAAGTGGGCCGGTCAGGCGCTGCAGCGTCGGGGTCAGGGTTTACCAGAATGCGCTGGACTTCTGCCTGTCGCGCCGCGTCCGCCTGCCGTTGCGCCTCCGATTTGACAATCACGATATCCACGCGCCGATTGCGTGCGCGGTTGTTCTCATCGGTGTTTGCAACGAGAGGCCGGGTGTCGGCGTATCCTGCCGCGATAAAGCGTTGTCGACGCAGGCCCATTCGCTCTGTGAAGTAGCGAAGCACTGTGCCGGCGCGCATGGTCGAGAGCTCCCAGTTCGAAGGGAACTGCGCGGTGCGGATCGGCAGGTCGCAGGTATGTCCTTCGATCTGTATCTGGTTGGGCAGAGGACGAATGACCTGCGCCACGCGTCGGAGCAAGGGCTCCACTTCCGGGCGCAGTCCGGCCTGACCTCTGCGGAACAACAGGTCGTCGGATACGAGCGAAATCACAAGCCCCCGTTCGTCGGAGCGCACTCCGACTTTGCCTCTCAGGTTCTGTTGTTCCACAAAACTCCCCAGATTTCTCATAGCCTGTTCATACTCCCGGTGCTCCCGGGCATTCAGGGAGCCAAACGACGTGACGTGCTGGCCGCCTCCATTCAGAATGTGAGGGCCGGACAGGCGCTCGGCACCAAATCCGCTGCGCACCGAGCGAACCAGCTGGGTGAATTTCCCCCGGCTGACCACGGACATGGAATAGAGTAACAGGAAGAACGCCGTCAGCAGGGTGATCATGTCGGCGTAGGTGAGAAGCCAGCGCTCGAGATTATGCGGTTCTCTGGTTTCTGGAAACTGACGCGTGCGAGACATGATGGTATTACCGGTTGAACGCGGTACGGCCCGGTCGGGTTACCTGACTGCGCAGGGGAGGCGCCAGAAAAGCCTTGAGCTTTTCCTCGACCAGACGCGGATTATCTCCCGCCTGAATGGCCAGGATCCCTTCCAGCATGACTTCCCGGGCGAGCACCTCTTCGGCGGAGCGCGCCCTGAGCTTATTGGCAATCGGCAGGAAAATCAGGTTGGCCGAGGAGACCCCGTAGAGTGTGGCCACAAAGGCGCTGGCGATCAGAGGCCCCATGGCATCCGGGTTGCTCAGATTGGCCAGCATGTGCACCAGTCCCATGACGGTGCCAATGATGCCCAGAGTGGGGGCGAAGCCCCCCATCGTTGTAAAGAGGGACTCCCCGGATCTGTGACGTGCCTGCAGGAAGTGGATGTCGGTCGAAAGGATGTCGCGTAACAGTTCCGGGTCAGTGCCGTCCACCGCCAGGCGTAACCCGCGTTGCAGGAATTCATCGTCAATCCGGTTGGCCTCCGCTTCCAGAGCCAGCATCCCTTCGCGACGGGCGCGTTCAGCCAGGTAGACCAGCAAAGTGATCACCTCGAGCAGATCCAGAGGGCGCTCCGTGAACGCCTTGCGCAGCACCGCAGGAATGCCGAGGATCTGGTTCATACGGAAGCTGGAGATCGAGGCGCCCAGAGTGCCGCCGAACACGATCAGCGCTGCCGGAACGTTGATCAGCGACTGTACCTCGCCCCCCTCCATCAGCAGAGCACCGATCAGTGCCCCCCATGCAAGGAGCAAACCGATAATCGTCGCCAGATCCATAACGACGCTATTCCTCCTTCTCTTCGTCCTCGCAGCGGAGCCGGACCGGACCGACTTCCCGGCGATAGGCGATCACCCGACGGACGACCTCCTCTGCCGTCTCACGTACCAGAACCTTCCTGCCCGTAGTCATGGTGATGACGGTGTCCGGGGTACGTTCAATGAACTCGATCAGGTCGGCATTGAGGATCAGTTCCGAGTGATTGAGACGCGTGACTTTAATCATGAGATCTGGTACGGAGGTCTTACGGGCGCGGGGGCGGCCTGAGGCCTGCCCCCGGTGGATATGCTATGCTGGCTACCGCTTGAGGTTGATCACATCTTGAAGCAGATCGTCTACCAGCGTGATGATGCGCGTATTCGCCTGAAAACCGCGCTGCGTGATAATCAGGTTCGTGAACTCATTGGACAGATCTACGTTGGACATCTCGACAAAGCCCGTGGTGATCTTGCCCCGACCTCCTGTGTTCGGTGTGCCAACCTGCGCCAGGCCCGAGTTGCCCGACTCCCGGAACAGGTTCTGCCCCATTTTCTCCAGGCCAGACGGGTTAGTGAACGTGGCAACAGCCACGCGCCCCAGCACACGGGACTGCCCGTTGGAGAAGATGCCTGTGATCAGCCCTTCCGGCGAGACAGAGAAAGTCTGGAGAGTACCGAAAGCGGCACCATCCTGCACGGTTGCGGCCACGCTCGAAGTTCCTGCCAGTTGCGTGATCGCGCCGAAGTCCACTTTCACATCGAAGGGAGCAGCTCCATTAACCGGTGTAATGGTGATGGACTGCTGGGTCTTGTTCAGCAACTGCCCCGCACTGTCGAAGTAAAGGGGGAGCTGGGGCGGGGTGGTACCGCTCTGCCCGACAATGGCCCCGTTGACTTTCGCCACCCAGTCCCATCGGCTGGTAGCCCCGCCGGGTGGGGGTGGCACTGTGCCCACAAGGCGGCGCGTGAAGGTGAACTGCACCAGATGCGCAAATCCCAGTTCGTCGAAGACTCGCAGTGAGGTGTTCCACACCGGAGGGGCGCCGCCAATGCCATCCGTCACCGCAGCGTAGGATACCGTGCCGGAAGAGAGGTTCGTCAGGCCTGAGACGTTCAGAGACAGGTTAAAGTCAGGCGCGCCCCCGGAGCCTGTCACGGTTACTGATGCAGGGACAGTGCTGCTAATGAACGCGCCGGTCGTCATGTTGAAGACAATTTGATGAGGGGAGCCGGGGATATCGCCGCCATCAACATTGATCGTGATGTCCCATCGGCGTTGACCGGGCACCGGCGTGTTGTTCGCGGGATTGCTCAATGTGAACTTGATCGGGTGCGCGTTGCCCAGCGCGTCGTAAGCGGTTGTGTTGATCACAATATCTGGAGGCGTGCTGGTGGCTGTGATGTTACCGATCAGGTTGCTATAGGTGCTCACCAGAGCCGCACCGGCGTTCAGGTTGCCCTCCATCTGGGTGAACGTGGTCTGGCTAACCGAGGTAAGCGTGCCGATCGGCACTTTCAGCACGCTGGCCGCGTTGATCGGCTGACTCTCGTCGATCACTCCTTTCTCATCGGCAAGATACCCCAGTAACTTCACGCCGTTGGCCGGATTGACCAGGACTCCGTTACTGTCCAGGTCAAACGAACCATCGCGCGTGTAGTAGACGTTGCTACCACTGCTGACAAGGAAGAACCCGTTACCCTGAATGGCCAGATCCGTTGGCTTGCCAGTTGTCTGCAGGTTTCCCTGTGTCTGCAGCGTATCTACAGCACCCAGGGCAACCCCCAGTCCAACCTGGGAAGGGTTCAATCCGCCAATCTCGTTGCTGGGGCGAGCCGAGGCGCGCAGTGTCTGCGATAGCTGATCCTGAAACGTCACGCGTCCGGCTTTGAAGCCGATGGTGTTCAGGTTCGCGATGTTGTTACCGGTGACGCTCAGACGCGTCTGATGCACCTGGAGTCCGCTGACTCCAGAAAACATGGCTTGAAGCATGCGTTCTCACGACCTCCGTTCGACATTCTGGCGGCTACCACCCTGCGGAGTATTCACGGACAGGGTGATGCCTGCCTGGATTCCAGACGATCTCTCCTCGATCATTCGGAGAGAGGGCAGGCCTCCGCGTTCGCAGAGGGAACGGCGGTCCGGCCTGCGATGCGCGTTATGCGATGACGGCGCTATCGATGTTGGTGAACACGTTCTGGCGCAGGTGCTCCTTATCAACCACGGTCACCACCGTGCGGTTCTTAATGCTGACGACCATGGCCAGATCATCCATCAGGATCAAGGCATCGCGCGATCCCTTGTCGGCGGCCTTTGCGACGGCGCCGTTCAGGCGTTGCAGATGACTCTCCTGCAGATGGATCTGCCGGGACTGCAGACGGGTCTGCGCGTGCGCCGAGAAGCGTACTGGCGTGCTACGCCCTGCGCCCGGCGTCTGTCCCGTTTCTGCAAGCCCCTGACGGGCGCGCAGGATCTCGGCAAACGAGGGAGATGCCTCCTGCGTGCTTGCAGAGTGTGCAGAGGGCTCAGATGGCCTCGGGACCTCCGGGATGTGGTAGATGCGCAGCGTATCGGCCATAGGGTATTCCGCCTCCTGTTAACCCTGGCGCACGGAAGAGACCTCGTTCAGGGATACTTCGTGCTCCTGACCTTCAATGCTGAGGAAAATGCCCTGGCTATCCCAGCGCACTCCGTTCACCTTGCCGGTGATCAGCACGGGCAGACCATCGCGTGTCACAAAGGCTTCGACTCGTTTCCCCAGAAGACTGGATGCCTGCAACCGTGTCTGGCTGTTGTAGATGTTGTTGACGCCTTCCACGGTGGCGAACTGGGCCATTTGCGCCAGAAAGTCTTCCTGATCCATGGGATTCAGGGGGTCCTGATTGGTCAGCTGGGTCACCAGGAGTTTCAGAAACTCGTGCTGGCCCAGCGCCCGGTTCTGTGTCTGAAACAGATCCTGCGGCACGTTGGCGGAACCGATCGCGTTGGTTTGCATGATGTTTCTCCTTCAGACTCGAAAGTCCAGTCGCGTCAGCGTGCGCAGTGCTTCCACAGCAGATGCGCTCACTGCGGCGGAGATCTCACTGGCTGGCTCATCCGGGAAGTGCACGGAAGACAGTGTTGCAGCAGAGGGACGTTCCTGAGGCGAGGCGAACTGGCCAGCGAAATGGAAGCCCTCTCTGTGTGGTCCTTGCTGGCCCACGTTCACATCCAGAGTTGTCAGCCGCAGGCCACGTTGTTCCAGAGCGGCGCGCAACTGCTCCCTGCCGCTCTCAATCGCCTGCTGTGCAGAAGCCGTCTCCGCAGTGATCCGGGCGATGATCTCCTCGCCCAGACTGGTCACGCGGATCTGCAGGGTCCCCAGGCTCTCCGGCTGCAGTTGCACGAGGATCCCGCCACGCAATCCGGCAAGATGCACGCTCTGCAGGTGCCGTGTGACCTGCGCAATGACCTCCATGCGTTCCACGGTTGTCGCGGAGGGCCGTGTCGTATGCAGGAGCCCGGAATGGTTCTCCGCTTTCTGCGAACTGGACGATGGGAGCGTCGGTCCTGCCACAGGAGGCTCTCCCGGTTCGGCAAGAACCCTCGCCGCTGTGTTCCCGGAACGCCCTGTTGCCGCTGACCTGTCTGACTCCGGCACGCGTGACAGCTCAGTAGGTCCTCTCCGATCCCGTTGCTCGATTTCGGCGGGTTCGCATACATGGCCCGGCTGAGAAACCTGTGCCCTGCACGAAGGACCTGCAATCTCACCCGGCAGTCCTTCGACCGGGGTGTGTGTGGTACTCTCTGCTGCTTTCGGGGGGCCGGCTACCTCCGGTACACCCCCCGGTGGCACGGGCATCGATCCGGACTGCGCTTCCGACACAGGGATGTACGGCAGGCCTGTCACCTGCTCTGATTTGCTCTCATGTGGAACTGATGTGACGTACGATGCTGGCGCGCTCTGCCAGTATTCCTGCAAATGGAGTTGTGCAGGGTACTCTGCGGCCTGGAGCGCCTTCCCTGTGAACGCCGCGTTCGGATACGTGAGCGCTGGACTGGAGGCGGGGTTGTGGTCCTGCACAGGGGGGGCTGCTCCACCTGAGAGGTGCACAAAACGAGGTCCGACAGCTGGCGCCAGTATTGATGATGCGTCGTCCACCGGGGATGGCAAGGATTGATTCTGCGGAGGAGTGCGCTCTGCTCCCGACGCGCCGGGGAAAGGCACGTACGGGTCCACAGAGACGTTCGGGGATGTCTGTGCGGAAGCGCGTCCTGGTGGGAACAGGGGAGCCGCACCGGGAGTGTGCGCCCATGGAAGGGTGGCCGGTAAGGTCTCCGGGGACTGCAGGGTTCCGGGCGCCGGATTCTGCCCTGCTTGGGCATCGAGGGGCAGCAGAACCATGCCGGGAAGCCACATGGGCACGGGGGCACTCAGGACTGCCAGCACACCTGCGGCGATCGGGCCTGCCGGCGCACTGTCATCTGGAGTGTCCGGGGCTTGCGGTAGTTCCCCGGGGTTTGCAGGGGCGATTGTGCCATCTGTCGTCGGCGCGGATCGCCATGCCTGAGAGAAGACCGTTGCGAAAGCGCCATCCGGGGATGCCGATGGAGTAGAGTCTGTTGTGACGGTTGTAGGTGTCGGACCGGGTTGGGCAGGTGGGGGTAGGATCACACGCATCACCTCCTTTTCTGTGAGTCCAACCCGTTCCTATTCTCGGTATGCGGCCGGGGATTCCGTACGTCAATTTGCCTGCAATCGAGAGAGCAGAGGAAGCCAGCAAAAGAAAGTCCCCACCAGGGATGCTGGTTGGGGACATGGACTGAAGGCTATGAAATTGCATTCCGGTGTCACGCTGTGCTTCTACGACGATCCTCTGCAGGTTCAGGGAGTATGGTGCGCAGAACGCGCTTGCGGCGCTCCTGCTGCGGGGTATCCAGAGCGGGCTCCACTTCGGCCTTCTGTGATGTTGTACCGGGAATCGCGTAACGCCGAAAGATCCGATCCCACCGCTCCGAGCGGTCTGCAGGCATCATCCCCATGGCAGTACCTCCTGGTAGCCGACCGTATCCGGTGCATTCACCCGGAGAGACGAAACGTCGGCGTGTCGGGTTTCATTGCGCAGGTGTTTCCAGCATAGACAGAGAGCGATCAAATCGGTTAGAATCTAGGTCCCGCAACATTAGAGCAGCGCGACAGATGCGCCTGAGCGGGGTACAGAGGCCTGCGCGTATCCGCGGAACGGAAATGGCGAGACGATCAGGAGGACGAGAGAGAGTGAGCGACTGGAAACGCAGCATCTACTGCGGTGAGTTGCGCCCGGAGCATGTGGGTCAGGAAGTGATGCTGAACGGCGGGGTACACCGCCATCGGACGTTCGGCGACCTGGTCTTCGTTGACCTGCGTGATCGGACCGGACTGGTGCAGGTTGTGGTAGATCGCAATCGTGTTCCCGACCTCATTGCTCTGGCCAATAGCCTCCGAAGCGAGTACGTTCTGGCCGTCCGGGGCACGGTGGAGCGTCGGCAGCCCGGGACAGAGAACCCGGGGCTGGCGACGGGTACCGTTGAGGTCGCTGCGTCCGACATTCAGGTCCTGAACACGGCGCGTCTGCTACCGTTTCAGCTGGCGGATGAGGCCGGCATGCAGCAGGTGGATGAGACCCTGCGCGTCAAGTACCGCTATCTCGATCTGCGTCGCCCCCGCATGTACCGCATGCTGGAGTTGCGGCACAGGGCCGTCAAGCTAATCCGGGACTACCTGAGCGACCGGGGTTTTCTGGAGATTGAAACGCCTATCTTCACCAAATCCACACCGGAAGGTGCGCGGGACTATCTGGTTCCCTATCGGCTGGAGCCCGGCAAATTCTACGCCCTGCCGCAGTCGCCCCAGCAGTACAAACAGTTGCTGATGGTGGCCGGCGTCGAGCGTTACTTCCAGATCGCCCGGTGCTTCCGGGACGAGGCGCAGCGGGCCGACCGACAACCCGAGTTCACCCAGCTGGACGTGGAGATGTCGTTTGTGACTCAGGAGGACGTGCTGGAGCTCATCGAGGGAGTGACCACCTACGTGGTGGAACAGTTGAGCGACAAGCAGATGCTCAGGCCCTTTCCCCGTCTCACCTACGACGAGGCCATGCGTCGCTTCGGCAATGACAAGCCCGATCTACGCTTCGGTCTGGAACTGGTGGACCTGAGCGATGCCTTGCGGGGCAGTGAGTTCGGTGTGTTTCAAGCAGCCCTGCAGGCCGGTGGACAGGTACGTGCGGTGCGCTATCCCGGGGGGGCAGCCCTGTCACGCAAGGAGGTGGATGTACTCACCGAGTTCTGCAAGGAGTTCGGCGCAAAGGGTCTGGCGACCATTGCGGTCAACGAGTTACACCCTCAGGGCGTCAAATCCGCGATCGCCAGATTTCTGAGCGAAACGCAAATCCAGCAGGTGCTTGATGTCTGCGAGTCACAGGTCGGCGATCTGATCTGCATCGTGGCGGATCCGAAACCTGCCGTGGTAGCCAGCGTGCTCTCGCGTCTGCGTCTGGAGATCGGACGCCGTCTGGGCCTGCGTGATCCCGGTAAGCTCTACTTCTGCTTCATCACAGACTTTCCACTGGTGCAGTGGAACGAGGAAGAAGGGCGCTGGGAGGCAGAGCATCATCCCTTCACCAGTCCCTACCCGGATCATCTGCCCTACTTCGATACGGATCCTTCAAAGATCCGCGCACAGTGTTACGATCTCGTCTGCAACGGGCAGGAGTCGGCCTCCGGGAGCATCCGGATCCATCAGGCGGATGTGCAGGCCCGGGTGTTTGATCTGCTGGGCATTCCTGCGGAGAAACAGCAGGAGCGGTTCGGCCACATGCTGGAGGCTTTTTCCTACGGTGCCCCGCCACACGGAGGCTTTGCCGCGGGTATCGACCGTCTCATCATGAATTTGCTGGATGAGGCCAACATCCGTGAGGTGATGGCGTTCCCCAAGATGGGGCTGGGCTACGACCCGATGATGGATGCACCGTCCTTCGTAGAGGAGGCGCAACTGCAGGAGCTGGGCCTGCGGATCGTGCCGCATCGATGATCCGGGGGTTATGCGCCCACCGCGGAGTACTGCCGGATGCCTGCCGCCCACAGCACGCGCAACAGGGTCAGGGCAACGATCAGCCAGAACACCTGCAGGGCGAAGCCGGGCAGGACCTGATCCGGAGGCACCTGGCCCAGAAAGAGCTCAACCGGGAAGGCTCCCATGCTCCGGAACGGCGCCAGTGCAGCAACACTCGCCAGCCAGCCGGGGAGCAGAGCGATCGGGGCAATGCGCCCTGCCAGAAAAGCGTCGAGCGTGAAGTAGAGCTGGTTGATCGCCTCCACGCGTGTGGTCCAGAAGGCGATCACAGCCAGACTGTACTGAAAAACGTAACGGATCACGGCCGCCAGAGCGAGTGCCGGGATCCCCAGCAGGAACTGTTGCCAGGAGCGCGGAGGAGTGGGAGCCAGAAGAAAGAACAGGAGCCCCCACACGGGAAGCAACATCGCGCTGGTGATGAGCTTGTATCCGATGTTGTAGGAGGCGTCCAGATGGATCGGATGGATCGGCTTGAGCAGGCGTGGCGAGAGCTGTCCATCCCGGACGCGCCATGCGAATTCAAACGCCTCCCACGACATGGTCAGGTGACTGACAATCATAAACACCAGAAAGTAAGCCGCAAAGTCGGACCGGGAGAATTGCGCTCCGGACGCGCTGGCGATCTGCCCGCCCTGTGCTGCAGTGGCGGCGGACCAGACTGCCAGTGAGATAAGGGGGCCCACGAATCCCCAGACGGCCCAGATCAACACCGCAAAACGGTACTGCAGCATCGTTGCGATGGCCACTTTCAGGTGGGCACGATACACATCAAGCCAGTACATGCGGCAGTCCTTCTCCCGCATCGAGCGTGCGTCCGTGGAAGATCTGCTCGATGACCTCTTCGATGGGCGGATCCGAAACGGTCAGGTCGGTCACGGGCAGGTCAGTCAGCAGGCGGGCGACCACGCCTGCTGTCTCAGACCGGGGAAGGCGCAGCGTGACTTTGGCTCCGTTGCGTTCTACCACGGTGCCATACTTCTCTGCATGTGCCGCTTCCTCCGGGCTTTCCAGGTCCAGCGTCACCAACTTGAACGGGGCGATGCGGTCGGACAGGGTGGTGAGGTCCCCGTCATAGAGCAACTGGCCTTTGTTGATGACGATCACCCGGCGGCAGAGGGCAGTGACGTCCGCCATATAGTGACTGGTGAGCAGCACTGTAGCGCCGTGTCGGCGATTATGCTCCGCGACGAACTGGCGAATGCGCCCCTGCATGGTCACGTCCACGCCCAGTGTGGGCTCGTCCAGAAAGAGCACAGAAGGTCGGTGCAGCAGAGAAGCCGCTAGCTCGCACTTCATGCGCTCCCCCAGTGAGAGGCCGCGCACCGGCTTCTTGAGAAGTGGCTCCAGATCCAGCAGGGCGATCAGTTCATCCAGTGTCTCACGAAATTGCTTCTCCGGGATCTGGTAGACTGCTTGATTGACCAGGAAAGAGTCCATCGCCGGGATATCCCAGACCAGCTGGGAGCGATTGCCCAGCACATAGCTGAGCTGGCGCAGGTAGCCCGGGTTGCGGTGCCAGGGCACAAAGCCGAGCACCCGGGCCTCGCCGCTGGTGGGGAAGAGCAATCCGGACAGCATCTTCAACGTGGTGGTTTTGCCGGCGCCGTTGGGCCCGAGGAATCCGACAATCTCGCCAGGCATGACACGGAAGCTGATGCCCCGTACGGCTTCGACCTCCCGATACCTGCGGCGGAACAGACTGCGTACCGAAGCAGCCGCGCCCGCTTCGCGCTCATGCACGCGGTACACCTTACGCAATTGATCCACAACAATATGGGGCTGTTCCGACATGATGCATCGTTCTCTGGCGCCCTGATGGCGCTCTGTTCTTGACCTGCTCCGTGATCAGAAGCCCGGCAGAAAGATAGCATGAAGCAAGAAGTTCAGGACCTTACCATTAGGCCTGCTACCGAGGCCGACCTGCCTGCTATCCTCGAGATCTACAACGAGGCGATCGTGAATTCCACCGCAACAGCGGACGAGGACCCGCAGAACCTGGAGCAGCGCGCAGACTGGTTCCGGGCCCGACAGGAAGCCGGGTACCCGGTGTTTGTCGCAGAGGGCGCGGGCGCGGTGATTGGATGGAGTGCGCTCAGCGCGTTCAGGCCGCATTCCGGCTACCGTTTCACCGCGGAAGTCTCGGTCTACATTGCCGCCGGGCATCGAGGCCGCGGGATCGGAGCGCGTCTGCTGGCTGCACTGATCGACGCGGCGCGTTCCCGGGGGTTGCACACGCTGGTTTCTGTCATCGACGGCAGCAACATGGCCAGCGTGCGATTGCACCGGCGCTTCGGCTTTCAACTGGCAGGCAACGTGCGGCAGGCCTACCACAAATTCGGTCGCTGGCACGACGCGGTATATCTGCAACTGCTGCTGGATCCAGAGGAACCGGGGCCCGGGCCAGCATACGGCCAGGTTGGCGATCGGTGAAAGTGGGCCATCTTCCATGCACCGTTCTGCCGGACAAAGACCCGGGTCTCGTTGCAGGCTTTCCACACGGGCGCATCGTTCTCCATGCAGGTCATGAGGCGTGTGTACGTCACAATACCGGTGTCGCCGTACACCTGCACATGCGGGGTCAGCATGTCGAAGCGGATCGGCCGGGCATTTGGATTGTGTTCCGCCTGACGGATCAGGGAGAGATGGAACTCCAGTCCATCGATCCGGTACGGGCAGACATCCTCGAAGCAAGTCAGATCCGGCAGAGAGAGTTGCGCGTAGGTAGTCGCGTCCCCGGTGTCGATGGCGTGCAGCAACCGCCACGTGATGGCGAGTAACTCGCGCTGGGTGGGGTCGAACCGTCCGGCTTCCAGAATAGCGTTCTCAATCATCAGTCGTCCCTCCCCTGTTTTCCTGCAGTGGTTCTGGCCTCCTGATAGATGGCGCGCAGGAGCGAGGTCGCATCCCGCGTGTCCTGTCCTAGCTCCCAGAACATGATGCCCCGCAATCCTTTCTCGCGGCAGTAGCGCACCTTGGCGCGTACGGTCTGAAGACCGTTGAAATAGAAGTCCCCCGCTTCGTCGTCCTCTGGATCAGGCTGGAACTGCGCCACGATCTCTGCGTAGGCGAGGGTCTGATGCCAGTCCTTGAGACTCCGCCCGTAGAAGGGCAGTCCGGGGCAGAGTTTGTTGGCAGGCACGCCCGCCTTCAGGAAGTCTGTTACGTCCTTCTGCATTTGCGCCAGAGTGGAGTGTTTCCCCGGATGATCGTAGGACATCACCTGCACCCGGTCCGCAGCGGCATAGCCCGCCCGGTCCAGATGCTGGACCCGCGCCAGTGTCACCGAAACGAACAGCCGGTGAAGACGGAACACTCGTTTGACCCCGACAACCAGCGCACCGTAGGCGGCCGCTTCCTCCGCGTTCGCAGGGTGCTCCCAGTCGAAGTCCACACCATCAAAACCGTTCTGCGTGCAGAAGTGCGCGAGGTTCCGGGCGAGCCTCTCCCGACTCACCGGGTTGGTTGCCGCCCGGGCAAAACCAGCAGAACGCTCCCATCCCCCAACCGCAATCAAAATGCGCCCTGGAAAGACGGCCCGGATCTGCCGCAGCCGTTCGAGCGCGTCCGGTCCGCAACGCTCTGTGTTCAGGCTCCCATCGGGCGCGGGCTCAATAGAGAAATAGATCAGGTCGGTCAGAGGACGCAATGCAGGGAGTGGCACCTGCTTGAGACGCCAGTCTGGCAGATAACCAATGATCTCCAGCATCGGTCCCGGTTGTGTATGGACCGGCACGCGGCCCTGCCCGGAGGCCAGTGAGGTAGCGCACAGGGCCATGAGCAGAGCTGCCACGCAGCCCGAAAACGCGCGCATTTCGGTCTCCATTGCAGAAAATGCGGATTGTATCGCTGTGGCAGGTATCATGAAAGTCACCGGAAGTTGAAGCGGGAATTCTGAAAGCGTCTCGCGCTCTATTGTACCTGCACACGCGCCATGTGCGCTCCCCTCTATCCCGGCAGGTACAGGGGACTGCCAGGGGTGAGGTGCCAGAACGATGCAGACAGCGGTGTGTCGTATGTGCCGCGCTTTGCACGCTCCCCTGAAGAGGAGTGAAGTGGAATGGGCTTTCCATCGGACTACGTATCCCGCGTCTACGCGGGAGTGCTGGGCAAAATCATCGGCGTTTATCTCGGCAGGCCTTTCGAAGGGTGGACGTACGAGCGGATCACAGATGCGCTTGGCGAGGTCTGGTACTACGTGCACGAGCGTCTGGGAAAGCCCCTCGTAGTTACTGACGATGACATCTCCGGCACTTTCACATTTCTGCGCGCTCTGGCGGATTACGACGCTGATCCGGACCTGACTCCGGAACAGATCGGGCAGACATGGCTCAACTACATCGTGGAGGATCGGGCGATCCTCTGGTGGGGCGGGATGGGGATGTCGACAGAGCACACGGCCTACTTGCGCTTGAAGCAGGGGATCAAGGCGCCCCTGAGCGGCGCGATGGCGACCAACAGCCGGGTCGTGGCCGAGCAGATCGGCGCGCAGATCTTCATCGACGGGTGGGGGATGATCTGTCCCGGCGATCCGGAACGCGCTGCCAGTTTCGCGCGCCGTGCCGCCAGCGTCTCACACGACGGCGAAGCGATCTACGCCGCGCAGGTGATCGCCGCGATGGAGGCGCAGGCGTTCGTCTGTGCTGAGATCCCGGAGCTAATCGACACTGCACTCGCGTTGATCCCCCCCGATGCGCTGATCGCTCGCCTGATCCGCGATGTCCGTCAGTGGCACAGCGAGGCTCCGGGGGACTGGCGCCGCACGCGAGAACTGGTGGCCGCACATTACGGGTACGATCGCTACGGGGGGAACTGCCATGTGGTGCCCAATCACGCGCTCATTCATCTGGCCCTGTGGCACGGGGAGGGCGATTTCCAGAAGTCGCTCATGATTGTAAACACCTGCGGATGGGATACCGATTGTAACTCCGGTAATGTGGGATGTCTGCTCGGTATCCTGCGTGGCCTCGAGGGGATTATGGCCGGGCCGGACTGGAGGGGGCCGGTAGCCGATCGGCTCTACCTTCCCACTGCGGACGGAGGACGATGCATCACCGATGCCGTTCGGGAGACTTATGAGATCGTGAATCTCGCCCGGCAGCTGGCCGGCGAGCCGCCGTTACGTCCCAAAGAGGGAGCGCGGTTTCACTTCACATTGCCCGGCTCGGTACAGGGCTTTCAACCGGACGAGCATCCGGAAGCGCGCGGAGTGGCTAGCGTGTGTCATGGATCCCTGCCGGGGGATCCCTCCCATCCCGCACTGTGTATCTGCTACACGCATCTGGCCCGGGGGCGTGTGGCGCGCGTGGCCACCCGAACGTTCCTCCCTCCAGAGGCTGTGAAAATGCCGGGGTATGCGGTGCTCGCCTGCCCGACCCTCTACCCCGGTCAGACAGTACGGGCGCGTGTGGTCAGCACGGATAGCGTGGACTGCCGCCTCTATGTGCGCTTCTACGATGCACAGGACACACTGGAGGGGTATGTCGGCAGTCCGCCTGTTTCCCTGTCACCGCGTCAGGTGCACCGGTTCGAATGGCGTGTACCGGACATCCCGGGAGGACCGATTGCCGAGGCAGGGATCGAGCTGGCTTCAGACACAGGGGGCTCGGGCACGCTGTACCTGGACTACCTCACATGGGACGGGATCCCGGAGGTTACATTCACACGCCGGGAGGGGCGCATATGGCGTCGGGCGTGGGTAGACGCCGTGGACAGCTGGTTGGAATGGGGAGAGCCCTTCCGGCTGGTGCAGAACGAGGGGACCGGCTTGCTCATCCAGGGGACACGGGAATGGGACGACTATGAGGTGAGTGCGGATGTCACACCGCACATGGTCGCGGCAGCAGGGCTTGCAGGGCGTGTGCAGGGATTGCGACGCTACTATGCACTCCTGCTCTGTCGGGACAATCGCGCGCGTCTGGTCAAGGCGCTGGATGGGGACAATGTACTGGGCGAGGCCGAATTCCCATGGGAATTCGGGCTGACATACCAGATGTCTCTGCGTCTGCTCGGCACGCGCATCCAGGCGTACGTCGATGGGCAACTCCTGTTCGATGTAGAAGACACTGTGCGCCCGTTAACTGGAGGAGCGGTCGCGCTGGTCTGTACGGAGGGGCGAACCGCCACCCAGGCTGTAACCGTCAGGCCAGTAGCCTGATGTCACTGAGCACAACGGAGAGAACCATTGGGAGACCGTTCTGAGGGGCGAACCGCCCGCATCGAACGACAGACCACAGAAACACAGATCGTTCTGTCCCTGGATCTGGATGGGCAGGGGCAGGCGGATATACAGACCGGGATCGGATTCCTGGATCATATGCTGACCCTGCTCACCCGGCACGCCCTGCTCGATCTGACCGTGCGCGCTACAGGTGATCTGCATGTGGACGCGCACCATACCGTGGAGGATGTCGGGATCTGTCTGGGCCGGGCGTTGACCGCGGCACTCGGCGACCGGGCCGGTATTCAACGGTACGGGCACATGACTCTGCCAATGGATGAGGCGCTTGTCTCGGCTACCATCGATCTGAGCGGGCGCCCCTTCTTTGTGTGGCAGGGAGAGCTGCCCCGTGAGCACCTCGGCGCGTTCCCCTCGGAGTTGACGCAAGACTTCTGGCATGCGGTCGCAGTAAACGCAGGAATGAATCTGCACATCCAGTGTCACTATGGACGGAACACGCATCACCTGATCGAGGGAACGTTCAAAGCGTTTGCCCGTGCGTTGAGGCAGGCGGTGGCAATCGACCCGCGCATGAGCGGCGTTCCCTCGACAAAGGGAGTCCTGTAATGGGTCTGAACCGGGCACAGTCCGGTATTTCTGTTCGTAGATTGTGCGTGAAAGGCCCGGATGTCGGGTTGCGGGCGGAGGATGTGATGTGAAACGGGTGACATGGCGGGTTGCCGCCGCATCGGTGTGTGGCACGGCCCATGAGCGGGCAGGGATGCCCTGTCAGGATGCGTGCGGGTGGCGTTTACTCCCCGGAGGCGTGCTTCTGGCTGCAGTTGCCGATGGTGCCGGTTCTGCCACTCTGGCGGAGGTCGGGGCACAGATCGCCGTGCAGACGGCTCTGAGCGCTCTGACACAGGCGGCCAGAACGTACTCCGGGGCACTGTCGGTGGCCGCGACAGAGGAGTGGATCCGCAGAAGTGTCATGGCAACCCGGGAGGCTGTTCAGACCGAGGCTGCCGTACAGGCCACTCCAGAGCGCGAGTTCGCGTGCACGTTGATCGCTCTGGTGGCCACGCCGCGCTTTGTGATAGCTGCGCAGATCGGGGATGGCGCGACGGTGGTGCAGGATGCCTCCGGGGGGATGAGCACGCTGACCGCTCCCAACGAGGAGGGGTACATCAACGAGACACACTTTCTTACCGATCCGGATGCTATGGCGCATCTGCATGTGCACTGCTGTGAAAGCAGGATCACTGCCGTGGCCGCTCTGACCGATGGTCTGCAACGTCTGGCCCTGAAGTTGCCCGAAGCGCAACCCCATCGGCCCTTCTTCGAACCGCTTTTCCGTTTTGTGGCGGAGAGTGACTCCAGCATGGCAGAGACCCGGTTGTCCGCCCTGTTGCGTTCTCCGCGCATCACGCAGCGCGCTGATGACGATCTGACGCTGTTGCTGGCAACACATGCCGGTGTTGCTGTGTCTCCAGAATAGTTCTGTGCCGCACAACCTCCCTGCGTTACCCTGTGAGCGCAAATTTTAACGGCCCGGGCAGGAGATCCGCACACCGAGGGGGAAAAAGACAGCAAACGTGCAGAAGGGTGCTACTGGCACTCTGCACTGGCAGGAGAAACGGCCATGCCCCCCCGCAGCAGAATGTTCGCCGGGTTCACTCTGGTGGAACTTCTGGTTGTTGTTGCCGTCATTGCCATGCTGGCTGGCCTGTTGTTCCCGGTTCTGGCTGTTGCGCGGGGCCGGGCACGCGCAACCACCTGCGTTTCCAACCTGCGTCAGGCCGGAGTCGCCTTCTCCATGTATCTGCAGGACTACGATGGGTACTACCCGGTTGCCGTTGACCCTGCGGATCGGGATACCCCCCAGATCTGGGACGCCTTTCCCGCGTTTCGTGCCGAGATACCCTATCTGCCATGGCTCCATGAGGTGTTGCAACCCTACGTCCGATCGAAAGAAATTTTTCATTGCCCCTCCGACACGGGTATCCTGATAGAAGACTTCACCGCTCTGTATCTGGGAGCAGAGCCCAGTAGCTATCAGAAGTACGGGACCAGCTACCTGTATCGTACCGAGCACGCAGTACGACGGATGCACGAAGCGGCCATCCAGAGCCCGGCCCGTGTCAATCTGTACATGGATGGTTCAGGTATCTGGCATGGTAGCGGTCCGTCAGACCGGAGTATCGGGGTAGAGCGATGGCACCGGGACAACCCGGAACTGCACGGCAGGCGTTTTCACACGTTGCATGGTGACTATCATGTGAAAAGCCTGACGTTCCTGCAGTTGCAAGCGCTCTGGGACGCCCCATTGTAATGTAACTCACACGATCGTTGTAACAGACCAAAGGCATTTGAGGAGAAAGATAATGGAAGCAGCTGGCCCCAGCCCGTCACAGGATGCAACCCGCACCGTCGCGGAAACACTGGCAGTCGAAGAGAGTGGACAGACAGAGAAACCCGGCGAGCGCAGTGCGGTGGAACTGCAGATTGCGTCGCCTTTGAAGAACGCGGAGACGTTTGAGACGTACTGCCATCACGTGCAGGCGCGTCTGGCAGAGCATGCATTGCGACGCAGGCATTTTCTGCAGAACGCGCACGAGCGTCTGACGCAGCTGTTGCATGCGGCGCGCGCTGTGGAGGACCATGCGCTCTACCAGGAGCTCTGGCAGGTGCGTCTGGCCACACGTGAGCTCCTGGAGTCCCTGCGGCATCTCTCGCCAGCAGGGAACGGACTGCATGGCTCCGGGCCACAGGGGGGCACAGCGCCCTACCATCCCAACGGATACCGTGGCAGTGTACTGGAAGCGCCGACCTCCCGTGCGGAAATGAGCGCGAACGCACCGTTGCTCACACAACCTCCCCTCCAGGCCGTCGTGGGCGCCCCACCCCGGCTACCCCGTCGTCCCCTCCGACCTCTGGATGACATTGAAGCCGATGCCCGGAAGATTCTGGAGCGTATCGAAGAGTGGAAAGTGAAATATCCTCTGCTCTCCGAACAGGGAGCGCTCTGCGTGCCCAACTGCCTGCGCATGCGCGCACTGGCCTGCCGTCTGCGCCGTCTGGAGGAAGAAGCAGGGGACACCGAGGTCGCCGCGGTGACAGAGGCCATGGACACGTTGATCGCGTTGCTGGATGCGGCCGGCGACGAGGAATACACCATTGCACTGGACGATGAGCTCTCGCCAGGGCCAACGGCGTTCCAATGGGGCGAACTCGCTGATCGCTACGAAGAGATGGCGCGGGCACAGGAGGCTTTTGAGTGGTGGATGGAGCACCGGGCAGTCCTGAGCATGGATCTGGTTCAACCCATTGCAGAGGCAATTGCTGCAGTGCAGCAACGGTTCAACCGGCTGCTCTTCCGTATCGGTGCACGCGACCCATATCAGCAGCGGTTGTTCGACAGTCTGCGCCTCTGGGCTCGTGAGGCGCAGTGCTACCTGTACAGCCTGCGTCCCAAGGTGCCCATCGCAGAGTTGATCGACCGGGCTGCCACTCTGGAAGAGGCGCTCCGGCGTGCGGTCGAGGCAGTGAGTGCGACGCCCTGAGTGGCCAGAGAGCGTCGCGCCTCTCAATTCACAGATTGATCGGAAGCCTGTCGCATGAGAAAGATTATCCTGGTTTACTCCGGGGGACTGGACACTTCGGTGTGCATCCCCCTGATGCGCGAAGAGTACGGTTTTGATCACGTCATTACGGTCACAGTGGATGTCGGACAACCCGCAGCGGATATCCGGCAGGCCGAAGAGCGCGCGCGTGCGCTGGGGGCCGAGCACTACACGGTGGACGCAAAAGCCCTCTTCGTCGAACACTTCTGCTGGCCTGCCGTGCGCGCCAACGGTGACTATCAGGGTTACCCGATCTCTACCAGTATCGCCCGGCCACTGATTGCGCTCATGGCCGTGGAAAAAGCCCGGGAACTGGGTGTCAATGCGTTCGGGCACGGATGTACTGGCAAGGGCAACGACCAGTTCCGTCTGGAGTACATCCTGCGTACGTTGATGCCGGACGCTCAGATCGTCGCTCCGATGCGCGAGGGGCGGCGGCTGCCGGATGGGCGGCGTGAGCCGTGGACCCGGAGCGAGGAGATCGAGTACGCCAGTGCGCATGGTCTCAACATCCCGCAGACGAAGGAGCGCATCTGGTCGGTGGATGAGAACCTGTGGGGACGCAGCATCGAGGGAGGGCGTCTGGAAGACCCGGATTACGCGCCCCCGGAAGAAATCTTTCAGTGGACACGCAGCCTGGCAGACACGCCGGCAGAGCCCCGGATCCTCACGCTGACCTTCGAGAACGGTGTGCCGGTGGCCATCGATCATCGGCACATGAGCCCTGTGGAACTTGTAACGACTCTCAACCGGATCGCAGGCGAGCATGGTGTGGGCCGGATCGATATCATGGAAGACCGGATGCTCGGGCTGAAGGTGCGGGAGAACTACGAATGCCCCGCAGCCGTCACGATCCTGACAGCGCACCGTGCGCTGGAAGCACTGGTCTGCACGCAGAGCGAGCTCAAATTCAAGGCGATGGTGGATCGTGAGTGGGGCGAGCTGGCCTATCGGGGACTGTGGCTGGATCCGCTCAAAGAGGCTCTGGAGGCCTTCATCAATACGATACAGAAGCGCGTGGTAGGCACCGTGACTCTGCGTCTGGCTCGGGGCAACGTGACTGTGATCGGCCGGCGCAGCGAGGCTGCGCTCTACAGTGAGGATCTGGCCTCGTTCGACAGTAAAACCTTCGATCAATCCGAGGCACTGGGGATCGTCAAAACGCACGGGATGCAGTCCCGTCTCTTCTGGCATCTGCGTCAGCAGGGCAAAATTCCGGGGTCCGGGGTTTCCGGCCTCCCGCTTCTGACGGCATCTGCTCCCGCAGAGGAAGTCCCGTATGCGTAAGCTCTGGGGAGGCCGTTTTGATGGGGAGACCGATGCGCTGATCCTGCGTTTGAACAACTCCCTTCCTTTTGACAGGCGGCTCTGGCGTCAGGATATCGAGGGCAGTATCGCGCACGCAACCATGCTCGGGGCTACTGGCATCCTGTCCCCGCAGGAGGCTGATCAGATCGTTGCGGGCCTGCAGACATTGCGCGCGGATCTGGAGGCCGGGCAGGTGGAGTTGCCGGAAGACGCGGAGGATGTGCATGCGGCGGTGGAATCCCTGCTACGTGAACGGATCGGGCCGATTGCGGGAAAGTTGCACACGGCTCGTAGCCGCAACGATCAGGTCGCTACGGATGTGCGCCTCTACCTGCGTGCGGAATGTGATGCGCTCGTTGCGGAGATCCGGCAGTTGCAGGAGACATTGCTCGACGTCGCGGCACAGCACTTCGAGACGGTGATGCCCGGGTACACACACCTGCAACATGCGCAACCGGTCGTGCTGGCACATCACCTGCTGGCCTACTTCTGGATGCTGAGTCGTGATGTGGAGCGCCTGAGCGCGTGCCGCGGGCGAGTCAATCGCTTGCCATTGGGGGCGGCCGCGCTTGCCGGAACCGGCTTCCCGATCGACCGAGAGCACGTAGCCCGACAGCTGCAGTTCGACATGTTACTGGAGAATAGTCTCGACGCGGTTTCTGATCGAGACTTCATCGCGGAATTTCTGGCCTGTGCGGCTATTCTAATGATGCACCTCTCCCGACTTGCCGAGGAGATCGTCCTGTGGAACAGTCCGGAGTTCGGCTTTGTTATTCTGGATGACTCGGTGACGACCGGTAGCAGCATCATGCCGCAGAAGAAGAATCCCGATGTAGCCGAACTGGTGCGTGGCAAAACCGGTAGAGTTTATGGCAATCTCACCGCAATTCTCACAGTGCTCAAAGGCCTCCCACTGGCGTACAATAAGGATCTGCAGGAGGATAAAGAGCCTCTGTTTGACACAGTCGACACCCTGCATCTGGTGCTTCCGGCCCTTCGGAAGACGCTGGCCTCGGCGCGCTTTCAGGTAGAACGCATGCGCGAGGCGACTGCAGGCGATTTCTCCACAGCGACCGATCTCGCAGACTATCTCGTGCGACAGGGCATGACCTTTCGAGAAGCTCATGAGGTTGTCGGAAGGATCGTGCGTCACTGCATCGCGCACCACCTGACCCTGGAGACTCTGGACGTCCCGACCCTGCAGGCTCTGTGCCCGACGCTCGCAGATAGGGCATCGGAGGTACAGGCGATTCTCTCGGTGCAGGCGAGCGTGCAATCCCGTCAGGTACGCGGAGGTACCGCGCCGCAATCCGTGCGAGTGCAGTGGCAGGTAGCACGTGACAGTCTTGCGGGTACATAGGGCGCTTGGCATATATTTTGCATGGAGCAGGGCAAGATCCGGTTGCAACACGCCGGGAGACGTGTGCTCCGCTCCCCTTGCAAGCGGTGCCTCTGTGTTGCTGCGTGGTATCCTTCCTCTCCGCCGACAGGATGTTGCCGGAGGAGCGCGAAGTTGCCGGGAAGAAAGCTACCCTGATGAGAGTCGCCATCGTACATGAGCGGTTGGATGTGGTGGGAGGAGCTGAGCGGGTAGTGCTGGCTCTGCATCGCATCTACCCGCAAGCGCCCGTCTACACAAGCTTTGTAGACCGGGAAGGGCTGGCGCGTGACGGGGACCTGCACCCGGAATTTCAACGCATGGAGATCCGAACCTCCTTCATGCAACGCCTGCCCCGCTGGATGAAACGCCGCAGCGACCGCTTGCTGCCTCTGTACATGTTCGCGTTTCAGGGGTTTGATCTCTCCGAATACGATGTGGTGATCTCTTCGAGTTATGTGGCGGCCAAAAGTGTGCTGACTTCGGCGGAGACCTGCCATATCTGTTTCTGCCATACGCCCATGCGCTACGCGTGGGAAATGTTCCCGCAGTACATCGGCAGTATGCGCAACCCGTTCACCCGGGGGGCCGCGCACCTCTTTCTGCAGTACTTCCGGATATGGGATCTGCAAACGGCTTACAATGTCAACTACTTTATCAGCACTTCTGATGTGGTGCGCCGGCGGATCCGCAAGCACTACGGCCGCGACAGCTATGTGATCCATCCCCCTGTGGAGACCCATCGCTTCCGGGTGAGCAGCGCGCCAAAAGACTACTATGTGGCCATCTCCCGTCTGGTTCCCTACAAGCGGATCGACCTGGCTGTGGAGGCTTTTAATCGGCTGGGGCGGAAGCTGGTAGTGATCGGGGATGGGCGCGACTTTGCGCGCATCCGGGCGCAGGCGGGGCCGAACATAGCGGTTCTGGGGTGGCAGCCAGATGCTGTGGTTGCGCAGTATCTGAGCGAGGCACGGGCGCTCATCTTCCCGGGCGAGGAGGACTTTGGCATACTGCCCGTTGAGGCGCAGGCTGCAGGAACGCCGGTGATTGCCTTCGGGCGTGGAGGAGCGCTCGAGACGGTGGTGCATGGTCGGACCGGCCTGTTCTTCCCGGAACAGAAAGCCGAGGCGCTCATGGAAGCTGTGCGCCAGTTCGAATGCCTGACATGGGATCGTCAGGCCATTGCGGAACACGCCCGGCAGTTCGATGAGGCGGTCTTCCAGAGGAAGATCCAGCAGTACGTCGAGCAGTGTTACCGCGAGTTTCGTGCAGACCGTCGTGTGTTGCCCCCTCTGGCTCAGGATAGCCCGGCATTTGCGCTGGAAGCAGACGATCTGGCAATTGCGGCTGCGCATGTAGAGCAGTCACGCATAGGATAACGCCTGTGCTCTGCAGGAGGTGCGGGTGTCAGGTGAGCAGCGTGTCCAGATGTCGGGCGAGAAATGTGTCGACGATGGCCCGGTCGAATTGCGTTCCAGCACCGGATTGCAGACGACAGCAGGCCTCTTCACGCGAGAAACGCCGCCGGTAGACCCGATCAGAAGTCATCACCTCGAATGCATCGGCTACTGCAATGACCCGGGAGAGCAAGGGAATGTTGTCTCCCTGCAACCCGGAAGGGTACCCGGAGCCGTCCACGCGTTCGTGGTGATGCCGGACCACTTCGGCCACGTAGGCCAGTTCTTCCACGTGCCCGACGATTTCCGCCCCTTTCTCTGGGTGCTTGCGGATTTCCGCCCACTCTTCTTCTGTCAAAGGCCCCGGCTTGTGCAGGATGAAGTCCGGGATGCCGATCTTCCCCACATCATGCACCTGAGCTGCGATTTCCAGGTGCCGTAACTCCTCCTCGGGCAATCCCATCGCCTGCCCGAGATTGACTGCCAGATGTGTGACACGCCGGGAGTGCTCGGCAGTGTAGGGCTCTTTTGCCTCGACCGCCGCGGTCAGGACTTTCACCGTATTGAACTTCAGGGTGTAGTCTCTGCGAACGCGATCGAAGCGCAACAGGGCATGCCGCTCCAGGTTACGCTCCACAATCAAGGGGACGTCCTCGATACTGAAAGGCTTGGCAAGGAAATCCGAGGCACCACAGCGGATCGCAGTACGCAGGAGCTCACGATCTCTCAGGGCTGTTAGCAGCACGATCGGGATGTGCGGATACGCTTGCGAGACATGTGCGGTCAACTCCAGACCATTCATGCCGGACATCATCATGTCCGAGATGATCAGGTCAAAGGAGGCAAATCGCAACATTTCCCATGCTACTTCCGCGGAGGGGGCAGTGAAGACCTGGTAGTGGTACCGGCGCAGGATGCGCTCCATGATGTCGCGGATCCAATCATCATCGTCGACAATCAGAATGCGCTTCTGGTCCGACGACAGATAACAGGGGGACAGTTCAGACCGGGACGATTGCAATGATGGGGCGTGAACAGCACAGGCCGACGGGCTCTGGTCATGGTCGCAGGACACGTACGAGTGTCCGGACGCCCCCTTACCCGAAGGCACATCGCCGGGAGAGGCTGCTGAAAACATCATGATATCTCCCTCGGGACATAAGGGATGAGTAGCGAAGAAAGTACCCCTGGGGAAGGGGGTACACTGCGCATTTTACCAGTATTCTGCCTGCCTGTCAAGAGAAGATGAAGAATTTTAGTAAAAATTTTAGCGAATGGCAGTGCGCTTTTGAACCGTGTGCGCCTGTTCTATGTTGCCGGTCGGGCGTGCTGCGGAGCCTTGACACCCTGTGTGTGGCCCGATATACTTATGCACGTCCGTGTTCAACCTCCCCGGTACCTCCACCTACCTGTGAGGACCGCAATCTACCATGCATCCTGCTTCTGGAGGCGCAGTGTCGTTGAACGTGCAACTCATCCCGATCGCACACATTGTGGAAGATCCCGAGCAACCCCGCAAGCAACTGGACGAGGAGAGCCTGCGCGGGCTGGCGGACAGCATCCGGCAACATGGCCTGCTCAACCCGATTACTGTTACCCCGCTTCCAGATGCGCGTCGGTACCGCATCGTTACCGGCGAGAGGCGATGGCGCGCTGCACAGATGGCACGCCTGGAGACCATTCCCTGTATCGTACGCGAGGTAGACGCTGATGCGCGTCTGACCGAGCAGCTGATCGAGAATTTACAGCGGGAGGACCTGCAGCCTCTGGAGAAAGCCCGGGCCATCCAGCATGTCAGGCAATCATTGAACCTGACCAATCGTGAGGTAGCCCGCCGGCTCGGGCTTTCCGAACGGACCATCAGCGAATGGCTGGGTCTGCTGGACCTGCCAGAGGAGATCGGCGTGGCTGTCGTCTCCAGCCCGAACCGCCCCGCCAACGGACAGATCACCGGGAAGCATGCCCGCCATTTGCGACAGTTGAACGAGAACCCGGAGTTGCAGTCCGCAGTCGTCGAGCGGATCCGTGAGGAGCATCTCACGTCCGAGGCGACCGCCAATCTGGTACGTGCGCTCAAGCAACGTCCAGATCGGGCACAGGAGATCCTGGACACGCCAGCAGAACATCTGCTGCGCTTCTTCCGGGACATGCCTGGAACAGGATCCGAGGAGGCACGGGTGGAGGGGGCTTCCATGCCTTTCTGCCCCGTCGCACAACGCGTTCTGGAATTTCGCCCGGTGCTCGAAGAAGTGAACGTGGAGTCGCTGTCACATCCCGAGTTGCGTCAGCTGGAGGATGCTCTGACCGCGCTACAGATGACGGTTCGCGAGTTACTGACGCGCTGCAAATCGCGTCTGGAGGCGTGATCGAGAGCACACGGAAGAGGTGTCCATCGTGAACCTGTTTGGTCTCTTTGGCCGGAGCAAACCCGTTTCTTTTGAACAGTTTCGTGACATGGTGCGTCAGGCTGTACGGCGCAGCGCCCCTCATGTCACGGTGGAGGCCCATCCCAATGGTTTCACCCTCCGGTGGGAAGGCCGGATGCCGGTCACCTGCAATCTGCGCAACCTCTACGCGTCTTACGTGAAATCGCCTGATCAGAAAGACGCGCTCATTCAGAACTGGCTGGACTCGCTGATCACGGAGGTACCCGAACATACGTGGGTGGATGCACGCCCTACGTTGCGCCCGATGCTGCGCAACCTGCGTTACGTCGAGCAGGCGCGTGCCTCGCTGGCACGCATGAACCCGCCGGATGAGCTTCCTGCCCAGCACTTCGCAGGTGATCTGTACGTGACCGCGGTCCGTGAGGTAGGGCGTACGCTCACCGGTGTCACCCGGCTGCAGCTAGAGACCTGGGAAGTGGACTTTGATACGGCGTTGCACGAGGCGCTCAATAACATGGGCATGATGAGTTTTCCACAATCGGGCAATGCGCTCCTGTCCGGGACAACAGCACGGCGCAAGGAGGCTGCTGCTGGTGAGGAAGTAGGGCTGGTGTTTCAGGGAGATCATCTTACCGCTACATGGTTTCTGCTGGAGCGCTTCCGGGATCACCTGGCGCTGCGCTTGCAGAGCGACTACATTGTGTCGGTGCCAAATCGGAACCGGCTTATTGCGGTACGCGCCGACGAGCCGGGGTTGATCGCCTCGGTGATGCAGGGTAACCGCAACTACGAGCGGCAACCGTACCCGCTCACTGCGCAGTGCTTCTACGTGGACGTCAGTGCGACTGGCGGACGGGTATCGGTGTATCAACCGGGGATGCACCCGTCGCCGTCCGATCCAATCAGCATGCCGGATCGGCGTGGGCAGGCCCCTGTAGCACCCGAGGCACCGGCGCCCGTTGCGTCGCGCCCGGGACCAATTGACTTCTCGAAGTGGGGGTTAACCGAAAGCACCGAGGACGTAGTATCCGAAATCACGCCGTGGAACCGGGGAGGATCGCTGTGAGCATGGGGCCGCAGGAGGCGATCCGGAGAGTAACCGCCGGGGGCTCGTTAACGCGCGAGGAGGCCGAACAGGTTGCCAGCGCGCTCATGCAAGGTCAGGCAACCCCCGCTCAGATTGGTGCGTTGCTGGTCGCCCTGCGGATGAAAGGGGAGACCGTGGAAGAGGTAGCCGGTTTCGCCGCGGCAATGCGCCAGCATGTGGTACCGGTGCGAACGCTGCGACAACCGTTGATCGATACCTGTGGCACCGGAGGCAGTACGTTCCGGGTGTTCAATGTGTCGACAGCGGCAGCGTTTGTAACCGCGGCCGCAGGGCTGGCAGTTGCCAAGCACGGCAATCGCAGGGTCACCGGGATATGTGGGAGCGCCGATGTACTGGAGGCTCTGGGTGTGACGATTGACCTTGACCCGCCATCCTGCGCCGCGTGCATCGATGCCGTGGGCATCGGATTCCTGTTCGCGCCCAACCATCATCCGGCTCTCAAGCATGTCGGGGGGCCCAGACGCGAAATCGGAGTGCGTTCGCTATTCAATCTGCTGGGGCCGCTCACCAACCCGGCAGGGGCTTCCCGCCAGGTGATGGGAGTGTACGAGGCTTCTGCCTGTCGTCTTGCCTGCGGCGCTCTGCAACGTCTGGGTTGTGAACGAGCCATCGTGGTGCATGCTGCCATCGGGCTGGACGAGATCGCAACCATTGGGGAAACCTCTGTATGCGAGTTGCGTGGGGGGGAAATCCTGGAGTACACGTTGACGCCGGAGCGTCTGGGGCTGCAGGGTGCGGATCCACATCCAGCAGATCTGGCTCCTGCAGACACGCCTGCGGGCAACGCGATGCTGATGCGTGAAGTGTTATCGGGCAAAGCAGAGACGCAGGCACAGAAAGCGCGCCGGGATCTGGTCGCAGTCAACGCGGCTGCAGCCCTGCGTGTGGGCGATCTGGTGGAGGATTGGCCCGAGGCCGTGCAGAGGGCACAGCGAATTCTGGCTACCGGCGCCGCACGGGACGTACTGGAGCAGTTGATCGCTTTTCAGAGGGCATCATCATGAGCATGCTGTCCGAAATACTGGCTGCCAAGCGCACAGAGGTCGCGCACAGGAAGGAGCACACACCCCACGCGGTGATGCAGGAGCGTCTGATGGAGGCTCCTGCGGCCCGTGATTTCTGTGCCGCGTTGCAACGTTCCGGAACAGTTGCACTGATCGCCGAGATCAAAAAAGCCTCGCCTTCCAGAGGGGTCCTCCGGGCGGACTTCGATCCGGTAGAGATCGCGCGGATCTACGAGGCAAACGGCGCGGCGTGCCTCTCGGTGCTGACCGATGAGCCCTACTTTCAGGGGCGACTGGAGTATCTGAGCCTGGTACGCGATGCAGTATCGCTGCCCCTGCTGCGCAAGGATTTCATCATTGATCCATGGCAGATTGCTGAGAGCCGTGCCGCAGGCGCCGATGCGGTGCTGTTGATCGTAGCCGCACTGGCGCCCCGGGACCTGCATACGCTGATACGCCTCACTGCAGACTACGGGATGGCCGCGCTTGTCGAGGTACACAACGCGGAAGAGATGGAGCAGGCACTGGCTGCAGGAGCGCAACTGATCGGGATCAACAACCGCGACCTGCACACGTTTCGGACCTCGTTGAAGGTCACGCTGGATCTGCTGCAGAAGTTCCCACCGGTATCAGGCCGGATCGTTGTGAGCGAGAGCGGGATTTTTGGAGCTGATGACGTACGCCGTCTGGGCGAGGCGGGCGTGCAGGCGGTGCTGGTCGGAGAGGCACTGATGCGGGAAGCAGATATCGGAGCGAAAGTACGCGAACTGGCCGGCCAGAGCTCCCCGGCAGTAACAGGATAACGCTATGCGAACCCGGATCAAAGTCTGCGGCATCACCCGGGAAGAGGACGCCCGGGTTGCGATCGAGGCAGGTGCAGATGCGCTGGGCTTCGTGCTGGTGCCCGAATCTCCGCGGTACTACGCCCTGGAACGGGGATCACCGGCAAGATGGTGTCTGCCTCCGTTTGTGACCTGTGTGGCTGTTTGCCGGCGTGTGGAGGACCTGCCGGAACCATTTGCCCGGGACTTTCCGGTGTTGCAGTTTTATGACCTGCCATCGAACGGACACCTGTGTGCCGATGGGCACACTCTGGTCTACGCGGTCCGTATGCAAAATCAGGAGCGCCTGGAGGCTTCCATGGAGGTGCTCGACCGCCTTGCTGCCGTGAGGGGGCGGTGCCCGATACGGGCGCTGGTGCTGGATACGTACCATCCGGAGCGCCTGGGCGGCAGCGGGCAGGCCTTCGACTGGGACCTGGCCGTGGAAGTGCGCCGTCGGTGTGGCCTGCCGGTAATTCTTGCTGGGGGATTGAACCCGGAGAATGTGGGCGAGGCAGTGCGCCGGGTGCGTCCCTATGGCGTCGATGTGTCCAGTGGCGTGGAGGTTCTTCCGGGACAGAAGGATCCGGGGAAGATCCGGGCTTTCATTCAGGCAGTGCGCCAGGCCGATCACATATAACGGTGACATGTGCCCGGCCGGGACCCCGGTTCATGCGCAGGGAGACAGGTTTATGGGACTCCGGGTGACAGGCGTTTTGCTGGCCCTGTTAACGCTCTCCGTGAGCGCACGTGCGCAGCAGGTGACGGGAGCCTGGACGGTGCGCGCCGGCTACTATCTGGGCAACCAGTTCTCGATCGGCGCGAGACAGGGACAGCTGGAAGGATTGGTGATAGGGATTGATGCGCCGCTGGTGCGGCGCATTCCGTTTGCCGGGGCGCTGTCGCTCTCCGTGGATGTGGCCCTCGGGGGAACAACACGCTCCGGTGAGGACTCCGATGGCAACATCTACCGGTTTCTTCTCACGCTACGCCGCGAGATCGGGAGTACCCCCTACTACGCTGGCTTTGGTCTGGGATACGCGTTCACGGACAGTCGCGGTAACCAGTTCCCGGATGTCCGCCGATTTGCCACGCAATATCTTCTCGGGTATCGCTTTCCGGTAGGAGTACAGGGGCGATTACAACCCGTGCTGGAGGTGAGTTTTCAGGAAGGGGGCGATAACCGATTGAACGGGTGGATGTTCCAGGCAGGGGTGCGCTTCTGAGATGTCGGAGCCAGCACATAGCGAGAGGAACAGAAATCTGACCGATACGTGGATTAACCGGGTCCGCCGGTTGTGCCAGCGTGTCTCCAGAAGAAGCAAGGTGCATCAAATCGCCATGAAGCACCTGCAGGGAGCACCCCTTACTGTGGAAGAAGTCCGGACCCTGGAGCTGACAGCCCGGGAGCTCTCCGGGTTTCGCATCCATGAGCAGGAGCTAGCGATAGCCTTGCTGGCGGACATTTCGCTGAGCGAGGAGCAACAGGCCTCCGTGAAGGCGTTGTTCATGGACATACTGAACGCGAAGCAGTGGAAAGATAACCTGTCGCTCTTCCTGATGCGGCTGGTACTCCTGGGATTGATCTTCGGCTGGATCACCTTTCTGCTCACCGCTGATAGCGTCCTGGCGCAGATCTTTGGAGTGTCCTTGCTGGCCTGGGGATATCTGCCGTTCTACCCATTGCACGCCGCATGGGAGGACCGGAAGCTGAACCGTCTGCGCGCAGAGGTGATGCGCGCCTGTGGCCAGCTGCGACTGCTCTCGATGCTGGATGCTGTGGCGGATGGCGTCTTCTACGCTGCGGGATTGCAACAGACGCTGGGGTGCCGGAAAGTGCGTGAGGCGGCAATACAGGCCCTGCCGGAAATGCTTGCGGCGCTGACCCCGGAGCACTACGGCCAGCTGCCTGCCGGAACGACGCCGGCACTCTGTCGGGTGCTGTATCATCCGGATAACAGGCTGGTGGCGCTGGCCCTGGACGCGCTGGGAAAGGTCGGTGATGGACGCGCCGTTGCACCGGTAGAACAGATGGTGCGGCGAGGACGCACACCGGAACTGCGGGCAGAGGCGGAACGGATCCTTCCAGTGCTGCAGGAGCGCAAACGTCAGGAGGAGGCACATTCCTCGCTGTTACGGCCTTCAGGCGTGCCGGCCGATACACCGGATGTGCTGCTGCGGCCGGCAGCAGCACAATCCCATGTGGATCCAGAGACACTCCTCAGAACAGTAGAGACAGCGGGAGAACACGTTCGAACAGAGGTAACCATTGGAAACGCAACAGTTAGTCGCGGGGATACTGTGTCTATTTCTGGCAACCATGACAGCAAGGGGCACTGCGCAGGATGAACGTGCCGGCGACGAGGGCTACGTGATCCTGACTGCCGGGGGGATCACGACGTTCGACGCGATGGCCGAGGCATTGAGCCAGGCAGATGTGGTGTTCCTCGGCGAGCAACACGATCATGCGCTCGGGCACCGTCTGGAGCTGGAAATCCTCAGGGCGCTGCATGCGCGCAGGCCCCGGATAGCGCTGTCCATGGAGATGTTCGAGCGGGACGTACAGATTGTCCTGGACGAGTATCTGGCAGGACATATCACAGAGAGTGCCTTTCTGCAGGCGGCCCGCCCGTGGTCCAACTACCGAACAGACTATCGCCCTCTGGTGGAGTTCTGTCGGGAGCAACGCCTGCCTGTGATTGCGGCCAATGCGCCACGCCGCTACGTCAACATAGTGAGCCGGAAGGGGCAGGAGGCTCTCATGGCACTGCCAAAAGCCTCCCGGGAATGGCTGCCGGAACTGCCGTACGCGATGGATGTACCGGCCGCATACGCACGTCAGCTGGAGCAGATCTTTCGCGGACATGGCTCCGGCGATGCAACCGGTACTGCAGGGGGAACAGGACCTTCCACAGAGTACATGAAGCAAGCGCAGGGGTTGTGGGACGAGACCATGAAGGACTCCATCCTGCGGTTTCTGCGCCGGCACCGGGGCTGGCTTGTTCTGCAGATCAACGGTGCAATGCACAGCGACTCCGGGTTCGGAATTGTGGATCGATTGCGCCGCGCTGCGCCGCGTTTGAAGGTCGCTGTGGTGAGCATACGACCGGATGCACAGTTCCCCGCGGTAGATGCCCGCAAGTATGCTGATATCGGGGACTTTGTGGTCGTCACGCGCGAGGGACCCCGACGGACGCCACAGTGACAGGGCTCTCTGTACCGGGCGCAACAGGGAGGATTGATAGAGGATCTGGGTGGGCGCGGCACACGGGCTGCGCCTTCATTTTCAGACAGGAAGGAACAGGGAACATGGCAGTTGTGGACTGGAGGTCGCGCGCTCCTCTGACCGCAGAGGAGCAACGACGGATGCACGCGTACTGGCGCGCAGCAAACTACCTGTCGGTCGGTCAGATCTATCTGATGGAAAACCCCCTGCTACGGGAACCGTTGAAGCTGGAGCATGTCAAGCCCCGTCTGCTGGGACACTGGGGGACCACACCGGGGCTCAACTTCATCTATGTGCACCTGAACCGGGTGATCAAGAAATACGACCTGAACATGATCTACATCACCGGCCCCGGGCATGGTGGCCCCGCGCTGGTCGCCAATACCTATCTCGAGGGAACCTACAGTGAGCTGTATCCCGATGTCTCGCAGGATGTAGAAGGGCTGGATCGTCTGTTCACACAGTTCTCCTTTCCGGGGGGTATTCCCAGCCATGTGGCGGCAGAGATCCCGGGATCCATTCACGAGGGGGGGGAGCTCGGCTATGCGCTGGCGCACGCCTACGGCGCCGTGTTCGATAACCCGGATCTGATTGCGGCCTGCGTGATTGGCGATGGAGAGGCAGAGACCGGACCGCTGGCGGCGAGCTGGCATTCCAACAAGTTCCTCAACCCGATGCATGACGGCGCAGTACTGCCGATCCTGCATCTGAACGGATACAAGATCGCCAATCCCACAGTGCTGGCTCGCTTGAGACGTGAGGAGCTGGAGAGCCTTCTGATCGGCTACGGACATCATCCCTACTTCGTGGAGGGAGAGGATCCGGAGGTGCTACACCCCTGGATGGCGGCTACTCTGGACGTGGTCATCGAAGAGATCCATACAATCCAGCGGGAAGCGCGAGAGAACGGAAAGCGGGAGCGCCCGCAATGGCCCATGATCGTGCTGCGCACCCCGAAAGGATGGACCGGCCCCCGGGAGGTGGATGGGAAGCCCAATGAAGGAAGCTGGCGATCGCACCAGGTGCCTCTGTCCGGTCTGGCAAAGAACCCGGAGCATCTGGCGCAACTGGAGGCGTGGCTGAAGAGCTACCACCCTGAAGAGCTGTTTGACGCGCAAGGGCGATTACGGCCCGAACTGGCGGCATTGGCTCCGCAGGGAGAGCGGCGCATGGGGGCAAATCCGCACGCCAACGGCGGGATCCTGCTGCGAGATCTGAAGCTGCCCGATTTCCGCGACTATGCGGTGGACGTGCCCCGGCCCGGCACGACATACGCCGAGGCGACGCGCATCATGGGAGCTTACCTGAGAGACGTGATCCGGCGCAATGAGGACCAGCGAAACTTCCGGCTCTTTGGTCCGGACGAGACTGAGTCGAATCGTCTGGGAGCGGTGTTCGAAGCCACCGATCGCACATGGATGGCAGAGTATGAACCGACCGATGAGCACCTGTCACCGGATGGTCGGGTCATGGAGGTACTGAGCGAGCATCTCTGTCAGGGATGGCTGGAGGGGTACCTGCTCACCGGGCGACACGGTTTCTTCTCCTGCTACGAGGCGTTCATTCATATTGTGGACTCGATGTTCAATCAGCACGCCAAGTGGTTGAAAGTGTCCCGTCAGATCCCATGGCGGCGCCCCATCGCGTCGTTGAACTATCTACTTACCTCGCACGTCTGGCGGCAGGACCACAACGGGTTCTCGCATCAGGATCCCGGGTTCATTGATCATGTGGTGAACAAGAAAGCGGAGATCATCCGGGTGTATCTGCCTCCGGACGCGAACACGCTACTGAGTGTGACCGATCACTGCCTGCGGAGTCGGAACTACGTCAATGTGATTGTGGCGGGCAAGCAACCGGCCCTGCAGTACCTGAATATGGACGCAGCCATCACGCACTGCGAGAAAGGCATCGGGCTCTGGTCCTGGGCGAGCAACGATCAGGGCAGTGATCCGGATGTGGTGATGGCCTGTGCCGGGGATATTCCCACCATGGAGACGCTGGCAGCGGTGGACATCCTGCGGCAGAAGTTTCCGGAACTCAAAGTGCGCGTGATCAACGTGGTGGACCTGATGACACTGCAGTCCGCTACCGAACACCCGCACGGCCTGAGTGACAGGGATTTCGATAACCTGTTCACGGTGAACAAACCGATCCTCTTTGCGTTTCACGGCTACCCGTGGTTAATCCATCGCCTGACATATCGGCGTACGAACCACGGCAACCTGCATGTGCGTGGCTACAAGGAAGAGGGTACCACCACAACCCCCTTCGATATGGTGGTGCGCAACGATCTGGACCGGTTCCATCTGGTGATGGACGTGATCGAGCGCGTTCCCGGTCTGGGGCAGAGAGCGGCACATGTGAAGCAGGAGATGCAGGATCGGCGGATCGCGCACCGGGAGTATATCTGCAAGTACGGGGACGACATGCCGGAGATCCGCGACTGGCAGTGGCCCTACTAGCCTGCAAACGGCAGGGCGCGGGTGTCCTCCTGCGGGTGTCCTCCTGTGGATCGCTGGAGGACACCCGTTGTGCTTATGGCGTGGAAGCAGCCTCCGGTTTGTATGCAAGCTTCATCAAATCGCGGTAGCCAATAAGCTTGATGCCGAGTGAGTCGATGAGCTCACGGGTCTTCGGGTCGGTGAGAATGAGGTACTCGTGGTAGCGCGCACGCCAGGAATTGGTGATGTTGCGGATCTCTTCGTCATCCAGGGCAAGATGCACGATCACTTCGGTGACGCCCGGCTTGAGGTTACGGAAGAGATTGTAGAAAAATTCCCGGCGCGCCTCCAGGGTGTCTCCGCGCACGGTCTCGTGCAGGGTATCGAGAAACACATACCCCCGGGGAGTTAACTCCCGCTCCAGCTTCTCTGCGTCGAAGCCAAGCAAACGGGCCTGTGCTATTCGCTCGGGCGTTGCGCGCATCAACATGGGCAGGAGACCGAACTCCTTTGCGACTCTGGTGTATACGTGGATGAAGGGGCCGGTGAACAAAGTACCCATGTGCGAGTCAACATGGGTGGGACGAATGCCGAAATCCAGTGCGCGCTGGATCTGGGCGCGGATCTCCTTCTCCACTTCAGCCGGTGTGGCGTTCCTGACCACGTCCTCCACGGAACGGTGCAGGAATCCCTCACGGTCCAGCAGGCCGGGCACCTCCGTGATGGCCGTTACGGGCCTCCAGCGGTAGTACCGCCATTCGCTGGTCAGTGTGAGGTGCAGGCCGAAGTCAGCCTCCGGGTGTTCCCGGCAGTAGGCCGCGATCTCTGGCATCCAGGGGCAGGGCACCATGATGCTGGCACTGGTGACCACGCCCTTCTCCATGGCCTGAATGGTGGCGCGGTTCACCGAGTGGCACATGCCCGCATCGTCTGCATGGATGATCAGCAACCTGTCGGTTGCTTTATAACCGAGGCGCTCGGCCAGTGTTCGAGAGACCTGCTGGGCCGGGAGATGGGGACTGATCCCGATGAGCCCGCAGAGAACGATGCACAGCAGAGGTTTCATATGGACAGCTTCCTCGTAACGTGGCTTGAATCTACACAGGGTTACAACCGGTGACGGTCTTCATAGACGCCCTGTGGGAACCGGTCCAGAGGCAGACCTGCAGGCAGGTAGTGCCATGCGGTACGGTAGCTGGCTCTGCCACTGTGGTTGGGGCGTGCACCGTGAAGCAGATTGGCCGAAAAGAGCACGGCGGTTCCGGGGGGGCAGACGACGTCAACGGCATGCGAGTCGTCGACCTCCGACCACGCGCCGTGCGCGTAGACGCCCTGACCGGCAACGTGCGGTACGATCTCCCCGGAACGATGACTGCCGGGTAGCACGCGCAGGCAACCGTTGTCTGTATCCGCGCCATGCAGGTAAATGGCGCAACTGACGATCCGATCCGTGCGGGTACCGAAGTAAAAGTTGTCCTGATGCCATCCAGTGGATGTGGCACCGGCCTCACGCATCGGGAAGAACTTGGTGCCGAACACTTCCAGTTCCGGGCCCAGCAAGGTCTGCACGGCGTCCAGTATCGCGGGCTCGCGCGCAAGAGCTAGAAGGCGCGGTTCTATCACACAGACCCCCTGCACCTTGTGCAAACGCCCGGGAATCGAGTGGCCACTGGCGTCTGGCGCGAGATGGAATCCTGCTGCGCTAACCGTCATGCGGGTGCCCCGTGCAACGAGCGCGTCCAGCAAGGCGATGTAGCTGGCAATTCGTTCCGTCGGGAGCACCGCTGACAGAACGGTGTAGCCCTGCGCATGGAAGTGTTCTACCTGTTCGGGTGAGAGCGGCATCGGGTTGCTTCCGGGAGTTCAGTGCAGGGGTGGGATGTAGTCGCCATGGGCTGCAATGAGCTCGTCAACCAGCGCCCAGATCTCATCCAGAGTGAGTTCTGCGGCGGTGTGCGGATCGAGCATAGCAGCGTGATAGACGTGCTCCCGCTTGCCTGTCAGGGCCGCTTCTACCGTGAGGGCCTGCACGTTCACGTTGGTCTGGATGATTGCGGCCAGTTGCGGGGGCAGAGGGCCAACCCGGGTTGGCTGTAGACCGTTCTTGTCGACCAGAACAGGCAGCTCCACGCAGCATCCCTCGGGCAGGTTGGTGATCAGCCCGCGGTTTTCGACATTGCCGTAGATGACACGGGGGATGCCAGTCTCCATGGAGTGAATGATGAGAGAGCCATACTCGTGGCTGCGGCGCACCTCGACCGGCGCATCGCTTTCAAACTGCTCCTTCATGCGGTGCCATCCGGCAATCTGGTCCTCGCAACGGCGAATGTATTCATCCAGCGGCACGTTGTAACGCTCGATCAGGTCCGGGCGGTCGCGTCGGATGAAGTAGGGGCAGTACTCGGCAAAGTGTTCCGAGCTCTCGGTGACAAAGTAACCCAGGCGCTGAAGCATCTCGTAGCGCACGCGGTTCCAATCGGGAATACGCCCCTCGGCAATGACCTGCCGGATGCGCGGGTAGAGGTCTTCCCCGTTGCGCTCAAACCGGAGATAGAAGGCCATGTGGTTGATGCCTGCGCAGAGGTAGTTGATCTCCTCAACGGGGACGTCGATGTCGCGGGCCAGCTGCTCGGCTGTTCCCTGCACACTGTGGCAGAGCCCGACAATAGGCACACGGGAGCGGCGATAGCAGGCCCATGTGTTCATACACATCGGGTTGACGTAGTTGAGAAAGACGATATTGTCTGCGCTGACCTCTTCCATGTCCCGGCACATCTCCAGCATGACCGGGATGGTGCGCAGAGCGCGCATGATGCCCCCGATGCCGAGCGTATCTGCGATGGTCTGGCGCAGACCGTACTTCTTCGGGATCTCGAAGTCGAGCACAGTGGCAGGTCTGTACCCGCCGATCTGGACCATGTTAATGGCGTAGTTGGCTCCATCCAGTGCCGCGCGTCGGTCCGTGTGCACTGTAATGGTGGGATGTGCGCCTACAGCCTGCGCCACCTTATGCGCAACGATCTCGGAGGTTCGCAAGCGCTCTGGATCGATATCCATCAGAGCGATATGGCTTTCAGCCAGTTCCGGGAAAGAGAGGATGTCTCCCAGCAGGTTTTTGGCAAATACGGTGCTCCCGGCGCCAATGAAAGTGATCTTGGGCATGCGGGTGGTTCCTTTCGCTCACAGTGGCATAGCGCGAAAAGTTTCTTCAGGTGCCGGGGAGGTTCCTGCCTCATTTCACCCGGTGATCGGTGGGAAGTGGATGGAGGGATGATTCGGTGCGAGCCACCGCAGGAGGAAGAAAGAGAGTGCCGAGGAGGGGATGGGGAGGAAAATCGCCGCCGGGTAGAGCCACCGGGGGACCTCACGGCGCGGGTAGGGGGTGGTGAAGCAGTACGCCGGGATGTAGACCATCAGGCCATAAACGAAGATCCAGAGGGCGAAGTTCAGGGCCTGTTGCGGGCCGCCAAAGAGGATCTCGTTACAGAGCCCGGTGAGACCGTACAGAAGGAAGACGGCGAACGGGCGAAAGTGATAGCGCGTGAGCAGACCGGCCCAGACCGCGAACTGCGGGATGAACGCCACGACACTGTGCAGGGCAATCACGTCCAGATAGTTGGTGGAAGCAGTGATGTAGGCCTGCCCGATTGCAACGCCGAAGAGGGGCGCGAGATTGGTCATCAGGGTTGTGACGGCTTCTTCCGCGCAGGCAAGCAGGGTAGCCAGAACGACAAAGCCGATGCCGGGAGGCACCGGTAGTCGCTGCATGCGGGCACAGAAGGCGTTGCGGAAGTGGAACATGAGGCTCCCGCCGAGGAGGATCCAGAGCAGGATCAGGCCCCAGCTCATCAACAGGATAGCGCGCAGAACCGGACGCTGCCAGACAGCGACCGTGATCAACATAGTGACGGTCAGCATCCAGATCAGGAGCACGATGACTATCGCCCGGGGCCATGAGCGGGCAGAACGTGCTGCAGGGGGTGTCATGGAGGTCAGTCTTCCGGAAGCAAGGGCAGACGCCACTGGCGGGTGTCAGCCTGTTCCAATCGAGGGTGCAGATGGGGCACAAGGGCGTCCTGCAGGCGCGCCGCGGCACGCTCGCGGAAAGAGGGTGATGGAGCCACCGGGGGAATTGCAGCACGCAACAGGTTGCGCGTTTGCTCCAGCGTGCGGGCCTCGAAAGCGCAGGCGGCGCAACGCATCAGATGACGCTCGATCTGCTGCGCCAGCTCTTCGGGCAGCTGTTGCTCGAGATGCAGGTCGAGCAGGGCATGCACGGTGTTACATCGCATCAGTGGCGTCCTCCCGGTTCCACGTGTCCTGAAGCTGCTGACGCAGGGCCCGACGGGCTCGATAGAGCAACGATTTTGTGGCCTGTACGGAACGATGAAGTATGGTTGCGGCCTCGCGTGCGTCCCACTCCTGTACGTCGCAGAGCATCAGCACGAGCCGGTACTCTTCTGGCAGGGCCTCCAGCGCGCGCTGTACCGCAAGGGCTGTCTCGGTCGAGCAGAGGGCAGAAGCCCGCACTGCATGGCGATCGGCGACTTCTGGCTCCAGTGTGAGCAGGCGGGGCTGTCGTTGTCGATCCCTGCACAGATTGCGCGTGATCACCAGCAACCATCCGAGCAACGGACACTCGCCGCGGAAAGTCGCGGCACGCTCGAAAGCGCGCAGAAAGGCCTCGATGGTTACCTCTTCCGCGTCTTCCCGGTTGTTCAGCAGGTGGTAGGCGCAGGCAAAAACACGGTCCACATACCGATCGTAGAGTGTGGCAAGCGCCTCCGGGTCTCCCTGTTGAAAACGCGCGATCAGCCGCTGCTCATGCGTATCCTGAGGAGGAAATTGCGTGCCGGTCAGGTGATCGATCACGGCGTCTCGGGTTCCTCTCATTTGAAATGACGGGTATCCGGTCCGGGAAGTGTCGCGGGCAGAAGAAATTATGGCACAGATCGCGCAGGCATGGCGGTCAGGCCGGTGCTGGCGTTCGAGCGAATTCCTGCAAGCGGGCACCGGCCCAACCCTGCTCCACATATCCACGGTGGACCAGAATGCGATAACGCCATCGCAGCGTAGCAGAGGGAGGGAGCGATAGAGGGCGTTCCAGAAAAGGGCACGGAGCGATCTGCCCGTGCGCGTCCACCCGCCACACAGGGGGATGGCATGGATTGTCCGGATGATCAAGCCAGATGACCCCGACGGTCTCTCCGTAGATAACGCCCGTAGCGCCTGTCCATGCGGATGCACGCCCATCGAGTGTCTCGATGCCGTAGAGTCCCTCGCCATTCCGGATCTGCCCGCCTCCGTCAGGCAGGAGCGCGGAAGGCAACACGGCAGTGAGGAGTGCGGGGGAGTCCGGGACCGAGGTGAGGGGCATGCGCCCCTGCGCATGCAGCATCAGGGTGAGATCCAGGAGAAATCCGTCGCACGGACCCGGGGCAACGCGAGCCGTACAGGTCTCTGTCAGCAGGTCTCCGTATTCCGGGGAGTGCCACAGGAACGTCTGCTGGAAGCCGAGCGAGTAGGCGCCACGGCGCACGAGGGTTTCGGCCTCCCGAACCGTGAGCAATGCCCCGTTCCAGAAGCCCCGTGCGTGCCGTAGCGCCACAAGAACCGTGCGGCGCTCCGGCGCGTTCAGACAGGTCCACTCCGGGGGCACAACGTCGTAGCGGTACTCGGCGGCGAGATTTCCGCGCACAAAGAAGCGGATCCGCCGATCGAGAACTTGCAGCGAGAGTGCGGGGCGCATGATTCTCCCGATCCTGTCTCCTGACAGAAGTGCTTGATGGCAGGGAGTGCGCTCACTCTCCTGCGCGCAATGCCGCATGCAGAAGCTCTCACCGATCCCGCTGGTAAGCCTGTCGCAACTCCCGGTGGGAGGCCTCCTCCTTTTCACGTTGCCCCTGTGTGTCCGTGAGAGCGCGCAGAATGGCATCGCGCGCTTCTTCGGGCGTGTCGCACACGGTGAACAGCGCAAGGTCCCCCGGGCAGATTTTACCCTGCTGGAGCAGGGTATCGCGCAACCAGTCCAGCAGGCCACGCCAGTAGGAAGATCCGAAGAGCACGATCGGAAAATTCTTGATCTTGCCCGTCTGTATCAGGGTGAGCGCCTCGAACAGCTCATCGAGCGTGCCGAACCCTCCGGGGAAGATCACGAATCCGCTGGCGTACTTGACGAGCATGGTCTTACGCACGAAGAAATAGCGGAATTCGACGGCAATGTCCACATAGGGGTTGATGTGCTGCTCGAAAGGCAGTTCGATGTTCAGACCGATCGACTGTGCGCCTGCCTCTCGTGCCCCCCGGTTGCCGGCCTCCATGATACCCGGGCCGCCCCCCGTGATGATGGCAAAGCCGGCCTCGCCAAGCAGGCGCGCCGTCTGGACTGCAGCCTGATACACGGGATCCTCCGGAGCAACGCGGGCGCTTCCGAAGATCGTGATAGCGCGGGTAACGTCGGCCAGTGCATCAAAGCCCTCTACAAATTCCCCGGTGATGCGCAGAACACGCCACGGATCGGTCTGAGTGAAATCGACCCGGTCCGGGCGGACATGCTCCAGTAACTTCTCATCCTCTGTGGGGCGCCCGGTGTGGGCTGCCCGGTTAATCGCGGGTGCTTCACGTACCTGCATGGCGACAGCAGGCAATGGATCGGGTTCCGGTGCGATGGTCATGGTCCGTGCCTCCTGCAGACAGTACGTGCTATCCGGGGCCGTTTGCGGCACCTGTGGAGCGCGTGGCCGCGAAGCGAAGTAGCTGTAACCGATGCCGGAAAGCTTTCGCCGTGGGGTATACTGTGCGCGCAGAGCTGCCGTATGGCTGGCTCTGTGCGGGACCGGAAGAGCGTTGACAATCGAGTGAGGCGTCTGATACAATACGCAAATCGTGCAGACAGAGTGGTTTTTCTGCCAGTGTGTCTGGCGCAGGAGGCGTCATGCCAGCCAGCCAGAGAAACCCTGTGCGGGCAGGAAGCGGCACTGCCCGCGCAGTCACGGAAGCAAGCCAGTCTCTGGATGATCCGCTGCAGTATCTCAAGGGAGTGGGCCCGCAGGGCGCTCAGTTGCTGGGCAAGCTTGGCCTGTCCACTGTAGGTGATCTGTTACGCCACTTCCCACGTCGCTGGGAGGATCGAACGTGCTTCCGGCGCGTTGCTGATGTGCAACCCGGTGAATGGGCAACGGTGCACGGCGTGGTCATCGCGGTCACGACACGCCGTCCGAACACGCGTCTCACGGTTACCGAGGTTCTGCTGGACGACGCCGGCAACGCACTGAAACTGGTCTGGTTCAACCAGCCCTACATGGAAAAGGTCCTCCACGGGTTGCAGGCGGCGCGACGCACCATCGTGGCCTACGGGCAGGTGAAGCGTTCTGGATGGGCGACCGAGATCCACAACCCGGAATGGGAGGAGTTGAGCGAGGACGGCGACCCTCTCTCGGCGAATCGGATCGTGCCGATCTATCCTGCGACCGAAGGGTTGCGACAGGGGCGCCTGCGCCGGTTGATACACGCCGTTCTGCAGTCCTACCTGTCCTGCGTGGAAGAGACGCTTCCTGCCGGCATCTTGCAGAAACACCGTTTGATGGGCGCGCAGGAGGCCCTGCGCCAGATCCACTTTCCTGACAGTGAAGCGGAACTGGTCGCGGCCCGTCGGCGCCTGGTGTTCGAGGAATTCTTCCGTCT